>VGEU01000046.1 GCA_016869145.1 Alphaproteobacteria bacterium | reverse complement strand
CTGCACGGGCGCAAACTGCAAAGCCGCGATCGCGGCCGCCGTCAGCACGGCGATGGCCAGGAGGGCGGTGGGGCGGCGGGGGCGTGGACGCAACGAGGTCGGCTGCCGGGGGGCGGGGGCGTCGGCCAGGGTCATCCTCTAAGACTTGTGATTGGGCCCGGAGCTGCTGCCGCAGGTTGGGCCTGGAGCTACGTCATGTGTGACGGATGTCACACCCTTCATGCGAAAGGCCGGGGTGGTGTGTCAAGCATATTTGTTCCCTTGCTTGTGGCCGCACGGCCACAGAGCGATTCTCCGCGCCCACGAAACCGCGCCGCGCCGGCTCGGTTGACGGGCCCCGACCGGGCGCGAATACTCGCCGCGTCCCCGCCTTGGCCGGGGTCCAAGATCGATATCGATACCGAATCGAGGAGGGTCCGTGTTTCGCTCGGCGGAGAGCCTGTTTCGCCCGCGTTCGATCGCAATCCTCGGCGCCTCGGAATCGGGCGGCAGCGGCTGGCCGCGGGCGATCTTCCACAACCTCGAGCACGCCGGCTTTCCGGCCAAGGTCTACCTGATCAACCCCAACCGGACCGAGCTCTGGGGGCAGCGGGTCTATCCCGGCTTCGCGGCGCTGCCCGAGCCAGTCGACCTCGCGCTCACGATCATCCCGGCCGAGGGGATCCCGGAGGCGCTGACCGAGGGGGCGGCGCACGGGCTCAAGGCCGCGCTCGTCTTCGCCGCCCGGTTCGGCGAAGGGGGTGATGCGGACGGCGCGACGCGGGCGGCCGTCCTCAAGCGCCTCGCCGAGGACAAGGGGCTCCGGCTGTGCGGGCCCAATTGCATGGGGGCGCTCTCGATCCACGAGAAGCTCCTCCTCTATCCGGCGCCGCGCGTGCGCGCGCTTCCGGCCGGACCGGTCGGGGTGGTGTTCCAGTCCGGCGGCACGTTCCAGTACTGGCTGCAGCAGGCCGCGATCCGCGGCCTCGGCTTCTCCTATGCCGTCTCGAGCGGCAACGAGCTCGACCTCGATATCGCCGACTATGTCGACTTCCTGGTCGAGGACGACAAGACGCGGCTGATCGCCTGCATGGTCGAGGGCATTCGCCGCGGCGAGGCGTTCATGCGCGCGGCCGAGAAGGCGCTCGCGCGCGGCAAGCCGATCATCCTGGTCAAGATCGGCCGCAGCGAAGCCGGGAGCCGCGCGACCCAGAGCCACACCGGCGCGCTCGCCGGCGACGACGCGGTGTTCGACGCGATGTGCCGGCGCGTCGGCGTCACGCGCTGCCACTCGCTCGACGACATGATCGAGACCGGGCTCGCCTTCCAGGCCGGACGCATCCCCGACGGCGCGCGCGTCGCGATGGTCGGCTATTCCGGCGGCGCCAAGGGGCTGTTCCTCGACTACGCGGCAGAGGCCGGCCTCGAGCTCGCCCGTCTCGCCCCCGAGACGCTCGCCCGGCTGCGGCCGATGATCGATCGCGGCGTGAAGCCCGACAACCCGCTCGACACCGGCGCCGGCATGGCAGGGCGGCCGCAGGTCTTCATCGACATCACCACCATCATCGCCGCCGATCCCGGCGTCGATATCGTGACCATGCAGGGCCAGCTGCCGGCGACCGCCGACGAGCGCGGCAGCCCGGAGGACTTCGCGCCGGTCGCGCGGGCGACGACCAAGCCCGTCCTCATCTTCGGCCGCACCGCGCAGAATGTCGGCGAGCACAGCCGCGCGTTCCAGGCCGCCGCCGGCATGCCGTTCCTGCAGGGCCTGCCCGAGACCGCGCGCGCGCTGAAGGCGCTCATCGACTATGGCGCTTCGCGGCGTCATCCGCCGGCGCCCTTGCCGGCGCCACGCGGCGATCGCGCGAATCTCGAGGCCCAGCGCCTCGATCAACTCTTCGCCGCGCACGCGCTCACCCCGCCGCGGAGTGCCCGCGCCGACGATGCCGACGCCGCGGCCCGCGCGGCGGCCGCGATCGGGTTTCCGGTCGCGGTCAAGATCGTCTCGCCCGCGGCCTCGCACAAGACCGAGATCGGTGGCGTCGCGCTCGATCTCGCGACGCCCGAGGCGGTCGTCGCCGCCGCGCGCGCGATGGCCGCCCGGCTCCGTGCCGCGCATCCCGGCGCGACGATCGAGGGATTCCTCGTGCAGGAGATGGTGCAGGGCGTCGAGATGATCGTCGGCGTGCGCGAGGATCCGCAGTTCGGCCCGTTCATGCTGGTCGGGCTCGGCGGCATCATGGTCGAGGTGCTGAAGGACGTCGCGCTCCACCTCCTGCCGGTCGACGTCGCCGCCGCACGCGCGATGATCGACGCGCTCCGCGGCCGCGCGCTTCTCGGCGCGTTCCGCGGCCGCGCCCCGGCCGACGTCGAGGCGGCCGCGCGCGCGATCGCCGGCCTCTCGACGATCTTCCTCGACCACCGCGACTGGCTCTCCGATCTCGAGGTCAATCCGCTGATCGTGCTGGCGGCGGGCCGCGGCGTCCGCGCGGTCGACATCCGCCCGGTGCGCCGCGCCGGCTGAACGCAACCCACGCCCTCCGAGGACACGACGATGGACTTCGAGCTCCCCGAAGAACTCAAGATGCTGCAGGCCTCGGTGCGCCGCTTCGTCGACGCCGAGCTGATCCCGATCGAGCGCGAGACGATGGCGGACGGCAAGCTCAAGCCCGACGTCAAGCGGCGACTCGAGGACAAGGCGAGGGCGCTCGGGCTCTGGCTCTATGACGTCCCGGAGGCCTATGGCGGCCAGGGTCTCGGCCTCCTCGCCAAGACCGTCGTGTGGGAGGAGCTCGGACGCACCATCGCGCTGCCCTCGCGCGCGGCCTCGATCTTCGGACCGATGGTGAGCCCGATCCTCTATCACCTCAACGATGCGCAGAAGGAGCGCTACCTCCTCCCCGTTATCCGCGGCGAGAAGCGCTCCTGCTTCATGCAGACCGAGCCCGACGCGGGCGGCGATCCCGGCGGCATGCGGACGACCGCGGTGCGCGACGGCGATCACTACGTGATCAACGGGCAGAAGCGCTTCATCACCGGCGCCGACGACGCGGATTTCGCGCAAGTGATCGCCGCCACCGACCGCGCCAAGGGCTCGCGCGGCGGCATATCGGCGTTTCTCGTCGACATGAACACGCCCGGGCTCGCGCTCGTGCGGAAGCAGGTGACGATGATGGACGACCGGCCGTGGGAGATCACGCTCGACAACGTGCGCGTGCCGGCCGCGAACCGAATCGGCGCCGAGGGCGAGGGCTTCAAGCACGCGCAGAACTGGATCAACGAGGGCCGCATCCGCCACGGCTCGCGCGGCGCCGGCGTCATCGAGCGCTGCCTCGAGCTCGGCGCCGCCTATGCCAAGAGCCGCGTCACCTTCGGCCGCCCGCTCGCCGACCGCCAGGCGGTGCAGTGGATGCTGGTCGACAGCTACATGGAGTTGCACCAGCTCCGGCTCATGGTCCGCCACGCGGCGTGGAAATACGAGCGCGGCGAGGACATCCGGCAAGAGGCCTACATGGCCAAGATCTTCGGCGACACCCGGTCGTTCGAGGCGGCCGATCGCTGCATGCAGATCCACGGCGGCATCGGGCTCACGACCGATCTGCCGATCGAGCGCTTCTGGCGCGACCAGCGCAGCATGATCATCACCGAAGGGCCGACCGAGATTCTCAAGATGACGCTCGCGCGCCACGTCCTCAACCAATACGGCTGAGCCGGCCGCGCTTTGACTCGCTTGCTGCGTTCGTTCATTCTGTCGACAACACAAACTCACACACGATGGCACGAAGGGGAGAAGCCGATGGCCGCCAGGAAGCGTGAAGCCACCAAGGTCGAGAAGCACAACGGGATCAGCTGGCTCATCATGAACCGCCCGGAGAAGCGGAACGCGATGAGCCCGCAGCTGCACTACGAGATGGACGAGACGCTCGCCGAGCTCGAGACCGATCCCGACACGAAGGTGGTCGTCATCACCGGCGCCGGCGGCAATTTCAGCGCCGGCCAGGACCTGCGGCTGTTCTTCCGCGCGATGGAGAAGGATCCGGCCGGCCGCAAGCGTTCGCAGGAGGCGGCCAATCGCTGGCGCTGGGAACGGCTCTACAACTACGACAAGCCGACCATCGCGATGGTGCATGGCTACTGCGTCGGCGGTGCGTTCATGCAGCTCCTCGCGACCGACTTCGCGATCGCGGCCGAGGACGCGGTGTTCTCGCTGTCGGAGGTGAACTGGGGCATCCTCCCCGGCGCGCTCGTCTCCAAGGTCGTCGCCGACATGGTGCTGCCGCGCCACGCGCTCTACTACGCCTGCCTCGGCGATCCGTTCGACGGCAAGGAGGCGGCGCGGATCGGCATGATCAACTACGCGGTGCCGAAGGCGAACCTCGAGGACGAGGTCGTCAAGCTCGCGGAAAAGCTCATGAAGAAGAGCCCGGCGGTGCTGAAGGCGACCAAGCAGGCGGTGCGCCAGGTGCGCACGATGGATTTCTGGCAGTCCTACGACTACCTCGCCGCCAAGGGCCAGGCGATCAAGGTCGGCGACAACGAGGATTCCTACAACACCGGCCTCCGCCAGTTCCTCGACGAGAAGAGCTACAAGCCGACCTTCGAGCCGTTCAAGCTCGGAACGCTGGTCACCCACCAGACCAAGAAGAAATAGGCGCCTTGGCGGCACAACCGCGGATCGCTCGATCCGCGGTCCCGCCCGCGCCGGCCATGCGCGAAGCCGCGCGCAGCGCGACGATCGACGGCCGCACGGTCGCCTGGCGCGAGGCGGGCGATGGTCCCGCGCTCGTCCTCGTCCACGGCATCGGCGGCAGCGCCCAATCCTGGGCGCCGCAGTTCGAACGGTTCGCCGCCGCGCACCGGGTCATCGCCTGGGACGCCCCGGGCTATGGCGGATCGGAACCCCTCCCCGACGCGCGGCCGACGGCCGACCGCTATGCCGGCGTCCTCCTCGGGCTCCTCGATCGGCTCGACATCGAGCGCGCCGATCTGATCGGCCATTCGATCGGGGCGATGATGGTCGGCGCGCTCTGCCGCCGGCGGCAGGCGCTCGCCCGGCATGTCGTCCTGGTGCACCCGATCGATGGCGGCGGCCGGCTTCCGGACGCCGAGCGCGCCACGCTCCGGGTCGGGCGAACGCGCGACATCGACGCGCTCGGCATGGCGGCCTTCGCGGCGGCGCGCGCGCCGTCCATCCTCGGCAAGGCGGCCGCCCCGGACGCGGTCGCGACCGTCGTTCGCATCATGGCGGCGATCCCGGCGCCGGCCTATCGCCAGCTCGTCGAGGTGATCGTCGCGGGCGATCTCCTCGCCGATCTGCCGGCGATCGCGGTGCCCGCGCTCGTCATAGCCGGCGGCGACGATCCGGTCGCCCCGGTCGCGCTCTGCCGGTCGATTGCGGCGGCGCTGCCGGCCGGGCGGCTCACCGTGCTCGACGGGATCGGGCACTATCTGCCGCTCGAGGACCCCGCCCGGTTCGACGCGACCGTCGCGCCGTTTCTTGCCGACACCGGGCCATGACGGCGATGATCGCGCCAGGCGGGCCGGACCCCGTACATCCCGACGCTGTTCTTTTCCGCGGGCGCGACTATCTTGGCCTGATGCTCCGCGCTGACAGAAAGGGAAGGGCATGACACGTCTGGTCGTTTCGACCCTCGCCGGGCTCGCCCTCGCCGCCGCCGCGGGAAGCGGCATCGCCGAGGCACAGCATTACAAGGGAAAGACCCTCACCATCCTGATCAACTATCCGCCCGGCGGACCCAACGACATCGAGGGCCGACTCATCGGGCGACACATCGCTAAGCACATCCCGGGCGATCCGACGATCGTGGTCAAGAACATGGCCGGCGGCGCCGGCAATATCGGCATCAACTTCATGGGCGATTCCGCGCCGAAGGACGGAACGACCATGGCGTTCTTCACCTGGAACCCGCTCGACCAGATCCTGCAGAGCGAGGGGCTGCGGTTCAAATACGAGCAGTTCGAGTGGGTCGCCGGCGTGCAGCAGCCCGTCGTCGTCTATGCCCGGCGCGACACGCCGCCCGGGCTCAAGGAGCCGCGCGACATCCTGAAGGCGTCGCAGTTCAAGGCGGGCGCGCTGGCGCCGGCCTCGCATGGCACGCTCCGCATGACCATGTCGCTCGATCTTCTCGGCGTGAACTACCGGCTGGTCGCCGGCTATAAGGGCCTCAAGGAGGTCGAGACCGCGGTGCAGCAGAACGAGGTGCAGCTCTCCAACTCCTCGCTTCCCGGCTGGCGCGCCTCGATCGACCCAACGATGCTCAAGACCGGTATCGTGATGCCGCTCTACCACTTCGACAGCCAGACCGCCGACAGTCGCTTCGTGCCGAGCCCGGCGCTCCCCGAGGTCAAGACGTTCCTTCAGCTCTACAAGGAGGTGAAGGGGGCGGACGCGATGCCGAGCGGGCCGACCTGGGACGCGCTCATCCTCATCAACAGCATGATCGACAGCATGTTCCGCGTCGCCTTCCTGCCGCCGGGGGTGAACAAGGAATCGCTTGCCATCCTGCGAACGGCGTTCACCAATGTGTGGAAGGACGAGGCGTTCATGGCCGATTATGAGAAGACGGTGCGCACGCGCGCCGGCCTCGTCGTCGGTCCCGAGGCCGAGCGCGCGGTCAAGGCGCTCGCCGAGGCCAAACCCTCGACCGTCGCCTTCATCCGCGACTACGTGGCGAAGATGGAACGACAGAACTAGAATGCGTCACCGGGCGGGCGCTCGAACGGCCGCCCGGCAACAACAGGGAGACGGGAGATGAGGCGTTCGGTCCTGGCGCTGTTCGGCGCCGTCGCAGTCTCGGCCATCGCGATCGCCGCACCGGCGTCGGCGCAGTTCTACAAGGGCAAGACGCTCACGCTCCTGATCAACTACCCGCCCGGCGGTCCGACCGACATCGAGGGCCGCATCATCGCCCGCCACATCGCGAACCACATCCCCGGCGCACCGACCGTCATCGTCAAGAACATGGGCGGCGCGTCGGGCAATCTCGGCGCCAACTTCCTCGGCGAGAGCGCGGCCAAGGACGGCCTCACTCTCGGCTTCTTCACCTGGAACCCGATGGACCAGGTGCTCGGGAGCGAGGGGCTCCGCGTCAAGTACAACGACTTCGTGTTCATCGCCGGCGTGCAGCAGCCGTCCGTCGTCTACGGGCGGAAGGACATCAAGCCCGGCATCACCAGGGGCGCCGACATCGTCAAGGCCTCGGGCTTCCGCGTCGGCGGCCTCGGCCCGACCTCGACGCAGATGCTCTACGCGGCGCTGTCGCTCGATCTCCTCGGCGTAAAGTACAGCGCCGTCGCCGGCTACAAGGGCCTCAAGGAGGTCGAGACGGCGGTGCTCCAGAACGAGGTGCAGGTCTCCAACAGCTCGCTGCCCGGCTTCCGCGCCTCGATCGATCCGACGATGATCAAGACCGGCGTCGCCATCGGCTACTGGCACTTCGACATCGAGGACGCGGCCGGCAATTTCGCGCCGAGCCCCGTCGTCCCCGACGTCCCGAGCTTCCTCCAGGTCTACAAGGAGCTGAAGGGCAAGGACGCGATGCCGTCGGGGCCGCAGTGGGAGGCGCTGCGGCTCGTCGCCAAGATCATGAACAGCATGTTCCGGACGTCGTTCCTGCCGCCCGGCTCGCCGGCGGAGGCCGTGAAGGACACGCGCGCCGCCTTCGTCGCGATGTGGAAGGACGAGGCGTTTCTCTCCGAGTACGAGAGGACGGTGCGCTATCGCGCCGGGCTGGTGACGGGCGATGACGGGCAGACGCTGATCGCCGATCTCGGCAAGATCAAGCCCGAGCTCGTCGCCTTCATCCGCGACTACACCGACAAGATCGGCAAGTAGCGGGGACCGCGGACCCGACGCGCCTCGGAACGACCCCATGCTCGACGCCGCGCTGCAAGGCCTGTGGCTCGCCGTGCAATGGCCGGCGATCGGCTATCTCGCGCTCGGCATCCTGATCGGCATGTATTTCGGCGCCGTGCCGGGGCTCTCGGGTCTATCCGGCATGGCGATCCTCCTGCCGTTCACCTTCGGCATGGATCCCGTCTCGGCGTTCGCGTTCCTGCTCGGGATGTACGCGGTGACGACGACGAGCGATTCGATCACCGCGATCCTGATCGGCGTGCCCGGCACCGCGGCGGCGCAGGCGACCGTGGTCGACGGCTACCCGATGGCGAAGAAGGGCGAGGCCTCGCGCGCGTTCGGCGCGGCGTTCACCTGCTCGGCGATCGGCGGCGTCATCGGCGGCATCGTGATGGGGTTCTCGATCCCGATCGTGCAGCCGATCGTCCTCGCCTTCGCCAAGCCCGAGTTCTTCATGCTCGCGGTGCTCGGGCTCACCATGGTCGGCGCGCTGTCGGGCGGCTCGATCCTCAAGGGGCTCGCGGTCGCGACCATCGGGCTCCTGATCGCCAATGTCGGCTACGCGCAGCAGGTCGCGATCCCGCGCTACTGGCTCGGCATCCCCTATCTGCTCGACGGCCTGCCGCTGGTGCCGGTCGTTCTCGGCATCTTCGCGCTTCCCGAGCTCGTGAGCCTCGCCGCCGGCAAGCGCTCGATCTCCGACATCCCGCGCGAGAGCGTGGCCGGCGGGCTCATGCGCGGCATGCGCGATGCGATCGACCACTGGTGGCTTCTCCTCCGCTCGTCGTTCATCGGCATCTATATCGGCATCCTGCCCGCGCTCGGCTCGACGATCGCCGACTGGGTCGCCTATGGCCACGCCGTGCAGTCGGCCAAGGACAAGTCGCAGTTCGGCAAGGGCGATGTGCGTGGCGTGATCGCGCCCGAGGCCGCCAACAACTCGGTCAAGGGCGGCGAGCTCGTCCCGACGGTCGCCTTCGGCATCCCGGGCTCGGCGCCGATGGCGATCCTGCTCGGCGCGTTCCTCATCCAGGGTCTGACGCCCGGCCCGGAGATGTTGACGCTGAAGCTCGACCTCACCTTCTCGATGATGTGGTCTCTGATCTTCGCCAACATCGTCGCGGCCGTCCTTCTGATGATGTGGGCGAACCAGCTGCAGAAGATCATCTTCATCCGGGGCGAGCTCGTCGTGCCGGCGATCGCGATGTTCGTCCTGATGGGCGCGTGGTCGGGCAATGCGCAGCTCGGCGACTGGATCGTGCTCATCGTGTTCGGCGCGATCGGCGTCCTGATGAAGCAGTCGGGTTGGCCGCGCGCGCCGATCGTGCTCGGGTTCATCCTCGGCGACATCATGGAGAACTCGCTCCATCTGTCGCTCCGCGCCTATGGCTGGGCGTGGCTGTGGGAGCGCTGGATCGTCGTCGTGCTCATGATCCTGATCGTCGTGACCGTCTATTTCGCGATCCGCCAGCAGGTCCGCGATCGGCGCAAGGCCACCGCGTCCGCGAGCGACGCCGGCGGAAGCGTACCGGTGCTCTCGATCGCGATGTCGGTGCTGGTGCTCGTGGCCTCGGTCTATTCGATCGTCGGCGCGCTGGGCTGGCCGGACGCGGTGCGCCGCTTCCCGATCCTGGTCGGCGTTCCGGCCGTCCTCCTCGCGCTCGCCGTCCTCTTCCGCGACATCCAGGCGATCCGCGCCCAGGCGGTCGCCGGGACCGTGCGGGGTCCCGCCTGGCTGGGTGATGCGGACTTCCGGGCCGAGCTCCGCCGCTCGGTCTATTTCTTCGGCTGGCTCGGGTTCGCCCTCGTCCTCAGCGTCCTCGTCGGCCAGCTCATCGCGATCCCGGTCTTCATCGCGCTGTTCCTCGTCCTGTGGGGCCGGACGAGCTGGCTGTTCGCGGTGATCTACGCGCTTCTCTGCGCCGTGTTCCTCTGGATCGTGTTCGACCAGGTGGTCAGCACCAACTGGTACCGGTCGATCCTCCTCGGCTGAGGCAGCGCGCTACTGGACGCGGCCGCGGGCGGCGATCTCCCACACGTCCTCGACATGCTCGCCGCGGCCGACGATGAAGTGGTCGTAGAGATTGACCGTCGTGTCGCAATGGCTCGGGATCAGCCGGATTTTGGCGCCGAGCGCGAGCGGACAGGGCTTGCCGTCGAACGAGAGCTGGCCGTGCTCGTCGCCGGCGAAGGCGAAGCTCGCGCCGGGCAATCCCACCGGCATCGGCGGTCCGCCGTCGCTCGAGGCGGCCTTGAGCCCGACATCGACGATAGCGCGATCATAGGCGGGCCGGCTGATCACCGTGCCGAGCACGAACAGTGCATTCTCGAACGGCACGTGGGCGCGGTTCTCCCACTCGATCGCCGCGTATTTCGCATCCATGAACAGATAGGAGCCCGGCTGCAGCTCGGTCAGCCCGCCGAGCGCGATGTCGATCGCCACGCTGCCGGTGCCGCCGCCGGTCAGGACCTCAATCGCGTGGCCGGCCTTCCGCACGTGCTCGGCGGTCTCGAGGAGCTTGTCGAGCGCGTCCTTCACCTGCTGGCGGCGGGTGGCATAGTCGGCCGTCATCTGGATTGCGCCCTGATAGCCCTGGAGGCCGCGGAAGCGGAGCCAGCGCGAATCGCGGATCCGTTCGGCGAGCACCGCGGCGGCGGCACCCGGCGCGACGCCGCAGCGGCGCTGGCCGACATCGACCTCGACCAGGACGTCGAGGCGCACACCGGCCGTCTGCGCCGCGCGCGCGAGCTCGTCGATGTTCTCCTCGTTGTCGACGACGACGCCGATGCGCGCGGACTGCGCGAGGGCCATGAGGCGGAGAAGCTTGCCGCGGCCCACGACCTCGGTGGTGATCAGGATGTCGTCGATGCCGGCGGCCACCATCACCTCGGCCTCGCCGAGCTTCGCGCAGCAGATGCCGACGGCGCCCGTCTTCTTCTGCATCCCGGCGACGAGCGGCGATTTGTGCGCCTTGGCGTGCGGCCGGCAGGCGATGCCGGCGCTCGCGGCGATCTCGCCCATGCGCGCCATGTTGCGCTCGAAGGCATCGGCTTCGATCAGGAGCACGGGCGTGTCGAGATCGTCGATCCGCATCGTCGATCGCTCGGTCATCGGGCTTCCCTTTCATAGACGATCGCGCCGCCGACGATCGTCGTCTCGGCGACGATGTCCTTGATGGTGTCGGTCGGGCAAAGGAGGGGATCGTCGGACAGCACGACGAGATCGGCGAGCTTGCCCGGCTCGAGCGAGCCCTTGCGGTCCTCGTCGAAGGTGAGATAGGCGCCGTCGATCGTCGCCATGCGGAGCGCGTCCTCGCGCGAGACCGCCTCGGTCGGCTCGATCGCGTCCTCCGAATAGCGGTTCCAGCGCGTGACCGCGTGCCATACGGGGTGGAACAGGCTCGTCGGCACGTTGTCGGTCGCGAGCCCGAGGCGGATGCCGGCCGCGCGGAGGCTCGCAAGGGGCGAGATCAGCCGCGCATCGCCGGGGCCGATCTCCTGGCGCGTGAGATGGCCTTCCTTGAAGACGTAGCGGTTGGTGTGGGTCGTCATGACGAGGCCGAGATCGCGGATCCGCCGGATCTGGTCCGGGGTCGCGGTGTTGAGATGGCCGATGATCCAGCGCCGGCCGCCGATCGGAACGATCCGATCGACCTCCTCGTAGAGGTCGAGGAAGTTCATGCTGAGCGCGACCATGCGGACATCGTGCCGCGCCGCCTCGACCATGAGCGTCTTCATCTCCTCGCGCGGGCGGCCGGTGTCGTAGAAGAAGCCGGCCCAGCCCGTGTACGGGGCGGCCTTGGCGCGCCAGTCGTTCTCGAGCGAGGGGCCGAGCTCGGCATAGAGGCCCTCGACGCGAAGCCAGTCGTCGCCGAGCCCGCCGCGGCCGAGCCACGACGCCCAGCCCGCGACCATCGGCGCGATGCCGGCGGCCGGCGCGCTCTTCCATGACGGCGAGTGGACGAGGTGCGCGCGCACGCTCTGCGCGCCCTTGTCGTGGACGGCCTGCCAGGCGGCGATCAGCTCCTGCGCCGCGCCGTGCTCCTCGAGGACACTCGTCGTGCCGGTGGCGTTGTAGATGCGCATCGCGCGCTCGAGGCCCGCCGCGCGGTCGGCAGGCGTGAAGCGCGGCATGGTGTGGAAATAGCCGAGCTCGACGACCGGCATGAACGTGTTCTCGACGATGACGCCGGTCGGATCGCCGGCCTCGTCGCGCTCGAACGTGACGCTCGGGCAGGGCGCAGGCGTGTCGCGGCCGATGCCGGCGGCGGCGAGGGCGCGCGAGTTGGCGATCGAGACCAGCGGCAGGACATGGCGCCAGAATCCCCAGATCGGCTTGATGTAGACCGGGTTGTCGGGCGCCACGCGGTCGAGATCGCGGCGCGTCGGGTATCGCTTCTCGCGCAGATTGTCCGGCACGTCCCAGTAATAAGGCGGCTCGCCGATCGGCATGGTGACGATCCATTCGCCGCGGCCGCGCTCCTTCACCAGGGCCTCGATGCGCTGCAGGATGTCGTCGATCGAGCGCGCGCCGGCGAGCGAGGGGAAGACGGGCTTGAGGCCCTCGCGGTCGAGATGGGCATGGCCGTCGATCAGCCCCGGCATCACCGCGCGGCCGTCGAGCGTGCGGATCTCGCTCGTCGCGTCGGCGAGCGCCCGGATCTCGTCCGAGCCGCCGACGGCGAGGATGCGGCCGTCCTTGATCGCGATCGCCTCGGCGAGGCGAAACGCGGGATCGATGGTGATGATCTTGCCGCCGACCAGGATCAGATCGGCGCCGGCATGCGGCGCGCGCGGCGCCGGTATCGCGCTCATGCCCCGACCGCGTAGGCCTCGCGGCGCATGTCGGCCATGCCGGCGAGCACGCCGTTCGGCATCACCTCGATCGCCTTGATCGAGCCGAAATAGGACGCGCCCTCGGCGCGCTTGGCGGCGAAGCCGAGCCCGCCGAGCTCGGCCAGCGTCTCGTCGGTGTAGCCCATCTCGAGCAGCGTATGGCCGCCGAGGTCGATCGACCAGCGCGGACCCTCGACGCATTGCGACAGCTCGAGCCCGCGATCGACGAGCCCGGTCAGCACCTGGACCAGCGAGATCGTCTGCGCCGGCCCGCCCGGCGTCGTCACCAGATAGCGCGGCCGATTGCGGTCGAGGACGATGACCGGGTTGAGCGTGTGCGGCGGCCGGCGGCCCGGCGTGACCGTGCGCGGCCGATCGGGCAGATGGGTGAAGCCCATCATCCGGTTGTTGAGGAGGACGCCCGTCCCGGGATCGAGGAAGGCGCTCCCGAACACGTGGAACACGCTCTGGACGACCGAGCATGCGTTGCCTTCGTGATCGGCGAGGACGATGCACGAGGTACCCGACGCGGCGGCGCCGGCGCGCCCGTCGCGCAGGCCGCGGACCGCGGCCTGCAGCTTCGCCGTCATGGCGCCGCCGAGGAGATCGGCGATCGGCACCGGCGTCGCGCGCGGATCGGCGATGAATTTCTCGCCCTCGGCGAAGCTCGCGCGCGCCGCCGCCATCAGATAAGTGAGCCGGCGCGCATCGCTCGCGTCGCGGAGCTCGGCGCCGTCGATCCCCGACAGCGCGTTGAGCTGCATCAGCATCAGAAGCCCGTAGGAGTTGGGCGGCATGACGCGGACCGCGAGCCCGCGATAGGTGGTCTCCAACGGCTCGACCCAATCCGGGCGATAGCCGGCGAAGTCGGACGCGGCGAGGACGCCGCCGCGCTTCTGCGCATAGTCACCGATCGAGCGCGCGATGCGGCCCTCGTAATAGGCGGCGCTCCCCTTGTCGGCGATCTCGGCGAGGGTTTCGGCGAGCGCGGGCTGTCGCACGAAGTCACCCGCCTTGAGCGCGGCACCGCCCGGCATGTAGAGCGCCGAGAGACCGGGGTCGGCCTTGACGTCGTCGTGGAACAGGCGGAGGCCGGCGGCGAGCACTCGCGACAAGGGATGGCCGCGGCCGGCGAGGTCGATCGCGGGTGCGAACAGGTCCTTCCAGGGCAGGCGGCCGAACTTCCGGTGCAGCTCCTCCCAGCCGCGGCAAAGCCCGGGTACGGAGGCGGCGAGCGGGCCGCGCGGCTTCATGCCGTCCTTGAATACCGTGGTATTCGCCCCCGCCGGGGCGTGGCCCGAGGCGTTGAGGCCGTGGGTCTTGGCGCTCTTGGCGTCATGGTAGAGAATGAACCCGTCGCTACCCGCAGACGTCGCCTGCGGGATGACGACGCAGAGGACGGCGGAGGTCGCGATCATGGCGTCGGCGAGCGAGCCGCCCCGCTCGAGGACGCGGAGCCCGGCGAGCGAGGCGAGCGAGTGGCCGCTCACTACCATGCCGCGCGTGCCATAGACCGGCGAACGCGGCAGGCGCGCCCCGGCGAAGCTGTCGACCCGAGCCATGGTTCCTCCCCTGTTGCGGCGAATCTCCCCGCAGTCCCCTACCTTGTCAATCGAGGCGACCAACTTCATACTGCGCGCCGCAGCGCCGGCCCCAAAGCGCGAGGAGGCAATGACCCTTCCGGAACCGAAACGCGTCAAACTGGGCGACTTGACCCTCGCGTTTCGGGACGTCGGGCGGGGGCCGGTCGTCGTTTTCCTTCATGGACTTGGCGGTGCCTCTAGCGTCTGGACCGACCAGTTCGAGAAACTATCGACCCGATACCGGGTCATCGCCTGGGACGCCCCCGGCTATGGCGGCTCGACCGATATCCCCGATCCGCGGGTCTCGATCGCCCATTATGTTGCGGTGCTGACCGGCCTCCTCGACCAACTCAAGATCGCCCGGGTCCATTTGGTCGGCCACTCGCTCGGCGCCATCATCGCCGCCGCGTTCCGGCGCAAGCACCCGCACCGGGCGCTCTCGGTCACGCTCGCCCAGCCGATGATCGGGCTCGGTCGCCTGCCGCCCGAGATGCAGGATCAGGCGTTCCGGGCGCGCAAGAACGAATTGGAAACACTGGGGCCCAAGGGGTTCGCCGCCCGCCGCATCCCGGCATCGGTGTCCTCGGCGGC
The DNA here is from genome assembly GCA_016869145.1 of Alphaproteobacteria bacterium. Lineage (GTDB taxonomy): Bacteria > Pseudomonadota > Alphaproteobacteria > MPNO01 > VGEU01 > VGEU01. The sequence goes on along the minus strand of VGEU01000046.1, from coordinate 8,901 downwards.
ACCGACCGAGCTCGTCGCCCGCGCGATCGAGACCGGCGCCAAGACCCGGACGGCCGGCTATCTCGCCGGCTGGCATGCGCTCTGCGGCGCCGACATCTTCCAGGAGATCAAGGGGCTCACGATCGCCTCGATCGTGATCGCCGGCACCAATGATTCGGTCGCCCCGCGCGAGAGCTGCCGCCAGGTCGCCGAGGCGATCCGCGAGGCGGAGTTCGTCGTGTTCCAGGGCGTCGGCCACTCGATCTATCTCGAGGCGCCCGATCGGCTGACCGAGGTACTCGACGAGTTCCTGACCCGCGCCCAGAAGGCGGCCAAGAACCTGCCGAGCGGGCCGATCGAGTTCAAGCCTTATATCCCGGTGGTTTCGCCACCGGTCAAGAAGGCCCCGGAGCCGCCGCGCGCCCCGCCCCCGACGCCCGCCAAGGGCAAGTCCGGCGCGAAGGGGTCCGCGGTCGCCGCCAAGCCCGCGGTGCCCGCCAAGCCCGAGGCGCCCGGGAAGACGCCCGGGAAGACGCCCGGGAAGACGCCCGGGAAGACGGCGGCGACCAAGCCGGCCGATCGGCCGGCACCGTCCAAGGCGGCACCGTCCACGGCGGCGCCGTCCAGGGCGGCACCGGCGAAGCCCGAACCCGCCAAGGCGGCCGGACCCGACAAGAAGGGTGCCGCCGGGCCGGAGGTCCGGAAACCCGAGACCAAGAAGCCCGACGCGAAGAAACCCGAATCCAAGAAACCTGCTGGGCCGCCGCCGTTGAAGCGCGCGGCCGCCAAGGGCGCGACGAGGCCCCAGGCCAAAGCGGTGCCGAAGGCCCCGGCGGCCGCAAAGCCGATGCGCAAGCCCGCCGCGAAGCCGGGTGCGGCCAAGAAGCCGGCGGTCAAGCCGGCGGCCAAGCCCGCGGTTAAGCCGGCGGCGAAAGCTTCATCTCGACGAGCCGCGCCCAGTAGCTCGCGCCGAAAGGCAGGATCTCGTCGTTGAAGTCGTAGCGCGGGTTGTGGAGGAGGCAGCCGCCCTCGCCCGGCCCGTTGCCGAGCCAGACATAGGCCCCCGGCTTCACATTGAGCATGAAGGCGAAGTCCTCGGCCGCCATCTTGGGGTTGCGGTCTAGCTCGATGTTGGCGGTGCCGAACACGTCGGCGGCGACCTCGGTGGTGAACTCGGCGGCCGTCGCATTGTTGATCGTCGGCGGATAGCGCCGCTCGTAGCGGACGCTCGCGACGACGTTCATGGTCGCGGCCATGCCGGCGACGATGCGGCGGATCGTGTCCTCGACCAGGGTCTGCACCTCGGGACGGAAGGCGCGCGCGGTGCCGCGGATCACCACGTCCTCCGGGATCACGTTCCAGGTGTCGCCGGCGTGGATCTGGGTCACGCTGACGACGACGGTGTCGAGCGGATCGACGATGCGGCTCGCGATGGTCTGGAGTGCGGTCACCATCTGCGCCGCGGCGACGATCGCGTCGGTGCCGAGATGGGGCGAGGCGGCGTGGGTGCCCGATCCGGTCAGCCTGATCTCGAAGATGTCGAACGCGGCCATGAACGGGCCGGGGCGGACCGCGAACTTGCCGACGTCGAGGCCCGGCATGTTGTGCATGCCGTAGATCGATTCGAGCGGAAAGAGGTCGAACAGCCCGTCCTCGACCATCTTGCGCCCGCCGCCCTCGTTCTCCTCCGCGGGCTGGAAGATGAGATGGACCGTGCCGGCGAAGTTCCGCGTCTCGGCGAGATAGCGCGCGGCGCCGAGGAGCATCGTCATGTGCCCGTCATGGCCGCAGGCGTGCATCTTGCCCTGCACCGTCGAGCGATGCGCGAAGTCGTTCTTCTCCTCGATGTGGAGCGCGTCCATGTCGGCGCGGAGCCCGATCGCCGGACCGCCGCCGCGCGCGCCCTTGATCGTGCCGACGATGCCGGTGCCGGCGAGACCGCGATGGATCTCGACGCCGAACTCGCGGAGCTTGCCGGCGACATAGTCCGAGGTGCGGAATTCCTCGAACGCGGTCTCGGGATGCATGTGGAGGTGGCGGCGCCACGCCGTCATGTCGGCGTGGAACTCGGCGATCCGGTTGATGATCGGCATGGCGGACCCTCGCGTGGACGACGATGCAAGGGTGGCATCGCGCGCCGCCGAGTCAAGCGCGCCAGCGCCCGACCCGGCTGTTCGTCGTGCGGCGGCTAGAAGCGGAGCCCGAGACCGGTGAGGATGACCCAGGCCTTGTTGTCGTCGGTCGTCGCGGCGCTCTCGCCCTTGAGGTCCGCGTAGACACCGGAGGCGTAGAAACGGACGCCCGGCCCGATGCCGCGGTTGTAGGACAGCGCGTACACCTTGATCTCGTCCGAGCCGGCGATGGTCGTGGTGTCCTCGTCCTCGCCTTCGCGGTAGACGAAGCTCACCGCGTTGGGGCCCCAGGCGTAGGACGCGCCGACCTCGAAGCCGGTGCCGTCCTGCGAGTTGGTCGCCGACGAGCGGAAATCCTCGATCTTCATCCACGCGCCGCCGACCGTGAACCCGGCATAGCGGATCACGCCGCTGATAGTGAGCCCCCACGGGTCGCTCGGCCGGCCGGCCGGGCTCTTGGTCCACGACTGGTAGTGCGCGTTGAGCCCGATCTGGAGCGCGTCGAACTTGCGGTCGAAGTTGAGGCCGACGGCGTAGCCCTCGCCATAGACGGTATCGATCGTCGAGACCGAGGCGTTGTCGTCCTGGACCGTGTTCGGCAAGTAGGAGCCGGTAAGCTGGCGCCCTCCCAGCGCGGCGTCACGTAGGTGATGTTGTCGCAGTCGTCGCAGCCCATGCGGAGCCTGGAATCGAGGAAGGGCGATTCGCCCGAGGCCGACGCGCCGCTCGGGTTGGCGACCAGGTTCTGGAAGTCCTCCGTGCCGGTGCCGACATCGGGGGCGAGATAGGTGTTCTTGTAGGCCTCCGGGTTGCGCGCGCCGAGATAGAGCTGGCCGAAGAAGCCCTGGATCCGGAGCCAGGTCTCGTCGATCGGGTCGGTGACGACCGAGTTGCCCTCGAGCTCGACCCGGCCGTCGAGCCGGATCCCGTTATCGAGATCGACGCGGACGTTGAACAGGATCTCGGTGTCGGTGATCAGGTCGACCTTGGCGCGCCTGCCGACCGCGCCTTCCTTCTGCTTCGACCAGAACGCGTCGACGTCGTAGAAGCCACTGATCGTGACCTGCGGCCCCTTCTGCTGCTGGGCGAAGGCATCGTCCTGCCCCGCCGCGATCAGTCCCGCCGTCACCAGTGCCGTCGTCTGCAACAAGCTCCGCTTCACACGCCCCTCCGGGATTGTGTTTTCGTTCCACGAATCCCGGCGCGTCGTCGACCAGGAGTTCGCGACCCTGGTTACGGGGGCGGTGTGGCAGCGGGATGAAGGCCGAGCGTCAGTTCGACGAAGCCGCGCGCTGTGGCCGCGCGGACACGCCGCCGGTCGACGGCGGAGGCTAGTTGGTCTCGTCGCCGAGCTTCAGGATGTCGCGCGCCTTGGCGACGAGATCGGCCGGCATGGCCGCGTGCTGGCCGACGATCTTCTGCACGGCCTCGCCCGGGTTGGGGCTGATGTCGATCGCACGCTCGCGCGCGAAACGGAGCACGTCGGCATCGCGGAGCGTCGCATCGAACGCCCGCCGCAACGCCTCGACCCGATCCGCCGGGACCTCGGGCGCGACCCAGGGCGCGCGCGACAGCACCGGAAATCCGGATACGAGCTCGAGGAGCTGGCGCTCCTCGGCGTTGGACGCGAGATCGGCGAGGAGCGGCAGCGCCGGAAGCGCCGGATCCTTCGTCGTGCCGATCTGGACGACAGCGTGGATCTTCTTCTCGCTCACCCAGTCGGGGCGCTGCTGGACGATATTGGCCCACGAGGCGCTCCGTCCGGCGAGCTCGCCGCGCTCGATCGCGAGCATGATCTCGTTGATGCCGGGATAGCCGGTGACGATCTTGTACTTCGTGCCGAGCACCGCGTTCATCATCGCCGGCACGATATAGGTCTCGCCGCCGCGGCCCGTGGACCCGAGCGTGATCTCAATGCGCTTCATGTCGGCGATCGTTCGCGCCGGCGCGGTGTGCCAGACCGCGACGACGCTGTTGAGCTCGACCATGTTGCCGATCCAGTGCGCCCGGGTCAGGTCGTAGCGCGCCGCGCCCGGCTGGAGATACTGGAACAGCGGCAGCATGTTGTTGGTGAGCGCGATCACCGTGCCGTCCTTGGGCGCGACGTTGAAGACATAGGCGGCGGCGTTGCGGCTGCCGGCGCCGGGACGGTTCTGCACGATCACGGTCGGCTCGCCCGGGATGCGCTTGCCCCAGAACTCGGCGAGGAAGCGGGCATAGAAGTCGTAGGAGCCGCCGGCGGTGAAGCCGACGACGATCTGGACCGTCTTGCCGGCATAGAACGCGGCCGGCGTCTGCGCATCGGCGGGTGCGGCGGCGGCGATGGCGGCGACGGCGGCGAGGGCGAGGGCGGCGAGGCGGCGGCGCATGGCGGGGCTCCGTGTCGATCCACCGACCGGCAGCATACATCGAAACGCGTTCACGCGATCACGCGGTTGCGCGCCGGCGCGCCTGCGCCGAAGATCGCCGCGTTGAACCGGGAGGACGGACATGGCAGGCGATATCGACGGTCTCGATCACGTCGCGATCATGGCGCGCGATCTCGCCGCCACGGCCGCGGCCTATGAGCGGCTCGGCTTCGCGCTGACGCCGTTGTCGGGCCATTCGGGCGCGCGTGAGCCGGGCGGCCCGGTCGTCCCGTTCGGGACCGCCAACCGCTGCGCGATGTTCCGCGACGGCTATCTCGAGATCATGGGGATCGTCGATCCCGCGGGCTACGACAACAAGGTGCCGGAATTTCTCGCCCGCTACGAAGGGCTCCACATCGTCGCCTTCGGTTGCGCCGACGCCGACGCGCTGGTGCGCCGACTCGCCGGCGCCGGCGTTTCGGTCACCGGCACCCACGCGCTCGAGCGGCCGATCGGGACGCCGGCCGGTACGACGACGGCGCGGTTCAAGCTGGTCCGCCTGCCGCACGCGCTCGTGCCCGAGGGGCGCGTGATCGCGATCGAGCATCTGACCCGTTCGGCGCTGTGGCAGGAGCGCTGGCTCGACCACCCCAACGGCGCCGTGGCGCTGGTCGGTGTCGAGATCGTCGTCGCCGATCCGGACGAGGCGGCGGGGCGCTATGCCCGTCTCCTCGGGGTCCGGCCGACGCGCGAGGGCGAGCGGCGCATCCTCGCGCTCCCCCGCGGCGCCGTCACCTTCGTCGCCCGCCGCGACGCGACCCGCGGCGCCCCGACCGTGCCCCATATCGCCTCGTTCGCGCTCCGCACCCGCGACCTCGACCAGACACGGCGCGCGCTCGGCGACAAGAGCGTCGACTATCTCTCCTTCGCCGACGCGGTTATCGTCGGCCCGGTCGGCGGCGCCACCGTGATCTTCCGCGCCGGTTGAGCCAGGCGGCCGCGCTACAAATCCGCGTCGCCTGTGCTACAAGACGGCCGCCGGACCGCGCCGAGGCCGGGTCGGCGGCGACAAGGGAATCCAGCATGGTCGAGAGCTATCAGGAGATCCGCGAGGCCGTCGCGCGCCTCTGCGCCCAGTACCCGGGCGAGTATTGGCGTGGGCTCGACGCCGATCGCGCCTATCCGACCGCCTTCGTCAAGGCGCTGACGGAGGCGGGCTATCTCTCGGTCCTGATCCCGGAGGAGTTCGGCGGCGCCGGTCTCGGCATCTCGGCCGCCGCGGCGATCCTCGAGGAGATCCAGCGCGCGGGCTGCAACGGCGCGGCCTGCCATGCGCAGATGTATACGATGGGAACGGTGCTGCGGCACGGCACGCCGGCGCAGAAGAAGGCCTATCTGCCCAAGATCGCGACGGGCGAGCTCCGCCTCCAGGCGTTCGGCGTCACCGAGCCGACCTCGGGCTCGGACACGCTGAGCCTCCGCACCACGGCCGTGAAGGCGGGCAACGACGCCTATGTCGTCAACGGACAGAAGGTATGGACCTCGCGCGCCGAGCACTCGGACCTCATGCTCCTCCTCGCGCGCACCACGCCGCGCGACCAGGTGAAGAAGCGGACCGAGGGGCTCTCGGTCTTCATCGTCGACATGCGCGAGGCGCGCGGCACGGGGCTCGAGATCCGTCCCATCCGCACCATGATCAACCACGCGACGACGGCGGTGTTCTTCGACAATCTGCGCATCCCGGCCGAGAACCTGGTCGGCCAGGAGGGCCAGGGCTTCCGCTACATCCTCGACGGCATGAACGCCGAGCGCATCCTGATCGCGGCCGAGTGCATCGGCGACGCCAAGTGGTTCATCCGGAAGGCGAGCGAGTACGCCAAGGAGCGCGTCGTGTTCGGCCGCCCGATCGGCCAGAACCAGGGCATCCAGTTCCCGATCGCCGAATGTTACGCGCAGATGCGCGCGGCCGAGCTCATGGTCCATCGCGCGGCGGAGAAATTCGAGGCCGGCGAGCCGTGCGGCGAAGAGGCGAACATGGCGAAGTACCTCGCCTCCGAGGCGTCATGGAAGGCCGCCGACATGTGCATGCAGACCCATGGCGGGTTCGCCTTCGCCGAGGAATACGACGTCGAGCGCAAGTTCCGCGAGACCCGGCTCTATCGCATCGCGCCGATCTCGAACAACCTCGTCCTCAGCTTCGTCGCCGAGCACGTCCTCGGCCTGCCGCGGTCCTATTGATGGCGGCGCTCGACGGCCTTCTCGTCCTATCGCTCGAGCAGGCGGTCGCGGCGCCCTATTGCTCCTCGCGGCTCGCCGACGCCGGGGCGCGCGTCATCAAGGTCGAGCGTGCCGAGGGAGACTTCGCGCGCGGCTACGACAATCTCGTCCACGGCGAGAGCGCCTATTTCGTGTGGCTCAACCGCGGCAAGGAATCGCTCGTCGCCGATATCAAGAACCCGGACGACCGCGCGCTCCTCTACCGCATCGTCGACCGCGCCGACGTGTTCATCCAGAACCTCGCGCCCGGCGCCGCGGCGCGCGCGGGCTTCGGCGCCGAGACGCTCCGCAGCCGCAATCCGCGCCTCGTCACGGTCGACATCTCGGGCTATGGCGAGAGTGGCGCCTATGCCGACATGAAGGCCTACGACCTTCTCGTCCAGGCCGAGAGCGGGCTCACCTCGATCACCGGGACGGCCGACGGTCCGGGGCGCGTCGGCGTCTCGGCCTGCGACATCAGCTGCGGGATGTATTCGACGATGGCCGTCCTCGAGGCGCTGATCGCGCGCGGGCGGACCGGTCGGGGTGCGGCGATCCAGACCTCGCTGTTCGCCGGCATGTCGGACTGGATGACCGTGCCGCTGATGCATTTCGAGTACGCGAACAAGCCGACGCCGCGGGTCGGGCTCAACCATCCGACCATCCACCCCTATGGCGCCTACCCGACCGCGGGCGGCGCGCCGCTCCTGATCGCGATCCAGAACGAGCGCGAGTTCGCACGCCTCTGCGCCGACGTGCTGGCGCGCCCCGACATTGCCAAGGACGACCGCTTCGCGACCAATGTCGCGCGCTGTGCTAACCGCGCGGCGCTCGATGCGATCATCGCCGGCGTCTTCACGAGCATGCCACGCGAGGCGCTGATCGCGCGTCTCAAGACGGCCCAGATCGCGTTCGGTGCGGTCAACGACGTCGCCGGCCTCGCGCGCCACCCGGCGCTCCGGCGCACCGAGGTCGCGACGCCGTCCGGGCCGGCGCGCCTCGTCGCGCCGCCGCCCGTCGTCGACGGCAAGACGCCCGCGCTCCGGCCGGTGCCGGGGATCGGCCAGCATTCCGAGGCAATCCGAAGGGAGTTCGCCGCATGACCGCGCTCGACATGGCGAAGATCGACACCTGGGTCGGCCGGCAGAAGGTCGACCGCGGGCACGTCGCGGCCTACCCGGCCGACATGCTCAACGCGACGCTCGACCGGAACGATCCCCGCCTCGGCGCCGACGATCCGATCCCGCCCGGCTGGCACATCATGTACTTCCCCGAGCTCGTCATGCTCGGCGAGACCGGTCGCGACGGGCACGCGAGGCTCGGCGGGTTCCTGCCGCCGATCCCGCTCGAGCGCCGCATGTGGGCCGCGACGTCGATGATGTTCCATCGTCCGCTCAAGGTCGGCGAGAGCGTGACGCGGACGACGACGATCCGTGAGATCGCGCCCAAGGACGGCGGCACCGGGCCGCTCGTCTTCGTCACGGTGCGCAACGAGATCGCGGGCGACAAGGGCGATCTCGCGACGACGGAGGACCACACCACCGTCTATCGCGGTCCGGCCGAATCGAGCGCCGCCGCGCCGCCGCCGCGACCGGCGCCGGGCAAGGCCGTGTGGAAGCGCACCATCCATCCGTCCTCGGTGCTCCTGTTCCGGTTCTCGGCGCTCACCATGAACAGCCATCGCATCCACTACGACCGCGAATACACGACCAAGGTCGAGGGCTATCCCGGCCTTCTCGTGCACGGCCCGTTGACGATGACGCTCCTCCTCGACCTGTTCCGGCGCGAGAAGCCGAAGGCGACGCTCAAGACCTTCAAGGTGCGCGCCGTGTCGCCGCTCTACGACACCGCCGATTACACGGTCGAGGGCGAGCCGGGCGCGGACGGGAAGTCGGCGCGGCTGTGGGCGATGTCGGGCGCCGGCGCGCTCGCGATGCAGGCCGACGCGACCTTCGAGGACTAGAGCGGTATCCGATCGAGCGCGATCGGATGCCGCTCTAGCTTCTTCGATGGTCGCATTCTCTGCGGCGAACCGGATTCCACTTCGCCGGCGAATGCTCTAGCAGGCTGCTGAAGAAGTCGATCGGAACGTCGCTTTTGGGTTGGCGACGGGGTCGGCGGGATAGATGGTTTTTGCCGGCTCGCCGTCTGATCGGCGGCGGCATTGCGGCGCCGTCATGCCACTG
>VGEU01000045.1 GCA_016869145.1 Alphaproteobacteria bacterium | reverse complement strand
TGCACCGGCGTGCCCGGTGACCGAGCCCGCCAGCGGCACGGCCGCGACGCTGGCCGGCGCATGGCGCAGCCCGGCCGGCGATCGCTTCATCGTGCATCACGAGGGAACGCGCATCGTGTGGAGCGCGCTCGCCGCCGACGGCACGCGCTGGGCCCATGATTTCGATGGAACCATCGTCGAGGACGGCCACCTGGTCGGGAGCTTCCGCGACCGTGCGCCGGGCACGGCGCAGCGCCAGGGATCGGTGATCCTCCGCCCCGACGGCAGCGACACGCTCGTCGTCGTGCCGAGCCGGGGCGATCAGCGGACGAGCCCGACCTTCCCGGTCCAGCGCCTCGCGCGTACGCCCGCGACCGCGCCCGTCGCCGACGCGCCGGTCAGGCCGTCGCGCTAGCGGGCGTGCGCGTCGCGGCGGTCGCCTCGACCGGAATGCCGAGCTCGATCGTGACGCCGTTGGGATCGTCGAAGAAGAGCTGGTGCAGCGTGCCGGCGGCGACGAGCTGGCGCTGATAGGGAACCCCCAGCCGCTCCAGCTTGCTCACCCAGCCGTCGATGTCGTTGGCGAAGAACCCGACATGGTCGAGCCCGGGGCCGTTGCCGGCGCGATTGGTGCGCGGCGCATCACCCTTCTCGTCGAAGCCGATGATGTGGATCACCGCCTGGTCGCCGCAATAGAGCCAGTAGCCCGCCATGTTGAGCGGCGGCCGCGGCCCGACACGGAAGCCGAGCACGTCCTCGTAGAACCGGCGCGTCTCCTCGACCTTGGCGGTGCGGATGTTGATGTGGTTGAGTTCGGTGACGGTCATCGGTTACTCCCCGCGGCGCGCGCCTGCGCGTCTATGCGCTCGCGTGTCTCTGTGTCTGCGCGTCCGTGCGTCTCAGAAGGATCGGAGGCGCGTTCAGGCAACGGTCGCCGCGGCGCGCCGCGCGTCCCCTGCCGCGGTGACCGGGAACCCGATCTCGACCGTGACGCCGTTGGGATCGTCGAAGAAGACCTGGATCACGCCGCCGCCGGCGACGGTGCGCTGGCGGTAGTCAATGCCGAGCCACTTGAGGTTGGCGGTGAAGCCGTCGAGATCGGTCGCCATGAAGGCGATGTGGTCGAGGCCGCGGCCCATCCCGTCCGGGTTGGTGCGCGGCACGGGGTTCGTCTCGACCTCGGAGAGGTGCACGAGCGGCGCGTCGCCGCAATACATCCAATAGCCCGGCGTTGAGAACTGCGGGCGCGGTCCCGCATAGAGCCCGACCGCCTCCTCGTAGAAGCGCCGCGTCTCCTCGAGCTTGTCGGTCCGGATGTTGACATGGTTGAGCTGGTTGATCGGCATCGCGCCCTCCCGGCCGCCCGCGTGGGCGGTCTTGCATGGCGGCCGGCCGCGTCCTAGGGTCCGGGCCGCCGGAACAGACGGGAGAAGTATAATGGCCGATCGGGTCTGGGACAAATTCCTCACCGAGCGCGACAAGGCGGTGTTCCAGGCCGCCGGCTACGGCACCAAGGCCGGCCCGGGCAGGCGCCCGGCGGTCATCGTCATCGACGTGAACTACAATTTCACCGGCGACACGCGCGAGCCGATCCTCGAATCGATCAAGCGCTGGCCCAATTCCTGCGGCGAGGAGGGCTGGGACGCGATCGCGCCCTTGCAGCGGCTAATCGGGCGCGCCCGCGCCAAGGGTCTGCCCGTCATCTACACCACCGGCACGCGGCGCGCCGACGGCTGGGACCGCGGCAGCTGGGACTGGAAGAACACCCGCACCGGCCTACCGACCCGAACGCGCGAGACCAACCGCGACGGCAACGACATCCTCCAGGAGATCGCGCCCGAGGCGAGGGACGTCGTGATCCGGAAGCTCAAGCCGAGCGCCTTCCACGGCACCCCGCTCCAGTCGTTCCTGACGCTCCTCGGCGTCGACACGCTCATCGTCACCGGCACCACGACCTCGGGCTGCGTGCGCGCCTCGGTCCTCGATGCGTTCGCGAACAATTTCCGCATCCAGATCATGGAGGAAGGCTGCTTCGACCGCTCGCAGGCGAGCCACGCCATCAACCTCTGCGACATGGACGCGAAATACGCAGACGTCGTGAACGAGGCGGAGATCGCGGCCTATATCGACAGCCTTCCGGAGGGTCTGTTCGAGCTGCCGAAGGGTGGCTTCCCGGTCGAGTACTGATCCGCCGCCCCGGCTCGCGCATGATCCGGCGAACCGGGATCGGGCCCGCCGTCGAGACCGCGACCATCGCAGACGCGCGCGGCATCGGGTCGCGCTTGATCGGATACCGCTTCAGAGGACCAGCGCCGCGACGCCCGCGAACAGGATCACCGAGAGCGCAATGCGGCGGTAGAGGAGCTCGCTCGAGCGGCGGAACGCGAGCGCGCCGAGCCAGGTGCCGACGATCTGCGGCAGGACCAGGACGACGGCGATCCAGAACACGAGCCAGGTGAGCGCACCGGTCGCGAGGAAGAGCCCGACCGAGACGAACTGCGTCACGGCGAAGTAGAGCACCATCGTCGCGCGCGTCACCGCCGCCGGGTCGGGTCCGGAGAGGAGATACATGACGACCGGCGGCCCGCCGATGCCGCCGGCGCCCGAGATCAGCCCGCCGAGCCCGCCGATGAAATACCCGACCGATCTGTGCGGGCGCCTCTTGAAGCGGAAGCCGAACAGGAGCATCAGCCCGAAGCTGATGACACCGATCGCGATCATGCGTCGCATCAGCTCCTGCTCGACGGTGAGGAGGAGCCAGACCCCGATCGGCACGCCGAACCCGCCGGCCACCCCGATCGGCAGCGCGACGCGCCAGGACACCGCGCGCGCGGCCTCGGGCACGAGCTGGATGGTCGACGGCAGGTTGGCGAGGATCATCGCCGGCACCGCGATGCGCGGGCCGACCGCGAGGCTCAGGATCGGCGCGAGGAGGAGCGCCGAGCCGAAGCCCGAGAAGCCGCGGATGACGCCGGCCGCCGTCGCCGCGACGAGGATCGCGATCCAGATCTCGACCGACAGATCGGGGAGAGTCATCGCCGCCGTCTACAGCTCGATCTCGGTGCCGCGGCCGGCGGCCTTGGCGAGGAGATAAGCGCGCATCGCGATCGCCATCTCGGAGACGCCGGTGCCGTTGTTGTTCTTGTGATAGGTGATCTCTTGGCTGCTGGTGCGGCCGATCCGGCCGGTCAGCAACTGGCCGAGCTCGTGCACCTTCGCGAGCGGGATCAGGCCCTTCTGGATCGGCTCCCAGAGATCGCCCTGCTCCTCGGTGACGAGCGATTCGATCAGATTGGTGACGATCACGTCGGCGCGCACCGCGGTCCGGTCGTCGAGCTCGCGCCGGCGCGACTTGAGGAAGCCGCCCTTCACCAGCGCGACATTGGAGCCGATGATCCCGGTCACGTGTTGACCCGGCGCGAGCCAGTCGCCGTCGAACAACGGCACGTTGGTGTTGGTCGCGCAGACGATCACGTCGACGTCCGTGACGACCTCGCGCGGCGAATCGACCGGGGTGATCGCGATGCCGAACTTGGGTCCGTAGGTCTCGGCGAAGCGACGTCGGTTGGCGGGATCGCGGCTATAGACCTTGACGCTCCGGATCGGCCGCTCGGTGAGGAGCGCGAGGAGCTGGTTCGCGGCCTGGCCGGCCGAGCCGAAGAGCCCCGCCGTCGTCGCGTCACGGCGCACCAGGTGGCGGAAGCCGACCCCGCTCGCCGCCGCGGTGCGGAGCGCCATCAGGCTCGTACAGCCGAGGGTCTTCTCGTCGATCTCGCCGATGACGATCGCGAGGAGCGCACCGGTGCTCGAATCGTGCAGGACATAGATCGGATGCTCGCGGCGCGCATAGGTCTGGTTGCCGTCGGCCTGTCGGACGAGCTCGGCGCGCACCTCGGCGCCGATCACGCCCATGCCGTGGACGCCGCCCGGGAAGTTCGAGACGCGCACGCCGGCCGGCGAGTGGACCCGCCGCCGGGGCGCGTTGATGACGGGATAGTCGGCGGCCTCGCGATAGGCCTGCTCGACATCGTCGATCGCCTGCCGCATTGTCACGAGCCCGCCGAGATCGGCCGGCTTGAGCAAGAGCACACCCATCGCCTGTCCCCGTGTCGCCTCCGCGACGGAAGCACGCCCGCGGCCACCTTTCAAGGACCGGTGATCTGTGTTATTGGCCCGGCCGGGAAATCAAGGCCGTCCACGGAGGATCGCCATGGCCGCGGGCGCGGCGTGGGTCGAGACGGAACGGCGGAACGACCGCCTGTCGTGCGCGCCGGCGGCCGGTGGGATGTGGCCCGCCTCGGCGCCGTCGATCCGAAGCTCCGCGCGCTCGCGCCAAACGGCGTGCGCGAGGCCGCGATCGACCTCGCCGGCCTCGAGACGCTCGACACCGTGGGCGCCTGGATCATCCACCGCACCCAGCGCACGCTCGCGGCGCAAGGCATCGCGGTGTCGCTCGTCGGCGCCGACCCGACCCACGGCGCGCTGATCGAGCGCATCGAGAAGAGCGACGTGCCGCCGCCGCTGGCGCGTCCGGAGCCCAACGTGCTCCTCGAGATGCTCGAGCGCACCGGCCGCGCGCTGCTCGAGGCCGTGCGGACGCTGGGCGCGCTCCTCGGCTTCGTCGGCCATGTCGTGACCACCGGTCTCCGGCTCCTCGTGCATCCGAGCCGAGTGCGCATGACCTCGCTCGTCAATCACCTCGAGAAGGTCGGGCTCAACGCGATCCCGATCGTCGGGCTCCTGTCGTTCCTGATCGGCATGGTGATCGCGTTCCAGGGCGCCGACCAGCTGCGGCGTTTCGGCGCCGAGGTCTTCACCGTCAACCTCCTCGGCGTATCGATCCTGCGAGAGCTCGGCGGCATCCTGACCGCGATCATCGTCGCCGGCCGGTCGGGCAGCGCCTTCACGGCCCAGATCGGCACCATGCAGGTGAACGAGGAGGTCGACGCGATCCGCACCATCGGGCTCGATCCCGTCGAGCTCCTGGTCCTGCCGCGCGTCACCGCGCTCGTCATCGCCTTGCCGCTTCTGACCATCTACGCCGACGTGATGGGGCTCGTCGGCGGGCTGGTGATGGCTGTCCTCGTCCTCGACATGACCGTCCTCCAGTTCGCCGAGCGATTGCAGCAGGCGGTGCCGCTGTGGTCGTTCTGGGTCGGGCTGATCAAGGCGCCGGTGTTCGGGCTCCTGATCGGAATGGTCGGCTGCCGCGAGGGGCTCGCCGTCCAGGGCGGCGCCGAGAGCGTTGGCACGTAGACGATGCGCTCGGTCGTCGTCTCGATCTTCCTCGTGATCGTCGTCGACGCCATGTTCCCCATCTTCTTCTCCTATGTGGGTGTGTGATGGCGGACGAGGTCGTCATCCGCATCCGCGGCATCCGCAACCAGTTCGGCGAGCAGATCTGCATGACGGGCTCGATCTCGACGTGATGCGGGGCGAGGTGATCGGCATCGTGGGCGGCTCGGGAACGGGAAAGTCGGTCCTTCTCAAGACGATCGTCGGGCTCCAGCTGCCCGCGGCAGGGGCGATCGAGGTTCTTGGCGTGCCGATCACCGACCGGCGCGGCGCGGATGGGGCGCCGATCGAGACGCGGTGGGGCGTCCTGTTCCAGGGCGGCGCGCTGTTCTCCTCGCTCACGGTCGCCGAGAACGTGGCCGTGCCGCTCAAGGAGCACACCGACCTGTCGGCCCCCCTCATCCGCGAGGTCGCCGCCTACAAGATTGCCATGGTCGGGCTGCCCGCGGAGGCGGGCGCCAAGTACCCGAACGAGATCTCGGGCGGCATGCGAAAGCGCGCCGGCCTCGCCCGCGCGCTCGCCCTCGATCCCGAGATCGTCTTCCTCGACGAGCCGACCGCCGGGCTCGACCCGATCGGCGCGGCGGCGTTTGACACACTGGTCCGAGACCTGCAACGGCTCCTCGGGCTCACCGTCGTCATGGTCACGCACGATCTCGACTCCTTGAAGGCGATCTGCGACCGTATCGCGGTCCTGATCGACAAGCGCGTGCTGGTCGGCACGCTCGAGACGCTGCTCGTCCACCCGCATCCCTGGATCCAGGAATACTTCCACGGCCCCCGCGCCCGCGCCGCCCTCACCCCCTGACCCGCCATGGAAAACCGCGCCAGCTATATCCTCGTCGGAGCCTTTGTCGTCGCCCTGGTCGTCACGGGCTTCGTGGTCGTGCTGTGGCTCGCGAGCGTCCAGTTCGACAAGACGCCGGCGCGCTATCTCGTCAATTTCCGGACCGCCGTCACCGGTCTCTAGGTCGGCAGTCCCGTGCGCTATCGCGGCATTCTGGTCGGGCGCGTCTCCGAGCTCCGCTTCGACCCCGACAACATCGAGATCATCCGGGTGACGCTCGAGATCGACGAGACGACGCCGATCAAGGAGGACACCTTCGCCCAGATCAGGCTGCAGGGCATCACTGGCATCGCCTTCATCCAGCTCGACGGCGGCACGCGCGAGAGCCCGCTCCGGAAAGCCGAGCAAGGCAAGGACATGCCCGAGATTCCGTCGCGCGCCTCGGGCATCGAGACCCTGATCGAGAAGGCGCCTGAGCTCTTCGAGCGCTCGGTGTTGCTGGTCGACCAGTTGAGCCGGATCGTCGACGACAAGAATGTCCAGGCGATCGCCGAGAGCCTCGAATCGATCCGCCAGACGACCGCGATGGTCGCCAAGCAGAGCGACCGGATCGACCGCCTGGTCGACGAAGGCTCGAGACGGTCGGCGCGCTCAAGACGCTCGCCGGCACCGGCAACCAGCTCGCCGGTGATCTCCTCGCCCGCATCGGACCCATCGGCGACCAGGCCCGCGCGACGCTCAACGCGAGCCAGGCGACGGTCACGGAGTTCCGCACCACGGCGCAGGCCTTCTCCAGGCTCGCGCGCGAAGTCGAGCAGATCGCGACCGAGAACCGCGCGCCGATCCGCGACTTCTCGGCCCAAGGGCTCTACGAGCTCTCCCTCTTCCTCATCGAGGCGCGATGACGGCAATCCGGTCGATGTTCTGGCGCCGGCCGCTCGCGGCGATCGCGGTCGCCCTCACGGTCGCATCCTGCGGCATGCTGCCGGGCACCGGAGAGCCGCCGCAGGTGTTCGTCCTCACCGCGAAGAGCACGTTCGCCCCCGATCTGCCGCGTGTCGACTGGCAGCTCACCATCGACCTGCCGACCGCGGAGGCCGGCCTCAACAGCGCGCGGATCGCCCTGCAACGGAGCCGGGTGACGCTCGAATACTACGCCCACGCAAACTGGGTCGACACCGCGCCTGCGATGGTCCAGAAGCTCCTCGTCGAGAGCTTCGAGAACACCGGCCGGATCGTCTCGGTCGGGCGCCAGTCGGTCGCGCTCCGCTCCGACTTTTCCCTTCTGATCGACTTGCGCGAGTTCCAGGCCGAATATCTCGACGGCGGCACGCCCAAGGCACACGTGCGGATGAACGCGAAGCTCGTGAAGATGCCGCAGCGGACGATCGTTGCGACCTTCACGGCCGAGCATTTCGAGGCCGCTTCGAGCGGCGATCTGCCCTCGGTCGTCCTCGCTTTCGACGAGGCGCTCGGCAAGGTGATGCGGCGCATCGTCGAGTGGACGTTCCGCGCCGCGACCAACACCGCGCGGTCCTGATCGGCCTCACTCCGCCGGCAGCGCCGACATGCGGAGCTCGAGCTTGAGCTTCTCGAGGATGGCGCGCGCGAAATCCGCAAACCCCGCCGCCGGCATGACGAAGGCGCCCGGGCCGACGATCACCTCGGTCCGATAGTAAGTCTCGAGCGAGGGATCGTCCTCGAGGATCGGCAGGCCGTTGATGGTGATACCCTGCGCGACCGCCTCGTCGCACGCGGCCCCCGCGGGTCGGCCGCGGTTGTTGACGCCGTCGCCCGAGACGTCGATCACCCGCCGTGTGCCTTTGAAAGGGTTCTCCGCGAAGAGCATGCGGCCGCGGTCGATCGCGGCGCCGATCGCGGTGCCGCCGCCGAAGATCGTGCGCGACGCGGCGAGGAGAACGGCCGCGACGCCCTCGGCCGCCGCCCTGCCGTCGATCCGGGTCCACGGCACGATGAGGTTGTGGAGGAGCGGGCCCGACCACTCGAACACGGTGACCGAAACGGCGCGATTTGGCCCGCCGGTCATCGCGCGCACGATCTCGGGGTTCACCAGCGCCATGGCGTAGCCCTGACGCTGCAACGCGAACTCACGCGCATCGACACTGCCCGAGGAATCGACGGCGAAGACGAGCTCGATGTCGACGGCCTGCGCGGCGGCACCGCCGGCAAGCGCGAGCGCGCACGCGGCCGCCGCTGCGATGCGCGCCCACCCGATCATGGCAGCAGGATCGTCAGGACTTGCCGGCGGCGGGCTTGTCGTCGAGGAGATCGGCGACCTTCTTGGTCATCTTCTCGGCGTCCCAGTTCGACAGCCTGTAGGCCCAGCCCTTGACCCGGGCGTTGAGATCGGCCGCGGCCTTGACCGGGTCGTTCTTCGCGTCCTCCGCCTTGGCGGGATCGGTCGCGGGCTTGTCGGCGGCCGGCGCCGGCGGATCGGCGGCCGCCTCGAACGTCGCCCAGTACTCCTCCTCGATCTTGGAGAGGCGGACGGTCACGTTCAGACCGTCGAAGGTCTCGAACCGAACGACATGCCCGGCCGCAGGCGCGGCGAGATCCTTCGCCGGCTTCACGTCCTCGAGCCGCAATCGCCAGATCGCGCCGGCGACCGTGCCGCCCTCGTTGTCGGTCTTGAGCTTCCGCCCCTCGGGAATGTCGTCGACCGTGAACGCCGGCTGGTTCTGCACATCCTTGCGGACGACCGTCTTCTCGCCGTCGGGGTGGGTGACCACGGCGCGCGCGATGCGATCGGACGCGACGTCGACGATCTCGCGCTCCATCCAGTCATTGGGCGTCGCGCCGACCTCGAGATCGCCCTCGGCGAGCCAGGATCCGGCTTCCGTGCCGCGACGAATATAGGTGCCGCCGCGATTGGCGCCGAACAACGTCGTGTTGCGCCGGCCGACGACCGCGCTCGCGATCTCCTTGCCGGTGCCATCCTTCATGACGACGAGCCGCGACTTCGCGTCGGCGCCGGCCGGATCTTCGAGCTGGAGCCGCGCGTAGCGTTCCGCATCGCTCGTCTTCTGCTCGAGAAGCCGCAGATTGCCGAGCGCGACGATCGTCGTCTTCACGCGCTCGAACGAGACCGGATAGCCGCCCTTCTCGACGATGCCCCAGACCTCGCCGTTGCGGCGGATCGTGAACGGCTCGCGGCCGGAGCGGATCACGATCTCGGCGACATCGTTGGCGCGCTTGGCGGCCTCGGGAAAGGCGAGCGGACGGTCGGCGGCGATCCGGGTCGGCGCGCGCTGACTGGTCGCTGCGACCGCCGCCGCTATCACGGCGACCACGGTCGCGCCCGCGAGCGCGTAGAAGGTAATCGGCTTCATGGCGTCTCCTCCGTCCTGTGGCGCCGTTCAGGCGGCCTGGTTCATGTGACGCTTGGCGCGCCGATAGCGGTAGAGGCCGAGCAGCACCGCAAACACCAGGACGACGAGCGGCATCAGCCCGATATTGACGAGCTTGACCTGGCCGTCGAGCCGGTCGATGTCCTTGCGGAGATCGCGCTGCACCTCGCGCAACTCGCCGCGGATCGTCACCATCTCGCGGCGGAAATTCTCGACCGCTTCGCGCTGCTGTTCGGACAGGATCGCCGCGCCGGTCGCCTTCTCCTTGGTCTGGAGGTCCTTGAGCTTGGTCTCGACCTCCTTGAGGCGCTCGGCGAGCTGCTGCTCCTTCGCGCGATACTTGAGCTCCGCGTCCTTCTGGAGATCGCGCACGGTGTCGAAGGGCCGCGCCGAGACGGTGCGGCTCCGGAGCGCGATCAGCCCGGGCGAGCCGCGCAGATTGTCGATCGCGTTGATGATGAGATCGCCGTTGCTCGCGGTCGGCATGATGAGCTGCTGGCCGAAGAAATCCTGCACGTTGAGCCAGAACGTGTCGGCCATGAGGTCCGTGTCAGCGATGATGATGATGTTGATCTCGCCCTTGGACGCGGCGAGATGGTCGGCCGGCGGCGGCTCGGCCGGCTTCGCCTCGGCCGGGCTCGCCGCGGCCTGATCGCCTTCCTTCTTCTCGTCCTTCTTCTCCTCCTTGGGCGGGCCGTCGGGGAAGGCGCTCTTCGCCTGGCCCGTCACACGTGCGGCGATCGTGAGCGGTTTGTCACCGGACTTGAAGTCGCGGAGTATCTGCGCCGGATCGGGGCGCATGCGGACCTTGGTCGTCTCGATCGCCTGGGCCTGCGGGCTGGTCCGGATGAGCGGATCGAGCTTGAGCGACGAGCCCTCGGCGAGGTCGATGAAGCCCGCGGAGGCGACGTTGATGAGCTGGAGGTCGCCGGTGATCACGTCCTCGGCCTTGATGCGCGACTTGTCGAGCGTCACCCAGGCGAGGTAGTCGGCGATGATCGGACGGCCCTGAGCATCGTTGCCCGCGGCGACGCGCTGCGCGCCGATGCGGTCGCCGGCGATCTTCGACTTGTCATAGGCGATGCCCCAGGCCTTGAACAGCTTGGCGAGATCGGAGCCGGTGTCGGGCGGCATCCGCTGCATCGCGTTCATGCGCGATCCCTCTTCCGAAAAGGGATCGACGAGGATCAGCGCCTTGCCGCCCTTCATCACGTGCTGGTCGATCGCGTAGAGGGTCTTGTCATCGAGGCCGATCGGATGGACGACCATCAGCACGTCGGTGCCGTCCGGCATCTTGCCGTCGAAGCCGACGCTCTTGATGTCGAACAGCTGGCGCATCGTCTCGACGACGTGCCACGGCTTGTGCTGCTTGGTCGGATCGGCCTCGATCGAGATCGTGGTGTAGAGCGCGACCACGGGCTTCTTGGGGTTGGCGAGGTTGTTGATCAGCCGCGTCAGGTCGTATTCGAGGAAGCGCTCGCGCTGCGGCGACAGGAACGGGATGATGTCGATGTCGTCGGTCGTGTTGCTGCCGGCGAGCCCGAAGAAGCCGGTCGCGCCGGTCTGGTCGAGGGGAATGCCCTGGAGGTTGAACCCGACCGCGCGGTCCTCTTCGGTCGAGAACGGCTCGGGGTGGATGATCTCGAGCGCGATCTTGCCGTTGGAGAGCGCCACATAGCGCTCGAGCAGCTCGCGCACGCGGACCGAATAGGTGCCGATGCCGGGTGCCGCATCGACGAGTGAGCGCGACAGGAACAGCCGGAGCGTCACCGGCTCGCGCACGCTCGCGAGCACTTGGCGCGTGCCGTCCGAGAGCGTGAACAGCCCGCCCTCGGTGAGATCGACGCGCGCGCCGCGCAGCGCCGATGTCGAGAACAGATTGACGGCGATGAAGAGGACCGCGGCGAGCGCGAGCCCGCCGATGGCGAGCGTGCGGCGATCGAACGAGCGCGAAGCCATCATGCGCTAGGCTCCCTTCTTGAGGTCGACGACGACCGTGTTGGCGAACAGGAATATGCCGATGACGGACGCCATGTAGACGATGTTCCTGAGGTCGATGACCCCCTTGGTGATCGCGTCGTAATGGGTGAGGAAGCTGAGCGAGGCGACGAGGTCGACGACGGCGGGCGGCGCCCAGGCGCGGAATGCCGACAGGACCATCTCGAGCCCGCTCATCATGAAGAGGAAGCAGACCGCTGCCGCGATCACGAAGGCGATCACCTGGTTGCGCGTCATCGCCGAGACGAAGCTCCCGATAGCGAGGAAGGCGCCCGCCATGACAAAGCTCCCGAAATAGCTCGCGATGATCACGCCGTTATCGGGATTGCCGAGATAATTGACCGTGATCCAGATCGGGAAGGTGAGCGCGAGCGCGATGCCCGCGAACGCCCAGGCGGCGAGGAACTTGCCGATCACGGCCTGGGTCGTCGACACCGGCAGCGTCATCAGGAGCTCGAGCGTCCCGGTCTTGCGCTCCTCCGCCCAGAGCCGCATGCCGACCGCGGGAATCAGGAACAGATAGAGCCACGGATGGAAGCTGAAGAACGGCTGGAGATCGGCCTGGCCGCGGTCGAAGAAGACGCCGAAATAGAACGTCACCGCGCCCGAGAGCGCGAGAAAGATGACGATGAAGACATAGGCGAGCGGGGTCGAGAAATAGGCGACGAGCTCGCGCTTGGCGATCGCGATCACGTTGGACATCGCGCGGCTCCTCAGGATCGGGTCGTGATGTCGCGGAACACCTGATCGAGGTGCCCGCGCTCCTGGCGGATCTCCTCGACCACGAAGCCGCCGGCGCGAACCATCGCGCTCACGTCGGCGAGGATCGCCTTGCCGCTGGCCGGCGTCACGCGGAGCTCGGCGACCCCGTTCACCTGGTCGACCGTCTCGATGGCGGCGACCGCGGCGATCGCTTTGAGCTCGGCGCGGGCGCGCTCGGCGTCGGCCTCCTTGATGCGGAGCGTCACCGCGTTGTGGAACGTCGAGCGCGCCTGGAGCTCGCCCGGCGCGGCGTCGGCGACGATCCGGCCGCGCGCGATGATGATGGCGCGCGTGCAGACCGCATCGACTTCCTCGAGAAGATGCGTCGAGATCACGATCGCCTTGTTCGCCGCCATGCGATGGATGAGCGCGCGAACCTCGTGCTTCTGGTTGGGATCGAGGCCGTCGGTCGGCTCATCCAGGATCAGGACCTCGGGATCGTGCAGGATCGCTTGCGCGAGGCCGACGCGGCGCTTGAAGCCTTTCGAGAGCGTGCCGATCGGCTGGTACATCACGCCACCGAGGCCGAGCGTCGCGGCGGCGGCCTCGATCGCGTTGCGCCGGTCGGCACCCGACTTGCCGCGCACCTCGGCGACGAAGCCGAGAAATCCCGCGGGCGTCATGTCCTCGTAGAGCGGCGCGCCTTCGGGCAGATAGCCGAGCCGTGCCTTGACCGCGATCGGCTCGTGCTCGACGTCATGGCCGCACACGATGGCGCGTCCCTCGGTCGGGGTGAGGAAGCCGGTGATCATCCGCATCGTCGTCGTCTTGCCGGCGCCGTTCGGCCCGAGAAAGCCGAGCACCTCGCCGCGCGACACTGAGAAACGGACATCGTCGACCGCCACCCGCGGCCCGAACCGCTTGGTCAGTCCCTGGATGTCCAGCATCTGACTCATCGCCTCACACCTCCCGTCCGACGTCCCATCCCGCGACCGCTCCGGACCGACCGTCGCACTGATCCGGAATTCCGTGCATTTTCAATTATTTCGGCGCGGTGCGCCGGAGTGTCACAGGGCGCCCACGATGTGGTCCGAGCGGACCGCTTTGTCAAGAGCGGAGGACGGCGGCGAACGCATGCGGAAAGGGCCGGGCAGTCGCCTGCCCGGCCCCCGTCCGTCTGGTCTTGCCCGGTCAGGCGGCGGCCGCGTCGATCACCGGTGGCTTCGCGCCGCGCGCAGCGATCGCGATGCGGCGCGGCTTCATCGCCTCGGGCAGCTCGCGCGCGAGCTCGATGCGGAGAAGGCCGTTCTCGAGCGCCGCGGTCCGTACGACCACGTGGTCGGCGAGCTGGAAGCGCCGCTCGAACGCCCGGCGCGCGATGCCGCGATGGAGAAAGCGGGCGCCCTCGGTCTCGGGCTTCGCCTTGCCGGCGACCACGAGCACGCCCTCGCGCACCTCGACATTGAGATCGTCCTCGCCGAAGCCGGCGACCGCCATGGTGATGCGGTAGTCGGTCTCCCCGGTCTTCTCGATGTTGTAGGGCGGGAAGCTGTCATTGGCCTCGGCCGAGCGCATGGCGCTGTCGACGAGCTGGTTCAGCCGGTCGAAGCCGATGGCGGAACGGAACAGGGGGGAAAGATCGAAGCTGGTCATCGCATATCCTCCGAGGAAGCAACATGCCTGTCATGGCCGCCGAAATCGGCCGGCCGGTTCACGCTGGCCCCGCATGGGCATCCAGCGCCCTCGATGTAATCGACCGCGACGGCGGTTCAAGGGGTCAATTGACGCCGAGCAGGTGCGCGACGTGGTCGGCGATCGGCATGCAGCACGTGAGCCCGGGCGATTCGATCCCGTAGAGATTGACCAGCCCCGCGACGCCGTGGGCCTCGGGCCCATGGATGACGAAGTCGACCGCCGGCCCGGCCGGCGTCTGGATCTTGGGCCGGATACCGGCATAGCCGGGCTGGATCGATCCGTCCGCAAGCTCGGGGTAGTAGCGGCGCACGGCGGCATAGAACGCGTCAGCCCGACGCGGATCGACGTCGTAGTCGATGGTCTCGATCCATTCGACGTCGGGGCCGAACCGCACCTGGCCGGCGAGATCGAGCGTGACATGGACGCCGAGCCCCGCCTTCTCGGGCACCGGATAGATGAGACGCGTGAACGGCGCCCGGCCGGCGAGGGTGTAGTAGTTCCCCTTGGCGTAGTGGCAGACCGGGATGGTGTCGCGCGGGATGCCGTAGATCGTCGCCGCGGCGTCCTGGGCGAAGAGCCCCGCCGAGTTGACGAGGAAACGCGTCCTGATCGTCGTCGGTTCGGCGCCGCCGACCTCGAGCGCGATGGCGCCGGTCTCGACCCGCCCGCCCACCACCGGCGACAGGAACGCGATCATCGCGCCGTGGGCCTCCGCCTCGCCCTGGAAGGCGAGCATCAGCGCGTGGCTGTCGATGATCCCGGTCGAGGGCGAGAGCAAGGCGCGGACGCAGAACACCGCGGGCTCCATCGCGCGCACCTCGGCCGGCGTGAGCCAGGCGAGATCGGTGACGCCGTTGCCGGCGGCGACGTCCTTGAGCTTGGCGAGCGCCTCGATCTGGTCGTCGCTAGTCGCGACGATGATCTTCTGGCAGTTGCGGTACGGCACGCCGCGCGCGGCGGCGTAGGCGTAGAGCGCCTTCTTGCCGGTGACGCAGAACCGCGCCTTGAGGCTGCCGTTTGGGTAGTAGATGCCGGCGTGGATCACCTCGCTGTTGCGCGAGCTCGTTTCGCTGCCGATGCAGTCGGCGCGCTCGACGACGATGACCTCGAGACCGGCGAGCGCGAGCCGGCGCGCCACCGCGAGACCGACCACGCCGGCACCGATCACGACTGCATCGACGCGTTCGGTCATCGCCCGTACCTCACCGCATCACGACGCCGCGGACGACGGGATCCTCGCGGCGGATGGCGCCTCGGCTGACGGGATGATCGGTCGCGCCGGAGCGGACGAACGGGTCGGTGAGCGGCGCCATCGGTCAGAAGCTCGAGTTGGGCTGGGTCAGGAACTCGAGCTCCGCGGCCGTCGAGGCTCGGCCGAGGATCGCATTCCGGTGCGGGAAGCGGCCGAAGCGGGCGACGACGTCGCGGTGGCGGACGGCATAGTCGAGCCAGCTGTCGCGCTTCGGATGGTCGGGGATCGACCCAAAGAGCGCGACCGAGCGCTCCTGGTCGGCGAGCGTCTCGGCGTGCTCGAACGGGATATAGAGGAACAGGCGCTCAACGGGGAGGAGACCGCGATCATAGCCGGCGGCGATCGCATAGCGCGCGGTCGCCAGCGCCTTGGCATCGGCCGCGAAGGCGCGCGGGGTGTTGCGGAAGATGTTGCGCGGAAATTGATCGAGCGCGATCACGAGCGCGAGACAGCGCCGGGCTCCGCCCATCCACCCGTCACAGTGGCCGAACGCCGCGCGTTCGTGATCGTCGAGGAAATCGCGCCGCAGCGTCGCATCGAACTCGGGCTCCTTCTTGAACCAGGCCTCGCGCGGCTCGCCATAGGATGGGTTCTTCCGGTCGCCGAACCAGAAATCGAGGATGGCCTCGTCGCGTTCCATGGTCTCTGTCCTCGCCCTCCGCGCGGCCGCGGTGATTTGATCTCGCACACCGTTTCGGCCATGCTCGATCGCGAACGGCCGGCGCGCTACCGTCGAAGGTTTAGGAGGAGAACATGGCCAGCGTCAAAGGAATGCGCGAAGTCGGCTGGTTCGACTGCGCCGGCGGCGGCCAGGTCGCGATCGACGGGCGGACCGCTTATATCGCGCACATGAAGTTCCCGCACGGCACGAGCGTGGTCGACATCGCCGATCCGAAGAAGCCGCGCCTCCTCGCCACCCTCGAGATGCCGGTCGGCACCCATTCGCACAAGGTCCGCGTCGTCAACGGGATCATGCTGGTCAACCGCGAGAAGCTGACGAACGAGGTCGATCCCGACTTCGTCGGCGGGCTCGGCATCTACGATGTGTCGAACCCCGCGAAGCCACGCGAGATCACCTTGTGGAAGACCGCGGGCAAGGGCGTCCATCGCTTCGAGTTCGACGGCCGTTACGCCTATATCTCGCCGACGGTCGAGGGCTACGTGAGCAACATCCTGATGATCCTCGACCTCAAGGACCCGGCCCGGCCGCAGGAGGTCGGGCGCTGGTGGGTGCCCGGCCAGTGGCGCGCCGGCGGCGAAAAGTCGACCTGGGGCGACGGCGTGCCGCCGCGCTGCCATCACCCGCTTCGGCTCGGCAACCGGCTCTACACGAGCTATTGGCACCACGGCTTCTACATCCTCGACATCGAGGACATGGCGAAGCCGCGACTGGTCTCGGGCATGGACTGGAGCCCGCCCTTCACCCACCCGACCCACACCGCGCTGCCGATCCCGTTTCCGGTGCGCGGGCGCCGCCTGATGGTCGTGACCGACGAGGACGTGGCGAAGCTGTGGCCGAGCGCGCCCGCCTTCATGTGGGTCGTCGACATCACCGACGAGACGCACCCGGTTCCGATCTCGACCTTCCAGCTCCCCGAGTTCGACGGCAGCCCGCAGCCGGCGATGACCGGCTGCCACCAGCCTTGCGAGAAGGTGACCTCGACCGAGATCCCGGTCGCCTGGTTCGCGCGCGGACTCCGGGTCGTCGATATCGCCGATCCGCACCGGCCGAGCGAGGTCGCCCATTTCCTCCCCGACCCGCCGCCCGGATCGGATCGGCTGTCGACCAACGACGTCACGGTCGACGAGCGCGGCCTTCTCTTCATGATCGACCGCGTCCGCGGCATGC
This sequence comes from Alphaproteobacteria bacterium, assembly GCA_016869145.1. Lineage (GTDB taxonomy): Bacteria > Pseudomonadota > Alphaproteobacteria > MPNO01 > VGEU01 > VGEU01. The sequence continues at coordinate 6,951 of VGEU01000045.1, read as the reverse complement.
ACATCGTCGAGCGCGTGGTGTAGACTCGACCCGAAATCGAAGGAGGCCCCGATGTCCGCCGCCGATGGCACCGCACCGCCGACCAACCGCGACCAGGCCCTCGCCGAAATGTACCGGCAGATGGACCAGCTCTCTCTGTTCGGCTTCTGGGCGGTGAATACCGAGAAGAGTCACGACGAGGTCGAGCGGCTCAAGGACGCGCGGCGGGCGATCCCGCATCTGTGGAAATACGCCGACATGGAGCCGATCCTCCATGCCTCGGCCGAGCTGATCACGATGGAGAACTCCGAGCGCCGCTCGCTGATCCTGGTGAACCCGGGCCTCGCGCCGTCGCGGGCGACCGTCTCGACGCTCTACGCCGCCTACCGCCTCAACGACCCGAACGAGATCATGCCGCCGCATCGGCATTCGCCCAATGCGGTGCGTTTCGGCCTGACCGGCAAGCAGAATTTCACCGGCGTCGAGGGCGAGAACATCACGTTCGGTCCGGGCGACCTCGTGCTCACCCCGCACGACACCTGGCACAACCACGGCAACCAGGGTGACGAGCCGGCGGTGAACGTCTCGATCCTCGACCTGCCGCTCGTCGAGACGCTCAACGCCACCTATTTCGAGCACGACTACACCGAGGTCGTCGACGGCCAGCGCGTCCGCCGCAAGCTGCAGTCGGACCGCTTCCCGAGCGACTACTCGGCGGCCGTCTACGGCGTCGGCGGCCTCAAGCCGCGCTTCCTGTCGCATCAACGCGGCACCGGGAACGCCTCGCCGATGTACGTCTATCGCTGGGAGGCGACGCTCCGCGCGCTCGACCGGCTCCGCCACTATGACGGCAGCGCGCACGAGGGGATCACGCTCGAATACATCGATCCGGTGAGCGGCGCCTCGCCATATCGGACCACCGCGTTCTTCGCAGAGCTCCTCCGCCCGGGCGAGAAGCTGCTGCCCGTCAAGCAGAGCGCGAGCCAGATCGTCGTCCCGTTCGCGGGCAAGGGCTACACGATCGTCGATGGCAAGCGGATCGACTGGACCCAGTTCGACTGTCTCGCGCTGCCCGGCGCGAGCTGGTACGAGCACGTCAATACCGATCCCGACAACGACGCTATCCTGTTCGTGTCGAGCGACGAGCCGACCCTGAAGGCGCTCGGCTTCTACCGGAAGCATGGCAAGACGGTCGACGGCGAGATCGTGAGGCTGGACTGACGGGCCGGCGCGCGCGCTCAGTGCGCATTGCCGCTGCGACATTTCGCGCCGGCGGGCGCATCCGCTACGGTCTCGACGACGCGGCCGCCGAACCGCGCCGCCAGCACGAGGACGCGAGCCGGAGCGTCGCCGTGTAGGGCGGTCGCCGCCCCCAAAAGCCCGCCTTTCACGGCACGCGCGCGCCGGTGCGCTTCCCGAAAGGGACGCACCGGCGCGTTTCGCTTTCAGCCCCCGAGCAGACCGGCGCGGCGCGCGATGCGGAGCGCCGTGACCGCGTAGACAGCCTGGATCAGGAGGCAGACGCCGAACGCCATCGGCGCGGCATCTTCGGTGACCATCGACCATGCCGCGACGCCCTGGATCATCGCCATCGTGGTCAGAACGACGCTGACGCGCGCGTGCGACCAGCCGGCGCGATTGAGGAGCTGGTAGAGGTGCCCCCTATGCGCGCGCGTGACGTTCTCGCGCGCAGCCAGGCGGCGGGCGAGCGTGAACGACGTGTCGCAGATGAAATGGAGGAACAGAAGCGGCATCACGAGGATGCCGACCTCCGCGGTTCCCGTCTTGCCGTTCGCGGCGAGAATGGCGAGACAAGCGAACAGGAAGCCGAGAAACTGGCTCCCGACGTCGCCCATGAAGATGCGGGCAGGCGGGCGGTTGAGGACGAGAAAGCCTGCGACGGCGGCGGCGATCACCAGCGCGAGAAGCGCCGGGAACGCGGCGCCGGCGGCATGTGCGATGATCCCGAACACGATCGCGGCCACGAGCGCGGTGCCGCCGGCGAGCCCGTCGAGGCCGTCCATGAAGTTGAACGCGTTGGTCAGACCGACCAGCCATACGAGCGTGACGAGGATGCCCCATGCGCCGAGCTCGACGCGGCCGATGACCGGCAGCGTCACGGCCCCGATGTCGAGCCCGGCCGCGATCACGAGCCCCGCGGCGGCGATCTGGGCGAGGAGCTTGGTCCGGAAGCTCCGGACGACACGGAGATCGTCGGCGAGCCCGACCGCGGCGACACCGAGCGCGGCAACACCGAGCGCGGCGAGCGCCCACGGCCCCGGCAACGCGTCCGGGACCAGGGCCGCGACCGCCGGTGCGCCGAACAGGATCGCCACGCCGATTCCGATCCCACCGCCATTGGGGACCGGCACGGCATGGGACGAGCGCTGGTTCGGCACGTCGAGAATCCGCAGCCGTATCACCGCCCGGCAGGTGACGGCGGACAGGGCCGCCAGCACGACGGCGAAGAGAGCGAGCACGAGGACCTGGTCGGGCATGGGCGAGGTGGATTTCGTAACGTTAAGCCATTTTAAACCGGGCGCCGGATAGACCTCACCCAATCGTTAACGCGGGAGGCCCCGATGCCCGATCTCGAGAGCTTTCGTCAACGCGTGGAACAGGCCGAGGCGCGGCTGAAGGCCGTCCACGCGGCGCGCGAGCGCGAGAGCGCCGCGCTCGTCGACATGTGGCGGCAGATCCGCACCCGATTCACCAAGCAGGAGGAGGAGATCGCCCGCGTGCGCGCCCTTGCCAACGCGCTCGACGACAAGAACAACGCCCTCCAGGAGATGGTCGAGAACCTGCTCGGCACCATCGAGAACAATATCCGCAAGACCGGCAACGAAACCGTGCCGCGTATCACCGGCATGGCGCAGGAGCTCCTCGAGGCCGCCTCGGGCGAGCCGGCCTATGCCGCGCTGCGCGGCCAGGAGGCGCGCGAGACGCCACCGGCCGCGGCCCCGTCCCGCCACGACGCCCCGCTCGCGGCCGCCGATGTCGCCGCCCTCCTGGTCGACGAGGACGCGGTCCAGATCGACGTGCCGCCCGGGCCCGGCGCCGCGACCGCCGACGACGCCGTTCTCGACCTCGACAGGATCGCCCCGCCGGGCGAGCGGACCGAGGGCGAGGAAGGCGTGAGCCCCGGGCTCCGCAGCCTGATCAACCGGGTCCAGCGGGCCATGAACAAGCCGGGCACCGACGAGGCGGCGGCGAAGCAGGCCGAGCGCGGACAGGCCGACGAGGAACTCGCGCGAGACGCGCGAGATCGAATCGCTCCGCCAGGAGCTGAACGGTCTCCGCGAACGGATCGGCGCCACCGCGCGCCGCTGACCCTCCGCGCCAGCGGCACGGGCGGCACGGGCGGGCTTTCGCGCCCCGCGCCCGACCGCTATCATGACGCCTTCCAATTAGGGATCGAGGCGCCTCGGGGCGCCGTGTGGGAGGCGGGATGATCAACATCGTCGATATCCGCTATGTGCGGCTCGGCACGCGCGACCTCGCGAAGGCGGAGCGGTTCACCCACGACGTCGTGGGCCTCGAGACAGTGGGCCGGACCGAGAACCGTCTGTATGTCCGGGGCGACAGCCGCGACCACAATATCTGCTATTTCCTGGGTGACCCGGGCGACAACACGCTCGGCTTCGAGCTCGCCACCATGCCCGAGCTCGATGCGGCGGAACGGAGCCTCGCCGATCACGGCATCGCGGTGCACCGCGGCACGGCCGAGGAGTGCGCCGACCGCCGGGTGATCCGCTTCATCAGCTTCAAGGACCCGACCGGCAATACGGTCGATCTGGTGGTGCGGCCGTTCCACAGCGGCCGGCGCTACTTTCCGAGCCGCGACGCGGGCATCCTCGAGTTCAGCCATGTCGGTCTCCGCACCACCGATGCGCCGCGCGACGAGGCGTTCTGGACCACCCATTTCAACATCCGCGCCAATGACTGGATCGGCCCGGCGGGCCTCCTCTCCTTCGACGCCGTGCACCACCGGATGGCGTTGTTCCCGGCCACCGGCACCGGGGTCCAGCACATCAACTTCCAGGTCGCCTCGGTCGACGACATTATGCGCTCCTACTACTTCCTGACCGATCGCCAGGTGCGCATCGTGTTCGGCCCCGGCCGGCACGGCTCCTCGGGCGCGGTGTTCCTCTATTTCGAGGGCCCCGACGGGATGGTCTACGAGTATTCGCATGGCGTGCGGATGGTCGACGAGAACTACCGCCCGCGCCAGTTCCCGTTCACGCTCGATTCCTTCTGCATGTGGGGCGCCAAACCCGACGTTCCCGAATTCCGCACCTGACAACGATGGCGGAGACGGAGTTCGGCCGGCTCGGCGAGCCGCGCGCGCTGACCGAGCGGCGCGTGCGCATGGCTGCACGCGCGCTCGCGCGCAACGATCTCGGCCACGCCTACGGCCATGTGAGCGCGCGGCTCGACGCGACGAGCTTTCTCGTCTGTGCCGCCAAGCCGATGGGGCTGATCGCGCCCGGCGAGGCCGGTACGGTGGTGCCGGTGTCGGGGCCTCTCCCGGAGGGCGTCCTCGGCGAGGTGCGCTGCCATCAGCAGATCTACGCACGCCGGTCCGACGTCAACGGCATCTGCCGCAGCTTCCTCCGCGACACGATGACCCTGTCGACGTTCCGGATGACGCCGCGGTCGCGGATCGGGTTCGGCTCCTATTTTCATCCGGCGCCGGCCTTGTGGGACAGCGTGGCGCTGCTCCGCGACGATGCCGACGCCGCCCGCCTCGCCGAAACCCTCGGCGACCGTCGCGCGATCGTCATGCGCGGCAATGGCGCGATACTGGTCGGCGCCACGGTCGAGGAAGCGACCGTGATGGCGTTCTATCTCGAGGAGGCGGCGAAGACCGAGCTCGCCGTCCTCGCCGTCGGACGCGCCGCCCAATCGGTCGAGATGACCGCCGCCGAGGCCAAGGCGCGCGCGGTCACGTCCGGGCGCATCTTCGAGCGCATGTGGGACTATCTCACCGCCGGCGATCCCGAACGCTGACCAACACGCCGGCCGACACCGCTTCAACGAGAAACGCCGAGGAGGGGACAGTGCGATTCGTTGCGTTGAGACAAGGGAAGAAGGACATCCTCGCCGTACGGCGCGACGGCGATCTGATCGACCTCGCGATCGCGGCGCCGAAGCTGCCGCGCGATCTCGCGGGCCTGCTCGCGGCCGGGCCCGGCGCGATGAAGGAGGCGGCGCGCGCCGTCGCCAAGGCGAAGGGCCGCGCGCTGGTCAAGGGCCGCTACACCTACCTGCCGCCGATCCCACGACCGGGCAAGATCATCTGCGTCGGCCTCAACTACCACGAGCACGCATCCGAGAGCCCGTACGAGGCGCCGAAGGAGAAGCCCGTCTTCTTCAACCGGTTCGCGCAGTCCTTCGTCGGTCACAAGCAGGCGCTGATCCGGCCCCGGGTATCGAAAGAATTCGACTACGAGGGCGAGATGGTCGCCGTCATCGGCCGACATTGTCGGCATGTATCGAGGTCGAGGGCGCTCGGCGTCGTCGCCGGCTATTCGATCTTCAACGAGGGCTCGATCCGCGACTACCAGCTCCGCCCGCCGGCCCGCCAGTGGCTGGTCGGCAAGACCTTCGAGGCGTCGGGCTCGTTCGGACCCGAGTTCGTCACGGCCGACGAGCTGCCCAAGGGCGCGAACGGGCTCCGCATTCAGACGCGGCTCAGCGGCGACGTCGTGCAGGACGCCAACACCAACCAGATGATCTTCGACGTCGCGACGCTGGTCGCCGAGTTGACCGAGATCATGAGCCTCGAGCCCGGCGACGTCATTGTCACCGGCACGCCGGCGGGCGTCGGCTTCGCGCGGAAGCCGCCGCTGTTCATGAAGCCGGGCGACATCTGCGAGATCGAGGTCGAGGGGATCGGCGTTCTGTCGAACCCGGTGAAGGCCGAAAAGTAGCGCAGAGGTGGGCTACACCGCCCGGATATAGCCACCGTCGACCCGGAACTGACTTCCGGTCACATAGCTCGCCTTGCCGCTGACCAGGAAGGTGGCGACGGCGGCATACTCCTCGACCGTGCCGTAGCGACCGGCCGGAATGGTCGCGATCGATTCGCGGACGATCGCGTCCACCGGCCTGCCGAGGCGGGCCGCTGCGGCGCGGTCGATCTCGTCGACGCGCTCGGTATGGATGCGTCCCGGCAGGATCGTGTTGACCGTGACGCCGTCGGCCGCGACCTCGTTCGCGAGCGTCTTCGCCCAGGCGAGCCAGGCGCCCCTGATGGTGTTCGAGATGCCGAGATTGGCGATCGGTTGCACCGCCCCCGACGAGAGCGACAGTAGGACGCGGCCCCACTGCCGCTCGCGCATCCCCGGCAGAACCGCGCGGGCGAGCTCGGCGAGGCCGAGGAACTGCATCTGGAACTGCCGCTGCCATAGGCCGGGGTCGATCGCTGCGATCGGTGTCGTCGGCGGGCCGCCCGAATTGGTCACCAGGATGTCGATGCCGCCGAGATCGGCGAGGGCACGGGCGACCGTCGCCGCCACGCCGGCGGGATCGGCGAGATCGAGCGCGTAGCCGCGCCCGGCGGTGCCGGATTCGCGCGCGACATCGGCCGCCGCCGCATCGGCTGCCGCGGCGACACGCCCGGTCAGCGCGACGGTCGCGCCTTCGGCGGCGAGCGCGCCCGCGATGGCGCGGCCGAGGCCGCGGGTCGATCCGATCACGAGCGCCCGGCGCCCCCGGAGTTCGAGATCCATGAGACGTCCTTTCCTTCGTGACACCCGTATGGCCGCCGGGGTCCCCTCGCCTGGGTCGCGCTTTGGCGAAGCGGCAAGCGCGACGGTCTGGCGACGACGCAGCCCGCGCGTCTAGAGCGGTATTCGCGCATTCCGAATCGGAGTGGGATTCCCATGGATCGGGGGATGTGATTCAAGCTGTGTGCTGGGCAAGGGGGCCAGCAATGGATGGCGAAGCCCTATTCGGAAGGTCTTCGGG
>VGEU01000044.1 GCA_016869145.1 Alphaproteobacteria bacterium | reverse complement strand
CAGCGGCGCAATCAGCGACCACTCGAAATCCGTCAGATCAAAGCGAGCCATGATCCAAGCCTCCTCCGTTTGGAAGCTTGAATCACATCTCCCGCCTCAGGGGAATCCCATTATGAGTACAGGACCTAGCCGGCGGAGCGTTCGAGCGAACCGCCGGCCGCGGCATAGGCGCGCCGGCGGCGCACCGGCAGGTCGGCCGCCGTCGTGCCGGCATAGATCTGCTTGGTCGCCTCGACGAGATGAACGCCGGCGAAGGTCGGGAACCAGCGCGCGCCGATCCGCTCGAAGGCCGGCGCCGAGGCGATCAGCATGCGCGAGCCCGACGGCGGCACGTAGAGTGCGGTCGCGGTCGCGGTCGGCGTGAACAGGTTGTCGCGCAAGACGCGTGCGAGCTGGGTCTGGGTGAACGGCTCGCCGAGGCCGAACGGCGTGCGGTCGCGCCGCGCCCAGATGCCGCGCCGATTGGGCACCACGACGAGGAGCCTGCCGCCGTCGGCGAGCACGCGCCAGATCTCGCGCAGCATCGGGCGCGTCTGATCCGAGCATTCGAGCGCATGGACGACGAGCACGCGGTCGATCGAGACGTCGGGGAACGGCAGCTCCGCCTCGTCGGCGAGCGTCGCGAGGCCTGCGGCGTCGGGCGGCCAGCGCAGGACGCCCTGCGGCGCCGGCATCACCGCGAGGACGCGCCGCGCCTCGTCGAGGAACGGGAGCAGGAACGGCGTCGCATAGCCGATGCCGAGCACGCTCTGGCCGACGACATCGGGCCACAGCGCGCGGATGCGCCCGCGCAGCACCCGCCGCGTCATCTGGCCGAGGCTGGTGCGGTAGTAATCGCGCAGATCGACGACGTCGCTCCACATCGGCGCAGTCTAGCACGGCCGGCCGGCCGGTACGGTGCAGGGCGGCGCGTCCCGCTCGCCGCCCGCGTAGCGCCTGGCGGCCGCTTTTGCTACCGTGGCGGGGCCGTCCGCTGCCCGGAGACGCCGATGTCGACGCTCGAGATCCACCAGATCCCCACCCGGAGCGACAACTACGTCTATCTCGTGAAGGACCGCGGCACCAAGCGGACCGGCGTCGTCGACCCGTCCGACGCGGCGCCCGTGATCGCCGCCCTCGACGGGCTCGGCTGGACCCTCGACACCATCATCTGCACCCACCACCACAACGACCACACAGGGGGCAATCTCGAGCTCAAGGAGCGCTACCGCGCCCATGTCGTCGGCCCGCGCGCCGACCGCGACCGCATCCCGGGCATCGACGAGATGGTCGGCGACGGCGACACGTGGCGGCTCGGCGGCGCCGAGGCGCGCGTGTTCGACACGCCCGGCCACACCCGCGGCCACATCACCTACTGGTTCGCGGAGACCAAGGCGCTGTTCTGCGGCGACACGCTGTTCGCGCTCGGCTGCGGCCGCCTGTTCGAGGGAACGCCGGCGCAGATGTGGACCTCGCTCTCGAAATACCGCGCCGTCCCGGACGACACGCTGGTCTATTGCGCGCACGAATACACCCAGTCGAACGCCCGCTTCGCGCTCACCGTCGAGACGACCAACGCCGACCTCGCCGACCGCGTGCGGCGGATCGATGCGCTACGCGCCGCCGGCCAGCGCACCGTGCCGTCGCTGATGGGCGAGGAGCGCGCGACGAACCCGTTCCTCCGCGCCGACCAGGCGACCGTCGCGGACGCCGTCGGCAAGCCCGTCGCCGACCCGGTCGCGGTGTTCGCCGAGGTGCGGCTGCGCAAAGACAGTTTCCGCTGACCCGCGCCCCCTCCCCGCTCCACCGATCCGGACCGCAACGATGAAACTCTGGTATTCGCCGCGCTCGCCCTATGCCCGCAAGTGCCGCATCGTCGCCATCGAGCGCGGCGTCGCCGACCGGCTCGAGCTCGTCACCGCCGATCTCGCCGATCCCAAGAGCGCCCAGGCGATTCCCAATCCGCTCGGCAAGGTGCCGGCGCTTCTCCTCGACGACGGCACGCTGATCATCGATTCGCCGCTCATCGCCGAGCATCTCGATCAGATGCCGGGGCTGCCGAACCTGGTGCCGATGGAAGGGCCGGCGCGCCGCCATGCGACCCAGCTCGAGGCGATCGCCGACGGCATCTGCGATGCGGTCGTCCTCGCCAATCTCGAGCGCAACCGTCGCGACGGCGAGCGCTCCGAGACGGTCAAGACCCAGCAGCTCGCCAAGGTCGAGCGCGGTCTCGACCTCCTCGAGCGCGACGCCGCCCGCCTCGACGGCCCGGTCACCATCGGCCACATCGCGCTCGGCTGCATGCTCGGCTATCACGAGTTCCGCTTCGGCCGCGACTGGCGGCGGACCCGGCCGCGGCTCGCCGCCTGGTACGACGCCTTCGCGCGCCGGCCCAGCATGCAGGAGACGATGCCGCCCGAGATGAAGTCGGCCTGACCCACGACCCGATCGAGAGACCCATGCGGCTCCGCTACTCACCCGCCTCGCCCTTCGTCCGCAAAGTCGTGGTCGCCGCGATGGAGACCGGCCTCGACGGACGCATCGAGCGCATCGCGACCGATCCGATGAAGCGCAAGGACCGCGACGGCGCGCCCAACCCGCTCGGCAAGGTCCCGAGCCTCGAGACCGACGACGGCATCGAGATCTACGATTCGCCGGTGATCGTCGAGTATCTCGACCACGTCGCGGGCGGGAATCGGCTGATCCCCGCATCGGGGCGCGCGCGGTGGGACGCGCTCCGCCGCCAGGCGCTCGCCGACGGCATTCTCGAGAACACGATCCTCGTCTTCATCGAGACGCTCCGCAAACCCGACCGCCGGTCGGAGAACTGGATCGCACACAACCGGCGCGTCATCGCGCGCGCGATCGATGCGCTCGAGGCCGAGGCCGCCGGGCTCGGGGAGGCCGCCGATATCGGCCACCTCACCGTCGCGATCGCGCTCGATTTCGTCGACCAGCACTTTCCCGACCAGGACTGGCGCGCGACGCACCCGACGCTCGCGCGCTGGTTCGACCGCTATCGCACCCGCCTTTCGCTCGCGGCGACGCGCCTCGAGCCGGCGAGTGCGCCCGGCTGAGACGAGAACGACGAGAACGGAGGCCGCCGTGTCCGAATTCGCGCCCTACCGCAACATCCGCGTGGTCGAGTTCGCGCAAGGCATCGCCGGGCCGCACGCGGGCCTCCTCCTCGCCCAGAACGGCGCCGACGTCCTCAAGGTCGAGCCGCTCGGCGGCGACTGGGCGCGCCCGCTCGGCGGCAGCTACGGCGATGTGTCGGCACATTTCGTGAGCTTCAACCGCGGCAAGCGCTCGCTCGCGCTCGACGTCAAGAACAAGGACGCGCTCGCGATCGCGCGCCGGCTCGCGCGCGAGGCCGACGTCGTGACCGAGGCGTTCCGGCCCGGCGTGATGGACAAGCTGGGCCTCGACTACGCGACGCTCGCCGCCGAGAACCCGCGCCTCGTCTATCTCTCGATCTCGGGCTTCGGCCAGACCGGCCCGCAACGCGAGCGCGCCTGCGTCGATTCGGTCGCCCAGTCGATCTCGGGATTCATCTCCATCAACAAGGGCAATGACGGCGAGCCGCACAAAATCTCGATGATCGCGATGGACGTGCTGACCGGCCTCTATGGCTTCCAGGCGGTGCAGGCCGCGCTGTTCGACCGCCTCGCCTCGGGCAAGGGCCGCCATCTCGACATCTCGATGATGCAGTCGGCGGCCGCGTTCCAGGTCGCCAAGATCATGGAGTATCACGTCGAGAAGGGCTCGCCGCCCGAGGACATCTATGTGCCGATCGGCGTGTTCCGCACCAAGGAGGGCCACCTCAACATCTCGGCCGGGTTCCAGCCGCAGTTCATCACGCTCCTCAAGACCATGGGCCTCGACGACGTCGCCGCCGATCCACGCTTCGCCGATGTCGATCTCCGCCGCCGCAACGCAGACTTCCTGATCCCGATCTTCCAGGCGCGGCTGATGCAGCGAACCGCGAAGGAATGGGTCGCGCTGTTCACCGGTGCCGGGCTGATGAGCCAGAAGATCAACAGCTACGGCGAGTTCCTCGCGGAGCCACAGGTCGTGGCGACGGGCGCGTTCAGCTGGATCGAGCACGACGGCATCGGCCGCGCACCTGTCGCCAACATCCCGGGTGCACCCCGCGTGCCGGCCAACGGCGCGCTGGCGCGCGCCCCCCATCTCGGCGAGCACAGCCGAAGCGCGCTCGAGACGCTCGGTCTCGCCGCCGGCGAGATCGACCGACTGGTCGCGGCCAAGGCGGTCGGCCTCCACGGTCCCGAGCGCGCCGCGGCGGAATGACCATGGAGCTCCGCTATTCCTACGGCTCGCCCTATGTGCGGAAGGTGCGCATCGCGCTCCACGAGCTCGGCCTCGAGAACCGCGTCAGCTTCGTCTTCACCTGGGTGCAGCAGCCGAACAAGACACTCGAGGCGTTGCGCGCCGTCAACCCGCTCGGCAAGATCCCGACACTCGTCACCGACGACGGCGAGGTGCTCTACGATTCGGTCGTCATCCTCGAATATCTCGACAGCCTGCATGACGGGCCGACGCTGATCCCGCCGTCGGGCAACGCGCGCTGGCGGGCGCTCCGGCTCCAGGCGCTCGGCGACGGCATGCTCGATTCGATCGTCGCGCTCCTGTTCGAGGAGCGGCGCAAGGCCGAGCATCGCTGGGACGCCTGGGTCCACCATCACGAGGCCAATATCGCGCGATCGCTCGATGTCCTCGAACGCGAGGCGGCGCTTCTCGGCGGCGCGATCACGGTCGGCCAGATCGCGGTCGGCACCGCGCTCGGCTTCCTCGACTTCCGCTTCGCGCCAATGCGCTGGCGCGACGGGCGGCCGGCGCTCGCAGACTGGTTCGCGCGCTTCGCCGAGCGGCCGTCGATGACGGCGACCATGCCGGCGATGCCGCCGCCGCTGCCGGCCGAGCTTGCGCCCGGCGCGTGAGGATGGACGCCGCCGGCGTCATCGCAGCGCTCGGCCTCGCGCCGCACCCCGAGGGCGGACACTATCGCGAGATCCACCGCGCACCGTCTTCGGACGGCGTGCGCGGCGCGGTGACCTCGATCTATTTCCTCCTTGCCGCCGGCGAGCGTTCGGCGTGGCACCGGATCGACGCGACCGAGATCTGGCACTTTCACGCCGGCGCCCCGCTCCTCCTGTCGGTCTCGGTCGACGGCGTCGCGGTCGCGACGCACCGGCTCGACGCCGATCTCGCCGCCGGCGCGCGGCCGCAGGCGGTCGTGCCGCCGGGCGCCTGGCAATCCGCCGTGACGACGGGCGACTGGACGCTGGTCGGCTGCACGGTGGCGCCCGCCTTCGACTTCGGGGGCTTCGCGCTCGCGCCCGACGGCTGGGCGCCGGGCCGGCCGGTCACACGCGGAGCATGAACTTCGCCTCGGCCGGGTAGAGATCGTCCGGCGCGAGCCGCTTCACGGTCACGCCCTGCTCGTGGCAATACTGCAGGAACGCATCGATGGTGACGCGGTTCGCCTCGATGCCGTACGGCCAGTACTCGTTCGCGCCGAACATCGTCTTCCGCAGCGTCTCGACCAGGACGGCGCCCCACGGCATCGCGATCTGCGAGGCCGTGATCTCCGTCATGCGCGCGACCGAGCGGCGCTTGGCCTCGTCGAAGGCGGTGAAGAGATTGCGCGCGATCCAGCGATGCGCCTCGAACGTCGTCCGCCGGATCGCGATCGTGTGCATGATCGGGAAGATGCTGGTCTCGCGGAAATAGGTCTCCTCCGCGATCTTGTAGTCGGGAACGAGGCGGAGGATGCGCGGATCGCCGTGCTCGAATTCGTGCGGCGGATGGGCGGAGATGATGCAGTCGATCTCGCCGTCGAGGAGAAGCTCGGTCAGCGACCGCTTGGTGTCGTAGGCGATGGTGACGCCGTCGGGGAGGTTGACGCGCGCCGGCTCCGGCCGGCCGGGATCGTTCACGCCCGACTGAATCCACCGCACCTTGGCGAGCGGGATCGCGAGCTGGTGCTGCATCCAGCCGCGGGCATAGATGGTCGCGGTCTGCGACCATTGCGGGATGCCGACCCGCGCGCCCATGAGATCCTCTGGCCGCTTCACCTTGCCGCCGTCGCGGACGAAGAAGGCCGACTGGCGGAAGACGCGCGAGGGGAAGACCGGAATGCCGACGAAGGGCGCATCGCCGCGCGAGACGGCCGAGGAATACATCCCCATTGACATCTCCGAGACGTCCCATTCCTGGCGCGCGTTGAAGCGGAAGAAGATCTCCTCGACCGGGAGCTGGAGGCAGGTGAGCCGGATCCCTTCCGGCTTGACGCGGCCCGAGAACAGGTCGCGCACGTGGTCGTAATCGTTGATCGCGAGCGTCAGGTCGATGTCGGCCATGTCCGGTCCTTCACATCACCGAGGGAAGCCAGAGCGCGAGCGGTGGAAAGATCACGATCAGGAGAATCACCACCATCGCGCAGAGGATATAGGGCACGGCCGACAGCGCGATCTGGATCAGCGTCGTCCCCTTGGGCGCGACCCCCATCAGGACGAACAGCCCGAGCCCGAAGGGCGGCGTGATCAGCCCGATCTCGAGCGAGATCAGGACGATGATGCCGAACCAGATCAGGTCGAAGCCGAGCGACTGGGCGAGCGGAAAGAAGATCGGCACCGTCAGCATCATAATCGAAACCTGCTCCATCAGCATGCCGAGGACGAACAGGATCAGGAACATGACGAAGAGGAGGAAATAGGGCGAGATCTCGAGCCCGGTCGCCCAGCCGACGAGGCCCGACGTCGCGCCCGAGAGCGCGAGGATCTGGCTGAAGGTCGAGGACGCCATGATGATCAGGAACACCATGGCGGTGACCCGCATCGAGCCCTTGACCGACTTCACGATCGCCTCGAGCGTGAGGCGGCGGAACGCGGCGGCGAGGATGAGGACGCCGAGGACGCCGAACGCCGCCGCCTCCGACGGCGTCGCGATGCCGAGAATGATCAGCCCGATCACCATGAAGATGACGAGGCCCATCGGCAACAGGTTGAACACGACGAGGCGGAGCTTGGTCGCGAGGCTGGTGCGCGGCACGTCGTAATGCGGCGCCGCGGCGGGATCGATCTTGACCTGGACATAGATCGTCACCGCATAGGCGATCGCCATGCAGAGGCCGGGGATCACGCCCGCGATCAGGAGCTGGCCGATGTCGATGCGGGCGAGCGTGCCGAGCAGGACCGCGAGCGCCGACGGCGGGATGATCATCGCGAGCCCGCCGGTGCCGAGGATCGGCCCGGTCGCCATGTACGCCTTGTAGCCGCGGCGCTGCATCTCCGGCACCATCAGCGAGCCGAGCATCGCCGTGTTCGCCATCGACGAGCCTGACAGGGCCGCGAACACCGTGCCGCCCGCGACCGTGATGTAGGAGAGCCGGCCCGGCAGCCGGCCGAGCAGCGCATCGAAGGCATCGAACACCCGGACCGCGATCCCGGTGTGGAAGAAGAGCTCGCCCATCAGGAGGAACAGCGGCACCGGCACGAGCGTGAACGTCGTGACCGAGGCGGTCAGGTTGTTGACGAGCTGCTTGATCCCGATGTCGCCGCCGATGAAGACGAGAACGCCGATGATCGAGACGCCGAAGAAGGCGAAGGCGACCGGCAGCGTCAGCGCCATCAGGGCGATCGCGAGCCCGACCATCAAGGCGCCGGCGTCTAACCAGTCCATCGGATCTATCGTGCGAAGGTGAGGGAGGCGTCGCCGCGCGGTCGCACTAGATCCTCTCGCCCGCGCCCGCGCCGCGCCCTTCGTACATCGTGTCGTGGCCGACGAGGAAGCGGCCGAACTCGATCGCGGCGAGGACGAAGGCGACCGGCATGGGCGCGAACAGCACCCATTTCGGCACGATGATCGAGCGGATGTCGGAATCGCCGAACTTGACCGTCTCGCGGATCGCCTCGACCGAATACCAGGCGAGCGCGAGGCACATCGCGATGCAGAGGACGTGGACGATCCGCTCGAGGATGCGCGCGGCGCCGCCGGGCAGGACGAGCACGAGCGATTCCACGAACACGTGCCCCTTGACCCGTACCAGCCACGGCGCGGCGAGGAGCGCGATATAGTGCATGCCGTATTCGCTGAGCGCGCTGGTGCCCGCGGGCGGCTGCCAGCCCAGCGTCCGGACCACGACGTCGTAGATGATGATCACGAAGATGGCGGCGAGGATCAGCCCCGCGACGACCGCCATCCCCGTGATCACCCCGTCATAGGTCCGGACGAGGGCGCGCATCGTCCCTTACTCGGCGAACAGCGTCCGGCGGAGCTCAACGTGGTGCTGCGGCGAGCGGGCCTTGACGCGATCCCACGTGATCGCGTTGGCGCGGTCGACCCACTGCTTGCGCGCATCACCCTGGAGCATGTGGAAGGTCATGCCCTCCTGCGTGAGCTTCGCGCGCTCGTCGGCGGCGAGCTTGGCGTAGGCCGCGACCTGCTCGTTCTCGTGGTCGAGGAGCGCCTTCTGCAGCACCTCGCGCGCCTTGGCCGGCAGGCTTTCCCATTTCGGCTTGTTCGCCCACAGCATGACCTCGAGCTGCCAGACCGCGGGATCGATGCGGTGCTTGACGAATTTCTGCCACGACAGGTCGGTGAACGCGACGCCCGGCCAGGCGAGCCCGTCGACGACCTTGCGCTCGAGCGCGGTGTAGACCTCGGCCGCGTGCATCACGACATTGGTCGCGCCCATCGCCTCGAGCCATTCCTTGTAGATCGGCGTCGAGCGGATCTTGAGGCCCTTCAGGTCGGGCACGCCGTTGACCATCTTGGGCGTATCGACGAGATAGATGTGGAAGCCGACACCGGCGGCGAGCCACGAGACGAGCTGCACGTTGAGCCGCTCGCCGTAGATCCTGTTGACGAGATCGATGCCGCCACGCTGGCGTGCCTGCGTCGGCGTCAGGTTCGAGCCGAGCAGCGCGTCACCCTCCGGCACCTGGCCGAGCGCGTAGGCGGTCGGCGCGAGCCAGAGGTCGAAGACGCCGTTGCGCATCGCGGTCGGCTGCGCATCGACCGGCGTCACCTCGGGACCGCCGACGATCTGGATCTGGACCACGCCCTTGGCCGCCTCGGAGGCGTTAAAGGCGGGCACCCATTTCTCGAACTGCTGGACGAAGATGATCTGCTTGGGAAAGCCCATGACGGCGCGGAGCCGGACTTCCTGGGCATTCACCGCGGCCGTCGTCCAGGCGACCGCGAGGCTCGCGAGGAGCCCGATTGTTCCGACGCGCATCGTTTCCTCCCATGGAGTCGGAGATGGTGTGGCGCCCGGTCGGTAGATCGCCGACTTCTCAGGGCGACCGCATTGTTCGGAGGTTCGCGCGCGGGTGTCAACACGTCCGTTGCCGCGCCGCGCCCTCACCCGGAGCGGTTGCGCCGGCGGACCGTCCCGGTGCCGATCATCGCGCCGGCGATCACGAGGACGACGGCGAGCGCGAGCGCGAGGCTCGGTGCCGCGAGCCCGAAGACCACGAGGAGCGCGGTCGAGACGAGCGGCGTCGCATAGGCGAAAATGCCGAGAAGCCGGATGTCGCCCTCCTTCACGCCGTGATCCCAGAGGAAGAACGCGAGCCCGACGGGTTCGAGCCCGAGCACGAGGACGACCAGCGCCTCGGCGGCGGTCGGGATCACGGTCGTCTCGAGCGCGACATGGCAGAGCGCGGCGAGCGCCGCCGTCGCGAGGCAGAACCCGGCGACCGCCTCGGTCGGCACGCCGCGCATGCGGCGCGTGAGAACGGAATAGACCGCCCAGATCAGCCCGGCCGCGAAGGCCGCGGCATAGCCCGCGAGGTGGTCGGGCGCGAACCCGGCCGCGCCACCGTCGAGCACCAGCACCGCGACGCCGGCGAACCCGACCGCGGCGCCGATGACATGATGGAGCCTGAGCCGCTCGCCCGGCAGGAACGCCGAGAACAGGACGATCAAGAGCGGCCACAGATAGTTGACGAGATTGGCCGCCGCCGCCGGCGCGAGGCGGAGCCCGACGAAATAGAAGAAGTGGTAGCCGAACAGCCCGCCGATCCTGACCGCCCAGGCCGCCGCCGGCTGGCGGAGCGCGGCGCCGAGCCGGCCGCGCGCGAGGAGGATGATCGCCGCGGCACCGCCGCCGACGCCGAAGCCGAGCGCCACGAGCTCGAACGGCGGGATGCGGGTCGCGAACGCGGTCAGGCTCGCGAGCGTCGCCCACAGAGCGAGCGCGCCCGCGCCGACCAGCGTCGCCCCGAGACGCGCGCGCGGTTCCGGCGAGCCCAGATCCATCGCGCGAGAAGACGGCCCGGCCGCGCCGCCGTCAAGCGCGGCGGCGGCCTCTGCCGTCAGTACATGTGCTGGCCGCCGTTGATCGAGAGCGTCGAGCCGGTAATGAAGCCCGCCTCGTCGGCGACCAGGAACACGACGCCGCGCGCGATGTCCTCGGCCTTGCCGAGCCGGCCGACCGGGATGCGCGCGACGATCTTCTCGAGCACGTTGGCGGGCACCGCGCGCACCATCTCGGTGTCGACATAGCCGGGCGCGATCGCGTTGACGGTGATGCCCTGCGCCGCGCCCTCCTGGGCGAGCGCCTTGGTGAAGCCGTGGATGCCCGACTTCGCCGCGGCATAGTTGACCTGGCCGTACTGGCCGGACTGGCCGTTGATCGAGCCGACATTGACGATGCGCCCGAAGCGGCGCTCGCGCATCGGCTCGATCACCAGCCGGCACAGATTGAAGCACGAGGCGAGGTTGGTCTGGATGACCGCCGCCCACTGATCGGGCGTCATGCGGTGGAGCGTGCCGTCGCGGGTGATGCCGGCGTTGTTGACGAGCACCTCGACCGGGCCGCCGAAATCGGCCGCGATCCGCGCCACGCCGTCCTTGCACGCCGCGAAGTCGGCGACGTCGAACTTGTAGACCGCGATGCCGGTCTCGGCGCGGAAGGCTTCCGCCGCCGCGTCATTGGCACCGTAGTTGGCGGCGACGCGATAGCCCTTGTCCCGGAGTGCGGTCGCGATCGCCGCCCCGATCCCGCGCGTGCCGCCCGTCACCAACGCTATCCTGCTCATGGTGTCCTCCCTGTTGCGCGCGCGCGCGTGCATGCGCCGCCGCCACGCGGCGATGCCGAGACGATGGTGGTCCGGACTGCCGGCGCGCCGCGTTCCGCGCGGCGGCGCGTATCGCTCAGTCGCGCTCGACCGTGAGCGCGATGCCCATGCCGCCGCCGATGCAGAGCGTGGCGAGACCCTTCCGCGCGCCGCGCCGCTTCATCTCGAACAGGAGCGTCGTCAGCACGCGCGCGCCCGAGGCGCCGACCGGATGGCCAAGCGCGATCGCGCCGCCGTTGACGTTGACCTTGGCGGTGTCCCAGGCGAGCTCCTTGTTGACCGCGCAGGCCTGCGCCGCGAACGCCTCGTTGGCCTCGATCAGGTCGAGATCGCCGGCCTTCCAGCCCGCTTTGGCGAGCGCGGCGCGGCTGGCTGGGATCGGGCCGGTGCCCATGATCGCGGGGTCGACGCCCGACTGCGCCCACGAGCGGATGCGCGCGAGCTGCGTGATGCCGCGCCGCGCCGCCTCGTCGGCGGTCATCAGGACGAGTGCCGCCGCGCCGTCATTGATGCCAGACGCGTTGCCCGCGGTGACGGTGCCGTCCTTGGCGAAGGCGGGGCGGAGCTTTGTCAGCACCTCGAGCGTCGTGCCGTGCTTCGGGTACTCGTCGTCGGCGACGACGACGTCTCCCTTGCGGGTCTTGAGCGTGACCGGCACGATCTCGTCCTTGAACCGGCCCGCCTTCTGCGCCGCTTCCGCCTTCTGCTGCGAGGCGACGGCGAAGCGGTCCTGCTCGTCGCGCGTGATCTGCCAGCGTTCGGCGACGTTCTCGGCCGTGTTGCCCATGTGGTAGCCGTTGAAGATGTCCCACAGCCCGTCGCGGATCATCGTGTCGACGAGCTCGACATTGCCCATCTTGGCGCCGTTGCGCATATGGATGCAGTGCGGCGCCTGGGTCATGCTCTCCTGGCCGCCGGCGACGACAATGGTCGAATCGCCGTTGCGGATCGCCTGGAAGCCCATCGCCACCGTCTTGAGCCCCGAGCCGCATAGCTGGTTGACGCCGTAGGCCGGCACCTCGACCGGAAGACCGGCGGCGATCGAGGCCTGGCGTGCCGGGTTCTGGCCCTGACCGGCGGTCAGAATCTGCCCCATGATCACCTCGGACACCTCGGCCGGTGCGACGCCCGCGCGCTTCAGCGCCTCGAGGATCGCGACCTTGCCGAGGTCGTGCGCCGGCATGCCGCTGAACGCGCCATTGAACGATCCGACCGGCGTCCGCGCCGCGCTCGCGATGACGACCTCGACCATGGCCTGCCTCCGTGTCCCCTGGTTGGCGGGACGGGTGGCGGCACCCACCGCCCGACCTCGCGCCCTTAACCTAGAGCGCGTGGGGGAGCCGGGCAACAATTCGGGCAATAATCATTGTGCATCGCCCAATCGTGCCGCGCCGAATACTGCCGATGCCCGCGATTGCGGGCCGCAATTCATGCTGCCGCGCAATATCAGCGGTCGAGCGCGGCGATCCAGGCGGCGACCGGCTCCCACATTGCACTCCGCGCGCGGGCGCCCACCACCATGCCGACATGACCGGCCGCGGGTGCGAGGCGCGCGGCGCCGGGCAGCCGGGTCGCCAGCGCCTCGGCCGCTTCGGGCGGCACGATCCGGTCCCGCGCCGGGACGACGACGAGGGCGGGGCCGGTCCAGTCCGCGGGCCGCACCGGACGGCCGGCGACCCGCCAGCGCCCGGCCGCCGGCCGGTTCTCGAGATACCAGCCGTCGATGCAGCCGCGCGCCACGGCCGCCGCGAGCGGCACGCCGTCATTGGCCCAGTCCTCGAGCGCGACGAAGCGGGCGGCGAGCGGGCCCGCGGGGTCGAGCGCGGCGAAGCGGGCGAACTTCGCGAAGCTCTGCGTTGGATCGAGCGCGAAGAAGAGCCCCTGCAACACATCGACCGGGAGCTCGCCCAGCGCATCGATCGTCGCCATGAGGCCGGGGCGCAGTGCGGCGAGAAGCGGCGACGGCCCGCCGGTCGCGGCGTGGAAGTCCCACGGCGTCGCGAGCAGCACCAGCCCGGCCACGGCCTCCGGTCGAGCGAGCGCCGCGGCGAGCGCGAGGAGCCCGCCCATGCAATAGCCGATGACCGGCACCGGGCCGCCCGCCGCACGCGTCGCCACCGCGAGCGCCGCCCCCAGCCGGTCGGCGATGTAGTCGTCGAGGCCGAAATCGCGCTCATCGGCGCCCGGCGTGCCCCAGTCGACGAGGAGGGGCCGGCAGCCTGCGGCGGCGAGGAAACGGAGGAAGCTCGTCTCGGCCGCGAGGTCGAGCACATAGGCGCGGTTGACCAGCGACGGGACGACCAGCACCGGCCGGCCGGCCGGCCCGTAGTCGCGAAGCGTCGTCGTCCCGGCCGACCACAAGACCGGCCGGTCGGCGAGCGCGCGGCGATAGGGATGGTGGCGATAGGCGGCGACGCCGGTCAGAAACCGATCGAGCCGGCGCCGCGCCTCACGCTCGAGGGCCGCCTCGAACGCGGCCCGTTCCCGGCTTGCGAGCCCGTCGAGGCTTCGGATCAGGCTCTCCCACGCCGCCCGGCCGTCCGGATTCGAGCTGGGCCAGGCGTGCCTCGACCACGCCGAGCCGAGCCTCGAGCCGAGCGAGATCGCCGCCGCCGTCGCGAGATGGAGCGTCAGCGGCCGCGGGCCGGGCCGGGCGGGGGCTGGCGGACTCATCGGGCCGGGCGGCGGCGGTCATGGTCGCAAGCATGCTCGACCAGGCGGCCAGATGGCGCGGATCGACCGCGCTGGCGAGCGCCTCCTGCCAGAGGTCTAGAAAACGGCGCGCGAGATCCTCGTAGTCGGGCGGCTCGGACATAGGCGCGACTATACCGGGCCTCCGGCGCCCTGGTCATCCACGCGGCGTGCCGCATCGCGGCGGGAAGTCTGCTATGCTGCACGGCAGCATGGACCTCGACCATGGATAGTGCCCCCCGATGACCGACCCCGACCGCCCCGAAAACGGCGACGCCGAGCCGGTGACCATCAAGAAGTACGCCAACCGGCGGCTCTACAACACCGCGACGTCGAGCTATGTCACGCTCGACCACCTCGCCCGCATGGTGCGCGACGGCGTCGACTTCGTCGTCCGCGATGCCAAGACCGGCGAGGACATCACGCGCTCGGTCCTCACGCAGATCATCGTCGAGGAGGAGGCGAAGGGCCAGAACCTGTTGCCGATCGGGTTCCTCCGCCGGTTGATCGGGTTCTATGGCGACAGCCTGCAGTCGATCGTGCCGCAATATCTCGATATGTCGATGCGCGCCTTCACCGGACAGCAGGACGAGATGCGTCGCACGATGCAGAACGCCTTCGGCGGCATGTTCCCCTTCGCCCGGCTCGACGAGCTCGGGCGGCAGAACATGGCGCTGTTCGAGCGCGCGATGCAGATGTTCTCGCCGTTCGCCCCGCGCGCGGCCGAACGCGAGAGCGAGGACCCCGCCGCCGGGCGCGACACCGATCGCGAGCTCGACGACATGAAGGCCCGCCTCGAGGCGATGCAGCGCCAGCTCGATTCGCTGTCGACGAAGAAGAACGACTGAGCCGGGCGGGCCGCGCCGTCAGCTCGCGCGGGTCTGCGGCCGCCGCTCGCGCTCGCGCCGCGCGGTCTCGGCCTTGGACCACGGCCGCTCCAGCGACGGACGGCCGAAATAATAGCCCTGGAGAAGCTGCACGCCCTCGCCGGCGAGGATACGCGCGTCCTCGGCCGTCTCGACGCATTCGGCGACGGTGTCGAGGTTGAAGTTCCTGGCGAGATCGAGAAGCGTGCGCACGAACACGCGGTTGTCGGGGTTCTTCGCGATGTCGCGCACGAACGATCCGTCGATCTTCACCATGTCGACGGCGAGCATCTTGAGGTGTCGGAACGAGGTGTAGCCGGCGCCGAAATCGTCGAGCGCGACGCGGCAGCCGAGATCGCGCAGCGTCGCGACGAAACGGCAGCTCTCCTCGATGTCCTCGAGACCGGCGGTCTCGGTGATCTCGACGATCAGTCGCGTCGCGATCTTCGGGTTGTTGCGAAGGAGCGCCACCGCGTTCCGCCGCCAGCCGAGATCGGTCGCGGTCAGCCCGGAGACGTTGATGGTGAGATGGGCCTCGGGGTAGTCGGCGAGCTCGCGCACGGCGAGATCGAGCACGCGGCGGTCGAGATGGCGGACGATGCCGAGCTCCTCGACCGCCGGCATGAAGCGCGCCGCGGCGACGACCTCGCCGTCGGGCTGGATCATGCGGATCAGACACTCGTGATAGATCGGCCGCCCGTCGCGCGCGTCGACCACCGGCTGGAAGGCGAATGCGAGCCGATTCTCGCGGAGCGCGCGCTGGACCTGCTCGACGACGACCATGTTCTCGCGCCGGCCCTGAACCTCGTCCTCCGAGCACGCATACTCGGTGAAGCAATTGCGCCCCTGGCTCTTCGCCTTCTGAAGCGCGATGTCGGCCTTGGTCATCGCGTCGATCGCGGTGCGCGCGCCGTTGCCATTGTCTTAACCGGGGTCTTAACCGGGGTCTTAACCGGGGTCTTAACCGGGGTCTTAACCGGGGCCTTAACCGGGGCCTTAACCGGGGTCCTGACCGGGTCGGCGGGTCTTAATCGGGACGGCGGCGCGCCGGCGCGCGCTACGCGCCGGACTCGGTATTCGTTGACAAAAATGGTAAACAAACGGTTAACGATACTTAGGATTTCGGCAATTTTTGTTGCTTTTTTTCTAATTTTCGTGCTTTCTTTTCTGTAAATTGTCGCTGGAGACTTGCCGGTGCGCATCGCACCAATCCGACCCCTGGCCCGACCCGTCGCCCGGCGCGCGCCGTCGATCGCGGCGCCGGCCTTGTTCGCGCCGGCCGTCTCCGCGCAACGCGACCCCGCGGGCGTGGCGATCGCCGGCCGCGACCCTGGCTCGCCGCCCGGCGCCCCCCTCCTCCTCCTCGCCCAGGCATTCGGCGCGGCGCCGGCTGCGCCGGCGCTGGATTCCGACCGCGGCGCCCGCGCCTATCGTCTCCGCCTTCTCGCCGAAGCGCCGCCCGCCCGCCTCCGCGCCGTCGCCTGAGACGCCCCGACCGCCGCCGGCGCTTGCTGCGGCCCAAACCCGACCCAAAACCCAACCTTGTGCCGTCACCGACGGGTGCGATACACAACGGCGAGCGGCCCGCCGGGGCCGAGGCGCCCGGCCGGACAGGGTTTCTTATGACGGAAGGTTCCGAGGTCGTCAGGCACAGCCACCCCGGGTCGGGGCGGCGGCGGCGGCATTTCCACGGCAAGGGCCGACAGGTCGACACCCCCGCTTTGGCCGAGGTCCGCGCGCTCCTCGGTGACCGGCCGCGCCGGCGCGACCTTCTGATCGAGTTCCTGCACTTGATCCAGGACCACTACCGGCATCTGTCGGCGGCCCATGTCGCGGCACTCGCCGACGAGCTCCGCCTCGCGCAGACCGAGGTCTACGAGGTCGCGACCTTCTATCATCACTTCGACGTGGTGAAGGAGGGCGAGACCGCACCGGCGCCGCTCACCGTCCGGGTCTGCGATTCGATCACCTGCGCCATGACCGGGGGCGAGGCGCTTCTCGCCCGGCTGAAGGCGACGGCCGGCAAGGACGTGCGCGTCGTGCACGGGCCGTGCATGGGCGGCTGCGACCGCGCGCCCTGCGCCGCGGTCGGACGGAACCAGATCGTCCACGCCACCGTCGAGGCGGTGAGCGCGGCGATCGCGGCGAAGGACGTGGCCCCCCGGGTCCCGGCTTATGTCGATTTCGACGCCTATGTGAAGGCGGGCGGCTACGGCCTCCTCAAAGCCTGTCTCGCCGGCCGCCACACGCCCGAGGCGATCATCGACATCCTCGACAACGCGAAGATCCGCGGCCTCGGCGGCGCCGGGTTCCCGACCGGGCGCAAGTGGCGGCTGGTCCGCGCCGAGCCGGCCCCGCGCCTGATGGCGGTCAATGCCGATGAGGGCGAGCCGGGCACGTTCAAGGACCGCTTTTTCCTCGAGACCGACCCGCACCGCTTCCTCGAAGGCATGCTGATCGGCCGCTGGGTGGTCGAGGCGCCGACGGTCTACATCTATCTCCGCGACGAGTATCCGGCGGTGCGCGAGATCCTGGCGCGCGAGATCGCGCGGATCGAGGCCGCCGGGCTCGCGCCCGCCGGCGCGATCGAGCTCCGCCGCGGCGCCGGCGCCTATATCTGCGGCGAAGAATCGGCGATGCTCGAATCGATCGAGGGCAAGCGCGGCCTGCCGCGGCACAAGCCGCCTTATCCCGCCCAGGTCGGGCTGTTCGGCCGCCCGACGCTGATCAACAATGTCGAGACGCTCCACTGGGTGCGCGACATCGTCGAGAAGGGCGCCGAGTGGTTCGCCGGCCACGGCCGACGTGGCCGCGTCGGCATCCGCACCTTCTCCGTCTCGGGCCGCGTCCGCGATCCCGGCGTCAAGGTCGCGGTCGCCGGCATCACGCTCGCCGAGCTGATCGCCGAGCACTGCGGCGGCATGGCGCAAGGCCACACGCTCAAGGGCTATCTGCCGGGCGGCGCCTCGGGTGGCATCCTGCCGGCGACGATGGCCGACGTGCCGCTCGATTTCGGCACGCTCGAGCAATATGGCTGCCTGATCGGCTCGGCCGCGGTCGTCGTCCTCTCGAACGAGGATTCGGCGGCCGATGCCGCGCTCAACCTGATGAAGTTCTTCGAAGACGAATCCTGCGGCCAGTGCACGCCGTGCCGCAATGGCTGCCGCAAGGCGGTCGACCTGATGGGCCGGCCGGCATGGGACAAGCCGCTCCTCGAGGAGCTGTCGCGCGCGATGATGGACGCCTCGATCTGCGGCCTCGGCCAGGCGGCGCCGAACGGGCTCCTCTCGGTGTTCAAGTATTTTCCGGACGACGTGCCCAAGGGCCGGTTCTGACCTGGTGCGGAACCGGGCCCCGGTTCTCCCGTTGGTGTGAGGTTGCGATGCCGCTCGACAACGCCCCCGCGACGACGATCGAGTTCACGCTCGATGGCCGCAAGGTCGTCGCCCAGCCCGGCGAGACGATCTGGCAGGTCGCGAGCCGGCTCGGCACCGAGATCCCGCATCTCTGCTACGCGCCCGAGCCCGGCTACCGGCCCGACGGCAATTGCCGCGCCTGCATGGTCGCGATCAAGGGCGAGCGCGTGCTCGCGGCCTCGTGCATCAGGAAGCCCGCCGCCGGCATGGAGGTGACGTCCGCCTCCGAGCGCGCCAAATCGGCGCGCCGCATGGTGTTCGAGCTCCTGATCGCCGACCAGCCGAAGCGTGCGACCGCCGCGCATGACAGCGATTCGAAGTTCTGGCGCTGGGCCGACCGCATCGGCATCGCCGACAGCCGCTTCGCGCCGAAGGCCGCGCCGGCGCCCGATCTGTCGCACCCGGCGATGGCGGTCAATCTCGACGCCTGCATCAACTGCACGCTCTGCGTGCGCGCCTGCCGCGAGGTCCAGGTCAACGACGTGATCGGCATGGCCGCGCGCGGCTCGCATGCCACGATCGTGTTCGACATGGACGATCCGATGGGCGATTCGACCTGCGTCGCGTGCGGCGAATGCGTCCAGGCCTGCCCAACCGGCGCGCTCCTGCCGGCGACCGTCGTCGCGCCAGCGAAGCCCGGGCGCGTCCAGCCCGACCGCTCGGTCGACAGCGTCTGCCCCTATTGCGGCGTCGGCTGCCAGATCACCTATCACATCAAGGACGACAAGATCCTCTACGTCGACGGCAAGGAAGGACCGGCCAATCTCAACCGCCTCTGCGTCAAGGGCCGCTTCGGCTTCGACTATGTCAACCACAGGCACCGGCTGAAAAAGCCGCTGATCCGCAAGGACGGCGTCGCGAAGGACGCGCACGCCGATGTCGATCCCGCCAACCCCTACACGCATTTCCGCGAGGCGACGTGGGCGGAGGCGCTCGATCGCGCCGCCGGTGGGCTCCGGCGCATCCGCGACACACATGGCGGCAAGGGGCTCGCCGGCTTCGGCTCGGCCAAGGGGTCCAACGAGGAGGCCTATCTGTTCCAGAAGCTGGTGCGCACCGGCTTCGGCACCAACAACGTCGACCACTGCACGCGGCTCTGCCACGCGTCCTCGGTCGCGGCGCTGATGGAAGGGATCGGCTCGGCCGCCGTCACCGCGCCGTTCACCGCCGCCAAGGACGCCGAGGTGATCATCGTCATCGGGGCCAATCCGACCGAGAACCACCCGGTCGCCGCGACCTTCCTCAAGAACGCGGCGAAGGCCGGCAAGACGCTCGTCGTCATGGACCCGCGCGGCCAGGCGCTCAAGCGCCACGCGACGCACATGCTCCAGTTCAAGCCGGGCACCGACGTCGCCCTCCTCAACGCGATGATGCATGTCATCGTCACCGAGGGCCTGCACGATCCCAAATACATCGAGAGCCACACCGAGGGCTTCGAGGTGATGCGCCAGCACCTCACGCCCTATTCGCCCGAGGCGATGGCCGAAGTGTGCGGCATCGACGCGGCGACGATCCGGACCGTGGCGCGCCGCTACGCGACCGCGGCCGCCTCGATCATCTTCTGGGGCATGGGCATCTCGCAGCACGTCCACGGCACCGACAACGCGCGCTGCCTGATCTCGCTCGCGCTGATGACCGGCCAGGTCGGCCGGCCCGGCACCGGGCTCCATCCGCTGCGCGGCCAGAACAACGTGCAGGGCGCCTCCGACGCGGGCCTCATCCCGATGTTCTATCCCGACTACCAGTCGGTCACGAACGAGACGATCCGCGGCCGCTTCGAGGGCGACTGGGCGAGCCCGCTCGATCCCAAGCGCGGCCTCACAGTGGTCGAGATCATCAACGCGATCATCGCCGGCGAGATCCGCGGCATGTACATCATGGGCGAGAACCCGGCGATGTCGGACCCCGACACCAACCACGCCCGCGAGGCGCTCGCCAAGCTCGAGCATCTCGTCGTCCAGGACCTGTTCCTCACCGAGACCGCGTTCCACGCCGATGTCGTGCTGCCCGCCTCGGCCTGGCCCGAGAAGGACGGCACCGTCACCAACACCAACCGCCAGGTGCAGATGGGGCGCACCGCGCTGCCGCTCCCCGGCGATGCGCGGCAGGACTGGTGGATCATCCAGGAGATCGCGCGCCGCATCGGCCTCGATTGGCGCTACGGCCATCCGCGCGACGCCTATGAGGAGATGCGCCGGGCGATGCACTCGATCGACGGCATCTCGTGGGACCGGCTGATGCGCGAGGACGCCGTGATCTACCCGTGCGCCGAGGAGGACGAGCCCGGCCACGAGATCGTGTTCGGCGACGGCTTCCCGACCGCATCGGGGCGCGGCAAGTTCGTGCCGGCGAGCCTGATCCCGCCGGACGAGCTCCCCGACGACGAGTATCCGATGATCCTGACCACCGGGCGCCAGCTCGAGCACTGGCACACCGGCGCGATGACGCGGCGGGCGACGATCCTCGATGCGATGGAGCCCGAGGCGGTCGCGATGCTGTCGGCGCGCGAGATCGCGCGCCGCGGCCTCCGACCCGGCGACACCATCCGCGTCGTGACGCGGCGCGGCGCGATCGAGATCAAGGTGCGCGTCGACGACGCGGTGCAGGACGGCATGATCTTCATCCCGTTCTGCTACGCCGAGGCGGCGGCAAACCTCCTCACCAACCCGGTGCTCGATCCGTTCGGCAAGATCCCGGAGTTCAAGTTCTGCGCCGCGCGGATCGAGAAGGCGCACGCGGCCGCGGCCGAATAGCCGATCGACCCAAGGGGCGCGCCGGGCGAGCCGCTGGCCATCGAACGGGCGCGGGTGACCGGCATGGACACCGACATGAGCACCGGCACGGGCACCGACTTGGATACCGACATGGGCACCGACATGGAAGGGGCGACGCCGACAGCGCGCCGGGCACGGCGATCGACGGGAAGGCCGTGACGATCCGCGTGCCGGCACTTTTGGCGTTCGCACTCGCCGGGGCGGGCGCCGCGCCCGCCGCCGGGCGCCGGCCCGCTCGCGCTGCACGAGGCCTTCGTCGCCGGCGACATCGCGGCCGTCCGCCGCGCGCTTGGGGAGCCGGCGGATTTTCCCAACGGCGCGATGCCGGAGGCCCATGGCGACAGCGCGCTCGAGTACGCGATCTATCACGGCCCGTTGCGCCTGATCGCGGCGCTCCTCGCCGCCGGCGCCGATCCCAACTATCCGAGCCCCGGCGGCTTTCCCGCCCTCCTCGCCGCGCTCTCGACCGACCGGCCCGACACGTTCGAGATCCTGACGCTCCTCCTCGCCCACGGCGCCGACATCGGCCAGCGCGGCGTCAACGACTACACCGCGCTCCACTACGCCGCGCGCAAGGACGACGTGAAGCTCTTCGCGCACTTGATCGCCCACGGCGCCGACCCGGACGCGCGCACCGCGATCGACGACTACGCGACCGCCGCCGACGAGGCGCTCCGCGCCGGCGCGACGCGCGCCTCCGCTTTTCTCCGGAAGTTCACCGCCTAGCCGCGCGCGCCGCGGCCGCCGCGACCGGCCCGCTAGCCCGCTCAGTCGGTGAGCGGGTTGTAGACGATGTCGACGAGGTTCCGCCGCTGCTCGGGCGTCAGCGGCGCGTTGATCATCTTGTCGTCGAGCGCGAGCTGAATCAGGAGATCGAGATCGCCGAGCTGGTGCGGCGCCTGGCTCTCGAGCGTGAGATATTCGGGCGCCTTCTTCGCGAGCGCGAGGTCGATCTTCCACTTCTCGGCATAGCGGCGGATCGGCGCCTCGCCGCCGGTGTGGTTGAAGACGACCCCCTTCCACATCGCGCGGACGAAGCGCCGCGCGACGTCGCGGTTCTTCTCGAGCCAGTTCGAGTTCGCGGCCGTGACGCGGATCGGCACGTTGCGGAGGCCTGCGGCGTCGGTGTCGGCGCTCGCGATGATGCGGACCTCGTTCCGGAGCACGAGATCGAAGCCGGCCGGCGGAATGGTCCAGCCGGTGTCGATCTGGCCGGACATGACCTGGGTGCGCGAGGCCGCCGAGCCGCCGACCGAGACGAGCTTCGCCTTGATGCCGGTCTCCTTGAGGATGTACTGCGCGGCGATATGCGTGGTCGCGCCGGGACGCGAGAAGACCAGCGTCTTCCCCTCCATGTCCTTGAGCGACTTGATCGGGCTGTCCATCCGCACATACCAGACCACCGGGCCCGGCCCGCGCTTGCCGTTGCCGATCACCTTGACCGGCGCACCCTTGGAGTAGGCGGCGAGCACGCTGGTGCCGCCGACGCCGGTGACGATGTCCTGCGAGCCGGTGATGATCGTCTGCATCGTGGCGGCGCCGCCGTCGCCGTAGATGATCGAGACGTCGAGATTCTCCTTGGCGAAATAGCCCTCGGCGAGTGCCTGCTCGGGCGCGAAGAGCTCGAAGGATTCGCTGGTCGAGATGATGAGGCGGACCTTGTCGCGGGTCTGGGCCGCGACCGCGCCGGCCGACACGGCGAGCACGAGGAACGCGACGGCCGCCGATGACAAAACGTGGCTGAGCATGATGGCCTCCCGGGGCTGTTCTTGTCGTACCGTGCAACGCGTCTCGCGCTCACTATACAACCTGGGCGGGCGCGAGACGAGCGCGAACGGGGACGCTCAGAATAGCGCGACGCCGCCGTCGCTCCGCGGATCGCCGGCGCCCTCGAGCACGCCCGAAGGATGGCGCACCAGCGCGCCGGCATGACCCATGAGATCGGTGATCGGCTCGACCACCTCGACCGCGTGTCCGGCCGCGCGGAGCCGCTCATAGACCGCGGGATCGAAGCGATCCTCGATCTTGAGCGTCGTCGACTGGGCGCCCCAGTTGCGCCCGAACAGCCAGCGCGGCGCGGTGACGGCGGCCTGGAGCTCCTGGCCGTAGTGGACGTGGCGGGTGAACACCGCCGCCTGGGTCTGCGGCTGGCCCTCGCCGCCCATGCAGCCATAGGCCATCACGCGGCCGTCGGCGAGCTCCGCGAGCGCCGGGTTGAGCGTATGGAACGGCTTCCGCCCCGGTTGCAGCGGGTCCTTGGCGCCCGCCTCGAGCGAGAAGCTCGTGCCGCGGTTCTGCCACAGGATGCCGGTGTCCTCGAGCACCACGCCCGAGCCGAACTCCCAGTAGATGCTCTGGATGAACGAGACCGTGCGGCCGGCCGCGTCGATCGCGCCCATCCAGATCGTGTCGCCCGCGTTGGGCGGCGCCGGCCAGGCGAGCGCGCGCGCCGGATCGATGCGCGCGGCGCGGCGGTCGAGATCGGCGGGCGCGACGAACTCGGCGGGGTCGCGGCGCATGAAGTCGGGATCGGTGACGTGCCGGTCGCGCACGATGAAGGCCTGCTTGGTCGCCTCGACCAGAAGGTGCACGTAGTCGAAGCCCTCCGGCGCCGCCGCCGCGACGCGATCGTAGAGGCCGAGGATCATCAGCGAGGCGAGGCCCTGGGTCGGCGGCACCATGTTGTAGACGGTGCCGTGGCGGAGCCGCACCGACAGCGGGCGCGTCACGATCGCGGCGTGGCGGGCGAGGTCCTCGCGCGTCACCGGCGCGCCGATCCGCGCCAGATCAGCCGCGATCGCCTCGCCGAGCGGGCCGCGATAGAACGACATCAGCCCGTTGTCGGCGAGTGCCCGGAGGCTCGCGGCGAGCCGCGGCTGGCGGAACGGCGTGCCGGCGGCCGGCACCGCGTCTCGGTCGAGGAAGGTCTCGGCGAAGCCCGGCACGGTCTCGAGATCGGCGCGCTTGGCGAGCGTCGTCAGATGATGCGCCTTGGTCAGCGGCACGCCGACGCCGGCATAGTGTATCGCGTCCTCGAGGAGCCGGCCGAGCGGCAGCGCCCGGCCCCAGTCGCGCGCGATGTCGAGCGCGGCCTGCCAGCCCGACACGGTCCCCGCCACCGTGCATGCGGCGAGCGGCCCGCGCGGCGGCATGGTGTGGTG
>VGEU01000043.1 GCA_016869145.1 Alphaproteobacteria bacterium | reverse complement strand
AAAGCCGATCATCTCGCGCAGCAGATCGGCGTCGGCGCTCTTCTCCAGCAGGGCACGAAGGTTCATCATCTCGTCGGTCATCGCAGGGTCCTCGGTTCGTGTTGAAGGTTTGGCGACCAAACCCTACCGAAGACTCGCGATGACCACCGCTGTGGATAAGTAGCCCGCCGCCGCCTGACTCGTGGCGGTCGCTGCGGCGGGCTACTTACCCACAGCTCGTACACCACTCCAGGGGACACGACCGAGACGCCGCTCGGCCCGATCCTCACCGATGCGCCGATCCTCAAGAACTGGAAGGGCGCGCCGCTCGCCTTCCGCTGGACCGGTCACGTGCCGTCCGACGAGATCACCGCCATGCTGGCCGTCAACCGGGCGCGCAACTTCGAGGAGTTCCGGTCCGCGCTCAAGGGCTTCTCGGTGCCGGGCCAGAATTTCCTCTATGCCGACATCGCCGGCAATATCGGCCAGGTGCTAGGCGTCCGCCTGCCGCGCCGGCCGGCGGCCCCGCCGGCCGATTTCATCCGCGACGGCGCCGTGGGCGCCGAGGGCTGGGACGATCTCGTCGATGCCCACGCGCTGCCCTCGATCGAGAACCCGGCCGAGGGCTATATCGCCTCGGCCAACAACCGCCCGACCGACACCGCCGTGCCGGTCGGCTGGTTCTTCTCGCCCAATGACCGCATGGAGCGGATGAACGCGCTCCTCGAACGCGGACGGATCGACGTCGACACCTTGAAGCAAGTGCAGTTCGACGTCGCGATGCCGTCGGCGATCGCCATCCGCGACCGCGTGATCGCCCGCCTCGGGCCGGCCGGTGCCGATGCCGGCGAGGTGGAGCGCCTCGTCCGCGCCTGGGACGGCCGCTACGAGACCGCCTCGCGCGGCGCGCGCGCCTTCGAGCTCTTCCTCCATCGCTTCCGCGCCGCCTTCTATGACGGCAACCTGTCGCCCGAGCTGTTCGACACCAACGGCATGCTCGGCGCCGACCTCGACGCGGCGCCGCCCGAGCGCGTGCGCCGCGCCGCTTCGGCCGCGTTCGCCGACGCCGGGGGCGACCTCGCCCGCTTCGCCGCCTGGGGCGACATGCACCGGCTCGGCCTCCAGCACCCGCTCGGCTTCCTGCCGCTGATCGGCGGCCGATATCGCTTCGGCGACCACCCGATCTCGGGCTCGAGCAACACCTTGATGAAGTCTGCGCACGGCTCGACCAATGAGCGCCACACGGCGCGCTACGGCACCAATGCGCGCCACATCTCCGATCTCGCCGATCCCGACCGCAACTGGTTCGTCCTCATGGGCGGCCAGGACGGCTGGCTCAACTCGGCGAGCTTCCTCGACCAGGTGCCGCTGTTCCTGCAGGGCGCCTATGTCGAGGTGCCGCTCCGGATCGAGACCGCGCGGCGGACATTCCCGCACAAGACGCGGCTTGCGCCGCGCGCGCCTCAGTAGGTCGCACGCACGCCGACGAAGGCGCCGATCCCCGGTTGCGCGAAGCCGTCGGGGTCCTCGTACTGGACATCGAGCAGGTTCGCGACGCGGCCGAACAGCGTCACCTGCTCGTGCACGCGCCAGGCGCCGGTGACGCCGAGGAGCGCATAGGACGGCAAGCGAATGGTGGCGAATGTCGCGGCGTCGATGTCGCGCCGGTTGCCGACATAGATGAGCTCGCTCGAGATCGTCAGCGTATCGCTCGCCCGCCACGCCAGATCGGCGCTGCCGCGATGGCGCGGGCGGCGGAGGAGATCGTTGCCCGAGTCGCGGTCGCGCGCGCGGACGAAGGAATAGCCGAGCCGTGCGTCGATCCGATCGGTGAGGCTCGCCGCCACGCTCGCCTCGATGCCGTCGAGATCGGCGCGCCCGACATTCCTGTTGGTGGTCGCCTCGGCGACGATCAGATTCTCGACCTCCTGGTCGAACCAGGTGAGCCCGAACCGGAGCCGCCCGTCCAAGAGACGCTGCGTCACGCCGATCTCGTAGCCGGCGCTCCGCTCGGGCTCGAGGTTCGGGTTGCCGAGGAAGGTGCCGAAGCCCGAGATCGAGGCGCCGAACAGCTGGAAGAGCGACGGCGCCTTGAAGCCGGTCGAGTACGAGCCGCGGAGCGTCGTCCCCCAGTCGTCGACCCGGTAGCCGACCGCGACGCGCCAGGTCGGCTCGGTGCCGAACCGCTCGTGGTCGTCGACGCGGACGCCGACCGTGCCGAACAGCCCGCCGCCGATCGTGAACTGGTCCTGGAGGAAGATCGCGTTGGTCCGGTTCGATGCGTCGGCGCTCGAGGAGAACGGCCCGAACAGGCTGTCGGAGACGAGGTTCGAATCGATCGTCTCCGATTCGGTCTCGAGCCCGAGCGTGAACACGTGGCCGGGCACCACACGGAGATCGTTCTGGAGGTCGATCTTGGTCCGCGTGCCGAGATTGCGGTCGCGCAGGAAATCGAACGCGTTGACCGGATCGCGGTCGTCGCGGTCGCGGCGATCGGTGCGGGTATAGGAGACGCCGAGCCGGTGCTCGGTCCGCTTGTCGAAGGCCGCGAGCCTGGCCTCGGCCCGCACCGCCGTCTGGTCGCTCCGGCTCCGCGAATCGTCGTCCGACTGGACCGGGAACACGTTGAGGTCGAGATCGTTGCGGGTCCGGCTGTGGCGCGCGACGAGGTTGAACGAGAGATCGTCGCTCGCGCGGTAGCCGAGCTTCGTCCCGAGCGTGATGTTGTCGAAGGCGTCGTCGTCGTTGCTGCGCCCGGGCGGGGCGAACTCGGGCGTCGTCGCCGAGAGACCGGTGGTGCGGAGATGCTGGACGTTGAACGCATAGGACAGCCGCTCCGCACTGCCGCGCACGCTCGCCGCCTGGTTGAAGGTGCCGAACGAGCCGCCCTCGAGCGTGAGCGCCGCGACCGGCTTCCCCTTGCCCTCCTTGGTGATGATGTTGATGACGGCGCCGATCGCGTCCGAGCCGTAGAGCGTCCCCTGCGAGCCATAGAGCACCTCGATCCGCTCGACGTCGTCGAGGGCGATGCCGCCGAGATCGGCCGCGCCGTTGGCGGTCGAGGGGTCGTTGAGCTCGATCCCGTCGAGGAGGACGAGGGTGTGGTTCGAGTTGGCGCCGCGGCTGAAGATCGAGGTGAGCTTGCCCGGCCCGCCCGAGCGCGCGACCGCGAGGCTGGGCTCGGACCGGAGCGCCTCGTCGATGGTGCGGTACTGCTTGCGCGCGATGTCGTCGGCGGTGATCACCGCGATGGTCGAGGCGATGCGGTTAGGCGGCGTCGCGATGCGGGTCGCGGTGACCACGGTGTCGGGGAGCGCGGTCTGGGCGCCGGCGGCACCCGCCGCCAATGTCAGAGCGATCGCCGCCGTGGCGATGCGGAACGGTCGTCGGGGGATCATCGAGTGTCTCCATGGGACGGTGAAACACGACCATGCGTGTCACCGCCGACGGAGATCCTCCGCACCAACGGGGCACCCCGCCCGGTGGTTGGGTGACGAAGCCGACGGCAGGTCTCCTGGCTCGCGGATCGACGCCGCGGCGCCTTGGCCTTCCCGGTCTCCCAGTGGCCCCCCGAAGGGGTCAGCGTCGCGGCTCCTCGCCTACAGTTGCGGGGGCAGCCCCGGCTCGGACCGCGTGGCGCGGCCATGCCGGGTTCCCTTTTCATCCCGGACTACGGGAACCGTCGGCGCGTACTATATAAGGTCGCGACGGGACGCACAATCGGGGGACGGCGATGGTCAGACTCGATCGCATCTACACCCGCGACGGCGACGACGGGCTGACCTCGCTCGCCGACGGCACGCGCGTAGCCAAGCACGCGCTCCGCATCGCGGCGCAGGGCGAGATCGACGAGGCCAATTGTGCGATCGGCCTCGCGCGGCTCCACCTCGCCGACGCGACGCTCGGCCCGATGCTCGCCCGCGCGCAGAACGACCTGTTCGATCTCGGCGCCGACATCACCGTGCCGGGCGACGACCCGGCCGACGGCGCGCTCCGCATCGTGGCGGCGCAGACCGCGCGGCTCGAGCGCGAGATCGACCGGCTCAACGAGGCGCTGGCGCCGCTTTCCTCATTCATCCTGCCGGCCGGCGGCGCGGCGGCGACGCATCTCCACTTCGCGCGCGCGGTGGTGCGCCGGGCCGAGCGCGCGGCGAGCGCGCTCGCGGCGGCAGAGAAGGTCAACCGCGAGGCGTTCCGCTACCTCAACCGGTTGTCCGACCTCCTGTTCGTGATGGCGCGCGCGGCGAACGGGGCGGGCGCGGGCGACGTCCTCTGGCGGAAGGGGCTCACGCGCGACCTGTAGCGCCCGGCCGGTCGCGCTCAGATCGCGAGCCAGCCGCCGTCGATCGCGAGGGTGTGTCCGGTCACCATCGAGGACGCCGGGCTCGCGAGATAGAGGATGCCGCCGGCGAGCTCGCGCGGATCGCCGAGCCGGCCCATCGGCGTGCGGTCCTCGATCGCCTTCACCATCGCGTTGTTGGCGAGGAGATCCTTGCCGAAGCCGGTGCGGAAGAATGTCGGCGCGATCGCGTTGACGCGCACCCCCTTCTTCGCCCACTCGACCGCGAGCGCACGGGTCATGTTGACGAGCGCGCCCTTGGTCGCGTGGTAGGAGAGGTGAGGATAGAGCCCGCCGCCCGACAGGCCCATGATCGAGGAGATGTTGATGATCGAGCCGCGCCCGGCCTTCAGCATGTGGCGGCCGGCCTCGCGCGAGCACAGGAAGACGCCGGTCTGGTTGACCGCCATGACGCGGTCCCAGGTCTCGTCGGCGAGATCCTCGGTCGGGCCGCGGCCGACGATGCCGGCGCTGTTGAGGAGGATGTGGATGCCGCCGAACAGGGCCGCCGCCTCGGCGATCACGGCGCGCACCTCGGCGCGGTCGGCGACGTCCATCCGGAATGCGACCGCGCGCCCGCCGGCGGCCTCGATGTCGGCCGCGACCCGGCGCGCCGAATCGAGGTCGATGTCGGTCACCGCGATCGCCGCGCCAGCCTCGGCGAGCGCGAACGCGCCGACCCGCCCGAAGCCCGACCCGCCGCCGGTGATCAGCGCGACCTCGCCGTCGACGCGGAACAGCTGGTCCACCGAGATCAATCCCTTCGCCGCCATGGCGCCCTCCTCCGCAGGTTTATGGCGCCGAGCTTAGACCATGATCGCGGCGCGGACGACCTGGACGGCGATGGGGCGGCGATGGGGCGGGATCGGGTGTCGCCGCGGGTCAGCGGCCGAGGCGGGCCCGCGCGGCCGCGGCCTTCTCCGCCGCCGCGGCGCGCCGGAGACCTTCCTTGCGGTCGACCGGCACCGGCGCCTTGGCATCGGGCGGCGGCATCATGTCGGCGGGAAAGACCGCGAGCTTCTGGTCCTCGGGCTTCATCACCGCGTCGCGATCGAG
The DNA here is from genome assembly GCA_016869145.1 of Alphaproteobacteria bacterium. GTDB lineage: Bacteria > Pseudomonadota > Alphaproteobacteria > MPNO01 > VGEU01 > VGEU01. The sequence continues at coordinate 19,541 of VGEU01000043.1, read as the reverse complement.
GTCGCGCGCGTTGACGCCCTTGGGCACGACCGAGACCTTGTCGACGACCTCGAGGTCGAACCACCACTTCTTCACCGGGTTGCGCGTGCCGTTGCCGACCCAGTCGTCGAGCCTCGCGATCCACGCGCGCGTGAACGGCAGGTGGATCGCCGCCCACAGGAAGGCGCAGTGGACGAGCGGCCCCTCGGTGTTGAACGGGCACATCTTCATGCACCGCCCGCAGCCCGAGCCGTGCGGGTTGGTGACGCGATAGCGCGTGCACTTCTCGGCGTCCGGCTTCCACATCTCGTAGCCGTTGAACATGATCTTGTCGCCGAACGAGATCGCGTTGCACGGGCATTCGCGCGCGCATTTGAGGCACTGGTTGCAGAAGTCCTGGAGGCCGAAATCGATCGGCCGGTCGTGCGCGAGCGGCATGTCGGTGGTGACGACGACCGACTTAAAGCGCGGCCCGACGAACGGGTTGAGCACGAGCTCGCCGATCCGGCTGAGCTCGCCGAGGCCCGCGAGCAGCACGAGCGGGATGTGGAGGACCTGCGAATACGCATTGGTGTGCGCGCGCGCCGAATAGCCGAGGCTCCGGATCTGCGCCGCGATCACGCTCGCGATCTCGCCCGAGCGGAGATAGCCGCGCATGCTCTGGCCGCCCGACATCCAGTCGTCGCCCGAGGCGCCCTCCATCGTCTCGAAGCCCTGGTCGATCAGCATCACGATCGCGTTCGGATGATCGGGCGCGATCGGCGTGCCGTCCTCCTCGTGCGAATACCAGGCATAGCCCGGCGCGCGGCAGATCCCGACCATGTCGGCGCCGAGGAAATAGGACGTCGCCTTGACCGTGTCGGCGTTGGCGGCGGGATCGGCGTTGCCCGGCGCGATCGAGGCCGCGACCGGGCCGTCCTGCAGCGGCACCGTGCCCTGGAGGAGCGGCGTCATCGCCTCGACGAAGGGATGCTTGACCGCGAAGCGGCGGCGCTCGCGCTGCGCCTTGTCGCCGAGATCGCCGGCGAGCGCGCGCGAGAAGAAGCTCGCGCGCTTGGGCACGCGCGGCACGTCGTCGGTGATCAGCGTCGTCGTCGTCGCGACGCGGCAGATCCGCTCCATCGGGTAGGGGCCGAGATGGACCGGACGGCGGCGACGCCACGGGTCCTGCCCGGACGGCCGCGTGCCGCCGAGGCCGAGCCGGCGGACGAGCCCGCCCGCGCGGAGGGTGCTCTGCCCGAGCGGCCGGTCGGGGGCGAGCGTCATGGCGGTGGTGACGACCGCGGCGCGGTAGCGCGTCTCCAGGAACGGGACGCGGAGCCTGCCGTCGGCGACGGTCGCGAGCCCGGCGTGGACCAGGATCGTCCCGGTATCGATCTCGCTCTCGGTCGCGGTATGGGCGCGCGCGGCGAAACCGAGGCGGCGGATATAGCCGGCGATGACGGTGGCGATCTCGCCGGCGCGGAGATCGCCGCGGGCCGCGTTCGCGCCGCCGATCCAGGCGGCGCCCGGTGCGCCGTCGCGCGGCACCGGCCCGTCCTCGACCACGATCGCGATCGCGAACGCGTGGTCGAGCCGGCCGCCGGTCCACGCCGCCTCGGGCACGCGCGCGATGCCGGCGAGCGTCGCGTCCATGAAATAGCACGCCGCCGTGAGGTTCTCGGCGCGGCGCTCGGGATCGTTCGGGATCGGCGCCAGCTGCGCGGCGACCGGCATCGGCGCCGAGGCGCGCGCCAGGCGCTCGAGCGGCAGCGCGCCGAGATGGACCGGGCGATGACGGTGCGAGAAGAGCCGCACGGTCAGTCCCGCCTCTTCCGCGCGCGCGACCGCGCGCCGCTGCGCTCGTCGTCGGCGAGCATCGCGTCCGTCGCGGCGAGGAGCTTGGCGAGAATGCCGTCGAGGCGCGCGCGCTCGTCGTCGTCGAGCGCCGCGACGAGCCGGGCGGCGCGGGCGCGCGCCTGGGGGAGGAGCGCCTCGAACACGAGGCGGCCGGACTCCGACAGCGCGACCGGCTGGCGGCGGGCATCGGCCGGATCGCCACCCCGCTCGACCAGGCCGCGGTCGGCGAGAACCGCGATCGCGCGGCTCACGGTCGCCTTGTCGAGCGCGGCGCGGCCGACGATCGCCTGCGCGGTCTGCGGCCCGCCGCGGCCGAGGACGGTGAGCACCAGCCATTCGCGGAGCCCGATGCCGAAGCGGCTGAAATAGTCGCGCGCGGCGCTGAGGCCGAGGCGATGCGCGACCAGGCCGAGGCGATAGGGCAGATAGGCCTCGATCTCGAAGGATTCGGCCGCCCCGCGGCGTCGCTCGTCGGACATCGGCGCCTCCCGTCGTCAGGCGACCAGGATAGGGGGCGGTGGTTGAACGTTCAACCGCGCTCGTCCGGCGCCGGGACACGATCCGGTGACGACGGGTGGCCGAACCCCGCTGGCGCCCGGCCGGCGCCGGTGGCAGACTCGGGCCCACCGCCGACGCGCCCAGGGAGAACCCGGCCGTGCAGGTCCGCATCCGCTACTGCCACCGCTGAGGCTACGAGCCGCACGCCCTCCGTGCGAGGGCGCGCCTCGCGGCCAGGGGCGTCGCCGACGTCGTGCTCGAGCACGGCACGAGCGGCCAGTTCGACGTCAGCGTCGACGGCCGGCTCGCGCTCTCGCGCTACGCGCTCGGCCGCTTCCCGACCGACGCCGAGATCGACGCGCTGGCGGGGTGAAGGGGTGGGAGGCGTCTATGCCGACCCCGCGTTGCCCGGCCGGCGCTCTCGCGCCATTCTCAGCCGAGGACTCGTGTGTCAGCCGGATCACAAGCAAGGGTGCCGGCAACTTGATGGCTCATTGATCCACAACCAAACTCCAACCCGGAGCGAGCGCAACCCCGCACGAGAGGCTGTATGTCCGACTTCACGATGGAGAATTTTTGGCGACCACGCCTTCCTGTGACCGCCGCCGCTACTCAATCTCTCGTCCCAGGTTGGTCTTTCGTGAATGAGGGGTTCGCGACGTTCAAAGAGGCGCCACTCGCCTTGAGCACTGAGCTAAGCTCGGATGACGATCCTCAAAGCAGCCCAATCCTTCTCGTTTCTGCTCCCGGCGCCGTCGGTAAGTCTACCCTGGCGCGGCAAATCGCATTTGTTACTGGTGCAGTGTATGTCGATCTTGCTAAGGCAGATCCGGTCGGCGGGAACACAATGAGCGGAGGACTCGTCAAGTCCGGGCTATATCCGAATTGGCAGTCCCAAACTACTGCTCTCCTCATTGACGGTCTCGACGAGGCTCGCTTGCGTGTGACGCAGGAAGCCTTTGAGGCCTTCCTTGCCGATGTCGTGCAACTCTCGGCGGGCCGAACATTACCGACCGTACTATTCGGGCGCACGGGCGCGATTCAAGACGCTTGGCTTCTTTCTGAGGGTCGTGTCCCACCGGTTGGTGTAGGAGCCGCGGGTAAGTAGCCCGCCGCAGCGACCGCCCCGAGTCAGGCGGCGGCGGTCCTCACGCCACCCTGGCCTGAGCCTAGCCCGCGCTCGCGGCGACGACGAGCGCCGCTCGATCTTTGTCACGGCGCATTGACCGGGCGCGCGGCGGCCCGCACACTGCCGGCCCTCCCGCCGTCCGGACCGCCGCCGATCCCATGTCGAGCCCCGCCGCCATCACGGCGACCGCCCTCGCCGCGACGCTCGCGGTGCAGGCGCTCGTCACGATCGCCTCGCTCGCGATGCCGATCATGGCGCCCCACTCCGCGCCCGATCTCGACACCGCGCCGAGCGCACTCGTCGGCGCCTATTCCGCCTTCGTCTATGTCGGCGCGCTAACCGCGACGCTCTTCTGCGGCGGCTTCGTCGTCCGCCACGGCGGCATCCGCCTCAGCCAGGCCGCGCTCGCCGTCGCCTCGCTCGGGCTCGCGCTCGCGACCGCGGGCCCGTGGCCGCTCGTCATGGCCGCGGCACTCGTCGTCGGCCTCGGCTACGGCCCGACCACGCCCGCGTCCTCGCACATCCTCTCCCGCCACACCTCGCCGCGGCTGATGTCGCTCGTGTTCTCGATCAAGCAGACCGGCGTCCCGGTCGGCGGCATGATCGCGGGCGCGCTGGTGCCGGCGCTGGTCCTCGCTTATGGCTGGCGCGCGGCGGCCTGGATCGTCGGCCTCATCTGCCTCGCCGGCGCGCTCGCGATCGAGCCGACGCGCCGGCGCTTCGATGCCGACCGCGAGCCGCGCGCCCTCCTCTTCCGCGGCGGGGTGATCGAGCCGCTCCGCCTCGTCCTCCGCGCGCCCGCGCTCCGCACCCTCGTCCTCACCTCGGCCACGTTCTCGGCCACCCAGCAATGCATGACCGCCTTCCTCGTCACCTATCTCGTCACCGAGATCGGGCTCGGCCTGGTCGAGGCCGGGCTCGTCCTCTCGATCTCGCAGGCCGGCGGCATCGCGGGCCGCGTGTTCTGGGGCGCGGTCGCCGACTGGACCGCGCGCGCCCGTCTCGTCCTCGCCGTTCTCGGGCTCCTGATGGCGAGTGCCGCGACGGCGACCGCGTTCTTCGCCGGCGGCTCGCCGTTCTGGGCGATCGCGCTCGTCGCCGCGGCGTTCGGCGCCACCGCGGTCGGCTGGAACGGCGTCTTCCTCGCCGAGGTCGCGCGCATCGCGCCGCGCGCCGAGACCAGCCGCGCGACCGGCGGCGCGCTCACCGTGACCTTCACCGGCGTCGTCGTCTCGCCGCCCTTGTTCGGCGTCCTCGTCGCGCTGACCGGCACCTACACCACCGGCTTCTTCGTCCTCGCCGCCGGCGCCGCGCTCTCGGGCCTGATCCTCCTCCGCCCGCCGCCGCTCACGCCGCGTGGCGGATGAAGAGGCAGCCGAGACCGTGCAGCGTCAGATAGAGCCGGTCGAACTCGGCCTTGAACGCCGCCCACTCGGGCGCCGGGCGCACCGCCTCGGCGAGCGCGCGGTGGATAGCGCCGAGCGTCCGCGTGCCGTCGATGCGGGCCAGGATCTCGGGCGCGAGCGCGGGCAGCGGCAGACGGAGGTCGAGCCCGTCATAGCCGATGTGGACGATGCGGTTGGTGCGCGCCCGGAGCGCGAGCGCCGGGCCGTCGCCGTCGCGCAGCACCGGGATCGCGTCGGTACCGTCGGGGCGGGCCACCGTGTCGGCCGGGTTCGCCGCCTTCACGACATAGAACGTGTGGGTCTTGATGTTGCCGGCGAGGAGCTCGGCGAAGGCGGCGCGGTCGAGCGGCACGAGCCCGTCGAGGCGCGCGAGGAGCGTGCGGTCGTCGAGATAGGCGGCCGGCTCGTAGCGGATCGCGTTGCAGAGCCCGGCGATGCGCAAGCCCGCGTCGGCGACGAGGCGCGCCAGCTCGGCGATCGAGAACGCGCGGTCGCGGCTGTGCAACAGGAGGTCGAAGAGCCCGGCATCGCCGAGGCTCAGATGGTCGTGGAGATGCGGGTTGCGCTTGAACCAGTTGGTCGCCGGGAGCTGCGGCAGGAGGCGGCGCGCGAGCGCGAGACGGTCGGCCAGCGGCGCCTCGCCGGCGAGGGCGCGGAGGAGCGCCTGGAGCGGATAGACCCCGGTCCGGCCGAGCGGCGCATAGACCATCACCCCCATGCCGCCGTCGGGCGCGAGCGCGCGCTCGAGGGCGCGGAAGCCGGCGAGCGGATCGTCGAGATGGTGGAGGACGCCGCAGCAGTCGATGTAGTCGAAGCCGCCGAGGCCGAGCCGGTCGAGCGCGAGGAGCGAGCCCTGGACGAAGCGGACCGCGAGCCCGCGCCGGGCGATGCGCGCGGCCGCGATCGCCTGCGCGGCGGCGGAGAGGTCGAGGTGGACGATCTCGGCCGGCGTGCCGCGGTCGGCGAGCTGCTGGGCGAGCATCACCGTGCCGTCGCCGGTGCCGCCGCCGGCGAACAGCGCGCGGAACGGGCGGGCGAAATCGCGCCGCCCGGCGAACACGTAGTGGTCGATCTCGAGCACGTGGCTCGGCGAGCCGGTGACGAGCCGCGTCGCCTCCTCGGCCGGGTCGCGCGGCGGGTAGGGATAGGCCTCGTACTGGGCGCGGACCGTTTCATCCATGGTTCGGAGCCTCGCGCCGGCCGGCGGGGTCGGGGGTTGCACCGGCGCGCCGGGCTTGCGACATCTAGTCCATGACCCGCGGCTATTTCGGCATCGGCGTCGAGGGCGTCGACAAGGCAATGAACCTGGGCAGCTTGGTCCGCTCGGCGCACGCCTTCGGCGCCAGCTTCGTGTTCACCGTGGCCGCGACCGCGCGCGTCGAGGATGCGCGCTCGGACACCGCGAACTCGGCCGAGCGCGTCCCGTTCTACAGTTTCGTCTCCGTCGAGTCGATGCGGCTGCCCGAGGGCTGCCGGCTGGTCGGGATCGAGCTCACCGACGACGCGGTCGAGCTGCCGAGCTTCCGCCACCCGCGGCTCGCCGCTTATGTGCTGGGCGGCGAGCGGCGCGGGCTCACGCCCGCCCTCCTCGCGCGCTGCGCCGACGTGGTGCGCATCCCGACCCGGTTCTCGATCAATCTCGGCACCGCGGGCGCGATCGTGATGTACGATCGCCTGCTCTCGACCCGGCGCTTCGCCGACCGGCCGGTGCGGCCGGGCGGGCCGGTCGAGACGCTGCCGCCGCATGTGTTCGGTGCACCGCTCCGGCGCAGGGAGCGCCGCACCGCCGCCTCAGTCACCAAACCCGCGCCAGACGGGGACCAGCAATAGCCATGGAGTTGGACCGATGCGTCTCGTGATCCTCGCCCTCGCCGTCGCCGCCACTGCCGCCGCCTCTCCCGCCGCCGCCGCGGTCAGCCGGCTCGGCGTGTTCGACGACTGGCAGGCCTATGTCGTCGACGAGGGCAAGGGCAAGATCTGCTACATCCACAGCGTGCCCAAGAAGTCCGAGGGCAACTACTCGCGCCGCGGCGAGGTGTTCATGCAGATCACCAGCCGCACCACCGACAAGGTCGCGAACGAGGTGAGCTTCACCGCCGGCTACACCTTCAAGGACGACGTGCCGGTCGAGCTCCAGATCGACGGCCAGACCTTCAAGCTGTTCACCAAGGGCGACACGGCCTGGGCGTTCGACGGCCAGGCCGACACCGCGATCGTCCGCGCCATGATCGCCGGGCGCGAGCTCGCGGTGCGCGGCATCTCGAGCCGCAACACGCGGACGAGCGACCTCTTCTCTCTCAAGGGTTTCAACGCCGCGCACCGCGCGAGCCAGCGCGCCTGTGACGGACGCTGAATCCCGCGCCGCCGGCGACCGCCGCGCCGCAGTGATCCGCGGCGCCTTGTGGATGGCGGCGTCGGCGTTCCTTTTCATCGTCACCAACGCCACCGTCCACGCCCTCTCGGCGCACATGGACACGGCGCAGATCGTGTTCGTCCGCACGCTCGTCATCGTCCTCCTCGGCGCGCCGTTCCTCGCGCTCATCCGGCACATGGACCTGTCGCGGCCGGCGCTCCGGCTCCATGCGCTCCGCATCACGCTCACCCTGACCGGCACCTATGCGAGCTTCTACGCCTTCGGCCACATGCCGCTCGCCGACGCGACCGCGCTCCAGTTCACGATCCCGCTCTTCGCGCTTCTCGGCGCCGGGCTCTTCCTCGGCGAGCGGCTCGGTCCGGTCCAGATCGGCGCGACGCTCGCCGGTTTCGGCGGCGCGCTCCTGATCGTGCGGCCCGGCTTCGCCGACGTCGGATGGCCGGCGATCTCGATGCTGTTCGCCGCCGCCGTGTTCGCCGTCGAATGGCTGACGGTGCGCGTCCTCCGCCGCTATGGCGATCCGATCATGATCGTGCTCCTCGCCAATCTCGGCATGCTGGGGCCGAGCCTTCTCGCCGCGCTCCCCGGCTGGCGCGAGATCGGCTGGGACCTCGTGCCCGCCATCATCCTGATCGGGATCGCCGGCGCCGGCGCCTTCATCACCCAGGCCAAGGCCTTCGCCGCCGTCGAAGCATCGATCATCGTGCCGCTCGATTTCCTCCGTTTGCCCTTCGCGGTGGCGATCGGCGCGCTGTTCTTCGGCGAGGTGACCGGGCTCTGGACCTGGGCCGGCGCGGCGGTGATCTTCGCCGCCGGCACCATCGCGGTCCGGGGCGCCCGGCGTTAGTCATGGCCTCGCCGCGTCACTGCGGGTAATCTCGCCGCGCGCAACCCGAGAGAGCCCCGCCCGATGGCGTCCGCCGCCGCCAAGCGCAACGTCCTGATCCTCTTGATCGCCCAGGCGCTCGCCAACACGACCGTCTCGATCATGATCACGACCGCACCGCTGGTCGGCGCGATGCTCGCCGAGGACAAGTCGCTCGCCACATTGCCGCACGCCTTCCAGTGGCTCGCGGTCATGGCGGTCGCGACCCCGGCCTCGTTCCTGATGCGCAATATCGGCCGCCGCCAGGGCTTCATGCTGGGCGGGCTGTTCGGCATCACCGGCGCGCTCACCGGCGCGGCGGCAATCTGGATGCACGCGTTCTGGCTCTACGTCGCAGCGACCGTGCAGATGGGCGTCTTCTCGTCCTTCGCGATGTTCTACCGCTTCGCCGCCGCCGAGGCGGCCGAGGATCCGCAGTTCCGCGTCCGCGCCATCTCCTATGTCATCGGCGGCGGCATCCTCGCGGCGATCATCGGCCCCGAGCTCGCCAAGTCGACGCGCGAGATGCTGCCGCTCTACGTCTTCGCCGGCACCTATCTCGTGCTCGCCGTCGTGCCGCTCCTCGGCATCCTCGTCGTCTCGCGGGTCAACCTGCCGCCGCTCACCGCCGCCGAGCGCGCCGATCCCGGCCGCCCGCTCGCCGAGATCGCCCGCCAGCCGTCGTTCATCGTCGCCGTCCTCGGCGGCATGATCGCGTGGAGCGCGATGGTGTTCCTGATGACCTCGACGCCGCTCTCGATGCAGGCCTGCGGTTTCGATTTCGACACCACCGCCTCGGTCATCCAGTGGCACATCGTCGCGATGTATGCGCCGTCCTTCGTGACGGGATGGATGATCAACCGCTTCGGCCTCCTCAACGTCATGTCGCTCGGCGTCGTCCTCGCGCTCGCCGCCGTCGCCGCGGGCCTCGGCGGTCTGGCGGAGATCAATTTCCTCCTCACCAATATCTGCATCGGCGCCGGCTGGAGCCTTCTCTTCGTCGGCGCGACCGATCTCCTGACCCGCACCTACCGGCCGTCGGAGCGGGCCAAGGTGCAGGGCTTCAACGACATGATGATCTTCGGCACGGTCGCGGCCTCGACGCTGGCGTCGGGCTATCTCACCCAGACCGTCGGCTGGAACACGGTGCTCTACGCCGACATCCCGATGATCCTGATCGCCTTCGCCGCCGTCGTCTGGCTGCGGCTCCGCCGCGATCCCGCCGTGGTGCGCGCCTGAGCCGCTTCCCGCGCGGCCCGCGGCGTGCCATATCACCGTCATGGCCCTGGTGATCGAGAAGGACGTCCTCGAGCCGACCGTGACCGACCGGCGCAACCTGGTCGGGCTCGGGCGCGAGGAGCTCGGCCGCGCGCTCGCCGGGCTCGGCCTTCCCGCCTTCCGCGCCCGCCAGGTGTGGCACTGGATCTACCACCACGGCGTCCGCGACTTCGACACCATGACCACGCTCGCCAAGCCGGTGCGCGCGCTTCTCGCCGAGCATTTCACCATCGCGCGCCCGGCGATCGCCGCCGAGCAGAACTCGGTCGACGGCACGCGGAAATGGCTCCTTCGCTACGCCGACGGCAAGGAGGCCGAGACGGTCTTCATCCCCGAGGAGGACCGCGGCGCGCTCTGCGTCTCGGCGCAGGTCGGCTGCACCCTCAACTGCGCCTTCTGCCACACCGGCACGCAGGCCTGGGTGCGCAATCTCGACGCCGCCGAGATCGTCGGCCAGCTCCTGATCGCGCGCGACTCCTGCGGCGAGTGGCCGAGCCCGCAGGACGTGCGTCTCCTTTCCAACATCGTGATGATGGGGATGGGCGAGCCGCTCTACAACTACGACAACGTGGCGAAGGCGCTCGGCATCATCGTCGACCGCGAGGGCATCGCGATCAGCCGCCGGCGCATCACGCTCTCGACCGCGGGCGTCGTGCCGATGATCCGCCGCGTCGGCGCCGAGCTCGGCGTCAAGCTCGCGATCTCGCTCCACGCCGTGACCGACGAGCTCCGCGACGTGCTGGTCCCGCTCAACCGGCGCTATCCGATCGCCGAGCTCCTCGCCGCCTGCCGCGACTATCCCGGCGCGAGCAACGCGCGTCGCATCACCTTCGAATACGTGATGCTCAAGGGCATCAACGATTCCCCCGCCGACGCACACGCGCTCGTCCGCCTCCTCGACGGCATCCCGGCCAAGGTCAACCTGATCCCGTTCAACCCGTGGCCCGGCGCGCCCTACGAGTGCTCGACCGGCGCCGCCATCGCGCGCTTCGCCGCGATCGTCAACGACGCGGGCTACAGCGCGCCGGTGCGCACGCCGCGCGGCCGCGACATCCTGGCCGCCTGCGGCCAGCTCAAGTCGGCGAGCGAGCGCGAGCGCAAGACGCGCCCGGCCTGACGGCGGCGGATCGCCCGACCGCGTCTCACCCGTCGCCCGCCGCGGCCCCGACGGCCCGATTGCCCTCGCGGGCCGAGCGCCTATACTGCGCCGCCGCACCGATCATCAGGAAAGGGCCCGTCATGGCCGCGCCGCTCGTGCAAGGCGTCAAGAAGGTCGTCCTCGCCTATTCCGGCGGGCTCGACACCTCGGTCATCCTGCGCTGGCTGCAGGACGTCTATGCGTGCGAGGTGGTGACCTTCACCGCCGATCTCGGCCAGGGCGAGGAGCTCGAGCCGGCGCGCAAGAAGGCCGAGATGCTCGGCGTCAAGGAGATCTTCATAGAGGACCTGCGCGAGACCTTCGTGCGCGACTTCGTGTTCCCGATGTTCCGCGCCAACGCGCTCTACGAGGGCGTCTATCTCCTCGGCACCTCGATCGCGCGGCCCCTGATCGCCAAGCGCCAGATCGAGATCGCGCGCGCCACCGGCGCCGATGCCGTCGCGCACGGCGCCACCGGCAAGGGCAACGACCAGGTGCGCTTCGAGCTCACCTATTATGCGCTGCAGCCCGACATCAAGGTCGTCGCGCCGTGGCGCGAATGGGACCTCAACTCGCGCACGCGGCTGATCCAGTACGCCGAGAGCCACCAGATTCCGATCGCGCGCGACAAATACGGCGAGCCGCCCTACTCGATCGACGCCAACCTCCTGCACACCTCGTTCGAGGGCAAGGCGCTCGAGGATCCGTGGGTCAGCCCCGACGAATCGATGTTCATCCGGACCGTCGCGCCCGAGAAGGCGCCCGACACGGCAGAAGTGATCGAGATCGCTTTCGAGCAGGGCGATGCGGTCGCGATCGACGGGCGCCGGCTCACGCCCGCGACGCTCCTCACCGAGCTCAACCATCGCGGCGGACGCCATGGCATCGGCCGCATCGACCTGGTCGAGAACCGCTTCGTCGGCATGAAGTCGCGCGGCGTCTACGAGACGCCCGGCGGCACGATCCTCCACGTCGCGCACCGCGCCATCGAGAGCCTGACGCTCGACCGTGGCGCCGGCCACCTCAAGGACGATCTCATGCCGCGCTATGCCGAGCTGATCTATAACGGCTTCTGGTACTCGCCCGAGCGCGAGATGCTGCAGACCCTGATCGATCAGAGCCAGGCCAACGTCATTGGGACGGTCCGGCTCAAGCTCTACAAGGGCGCGGTCACGGTGATGGGCCGGAAGTCGCCGCGAAGCCTCTATTCGCAGGCGCATGTCACCTTCGAGCAGGACCAGGTCTACGACCAGCGCGACGCCGCCGGCTTCATCAAGCTCAACGCGCTCCGGCTCCGGCTCCGCGCCGCCACGCGCAAGGGGACGCTCGACTGAGGCCGCAGCGATAGCCGCGCGACACGGACGAGCCGCGATGGCCGGACGGCCGGCGCGCTCCGCCGTCGTCGAGGGCGCGCTCTGGATGCTGGCGCAGGCCGCCGCCTTCTCGGCGATGGTCGCGACCGTGCGCTGGCTGTCGCCGAGCTTCTCTCCGTACGAGATCGTCCTGTTCCGCTGCCTCGTCGCCTGCGCGCTCCAGCTGCCGTGGTTCCTGCGCGAGGGCCGGCGCGAGCTCACCACCGACCGGCGCGGCACCGTGTGCGCGCGCGGCGTGTTCGGCTTCGCAGGCATGGCGGCATGGTTCGCCGCCCTCGGCCTGGTGCCGCTGACCGATGCCGTCGCGCTCCAGTTCACCCAGCCGCTCTTCATCATCGTCGGCGCGGCGCTCATCCTCGGCGAGGGCGTCGGTGCGCGCCGTGCCGTCGCGACGCTGATCGGATTCGCGGGCGCGCTCGTCATCATCCGCCCCGGCTTCGAGGCGGTGAGCCCTGCGATCCTCCTCGTCCTCGTCTCGGTCGCCTTCTACGCCGGCACGCATCTGATGACCAAGTCGCTCGCCGGCCGCTTCTCCGGCGCGATGCTGTCGTTCCAGTTCCACGCCATTGCGCTGCCGCTCGCGCTCGTGCCCTCGCTCGCCGACTGGTCGGGGCCGCGCTGGGAGCACGTGCCGTGGATTCTAGCCCTCGGCGGGTTCGGCACGCTCGCGCACATGTTCCTCGGCCGCGCCTATCGCCTCGCCGATGCCTCGATCGTGATCCCGATCGACTTCTCGAAGCTCGTGATGGCGGCGATCCTCGGCTATGTGCTGTTCGCCGAGACATCGGATGTGTGGACCTGGGTCGGCGCGGTCGTGATCTTCGCCGCAACCACCTATGTCACGCGCCACGAATCGCGCCGGGCGCGCGCGGCCGCTTCGGCGCGCGGGGCCTGACATGGCGAGCGCGCCCTCCTTCGTCCGCGGCGCGCTCTGGATGCTCGCCGCCGCCTTCTCGTTCGCCGTCCTCCTCGCGAGCGTGCGCTGGCTCGCCACCACGATCCCCGCGGTCGAGATCGTGTTCTTCCGCAACCTCGTCGGGCTCGGGCTCGCGGTGCCGCTCATCGTCCATGGCGGGCTCGCCGTGCTCAGGACCGAGCGCTTCGCGATGCACGGCTTGCGCGCGACGCTCTCGTGGCTCGCGATGCTGACCAATTTCTGGGCGCTCTCCTATGTCGGGCTCGCCGACACGGCGGCACTCCTGTTCGTGATCCCGCTGTTCTCGATCGTCCTCGCCGCGCTCGTCCTCAAGGAGACGGTCGATGCGCCGCGCTGGATCGCGGCGATCATCGGCTTCGGCGGCGCCATGATCATCATCCGCCCGGGCGTGATCCCGTTCGAGCTCCCGGTCCTCGTCATGGTCCTGTCGACGATCTTCTATGCCGGCACCTGGATCGTGCTCAAGTCGCTGTCGGGGACCGAGCCGGCCGCGGTCACGGTCGCCTATCTCAATATCCTCAACCTGCCGCTGACGCTCGTCCCCTCGCTCTTCGTCTGGGTGACGCCCACCCTCGAGCAGATCCCCGTGATCCTCGCGCTCGGGCTCGCCGGCTGGGGCGCGCACTACTGCCAGGCGCGCTCGTTCGCCGCCGCGGACGCGAGCGCGGTGATGCCGATCGATTTCATGCGGCTGCCGTTCACCGCGATCCTCGCCTTCGTCCTATTCGGCGAGGCGAGCGATGTCTGGACCTGGGTCGGCGCGATCGTGATCTTCGCCGCCTCGACCTACATCACGCGGCGCGAGGCGATGGCCAAGCGCGGCGGACCGTCTACGACCGCGGCACCACACTGAGGCCGATCACCGCCTCGTGGCCGTAGAGGAACATGAGATAGACCGCGATCCCGACCGCGATCCGGCCCCAGCCGATCTCGCGGAACGAGAGCCGCGTGCGGCCCTCGATCGCCGCGACGAAGGGAACGAAGGAGGTGACCGCGACGAGCCGGCGCCAGCGCTCGTCGCCCGAACGCGCACGACGCGCCTCGATGTGGAGCATGCCGCCGATGGCGAGCACGGCGAGCCCGCCGAAATAGAGGATCGCCGCGCCGTCGCCCGTCGCGATCACGTGGAGGATCGCCCAGATCGCGACCGCCCACATGATCGGGTGCCGCGTCAGCTTGAAGATACCGGGCGCCGGATCGGGCCGGTCGAGGACGGCGCCGCCGCCGATCGCGGTCGGGTTGCGCGTGAGATAGCCACACGCCAGGAGGATCGCCGCGAACGGCATCGCGGCGAGCGCGAGGTGCCAGGTCCAGTCGCCCGCCACCCAGACGCGGACCATCGGCGCGCGGGCGAAGGCGAGGTTCATCGACACGAACGTCGCGATCGCGAAGATCGAGTAGCCGACCATGAAGCCGCGCTCGCCGATCAGCGCGATGAGCCGCGGCCGCACCGGCCCGCTCGACAGGATGAAATGGCCGAGCACGAACGAGGCGGTCGCGAGGGCGAGCGGGCCGAGTGTGGTCGAGAGCGTTTCCGTCATCGTGTCCTCTCTGCGGCGCCGCGGGGCGCCCGTCGATCAGATCACCGCCGGCACCGCGATGCCGCGCCGCCGGCACGCCGCGATCACCGTGTTGCGGAGGAGGCACGCGATCGTCATCGGCCCGACGCCGCCCGGGACGGGCGTGATCGCGCCGGCGACCGCGCGCGCCTCGTCATGGTCGACATCGCCGACGAGCCGTGCCCGGCCGTCGGCACCCGCGACGCGGTTGATGCCGACGTCGATCACCGTCGCACCCGGCTTGATCCACGCGCCGCGCACGAAGCCCGCGCGCCCCACCGCGGCCACCAGGATGTCGGCGTTCCGGCATTTGGTTTCAAGATCGCACGTCCGCGAGTGCGCGATCGTGACCGTGCAGTCGGCGGCGAGGAGGAGGCTCGCCACCGGCTTGCCGACGATGTTGGAGCGGCCGACGACGACGGCGTCGAGCCCGGCGAGGCGTTCGTGCACCGAGCCGAGCAGCATCATGCAGCCCTGCGGCGTCGCCGGTACCAGCGCCTGGTCGCTGCGCCCGGTCACGAGGAGGCCCGCGTTGACGACGTGGAATCCGTCGACGTCCTTGGCCGGCGCGATCGCCGCGATCACCGCGGACGCGTCGAACTGTCGCGGCAACGGCAGCTGCACCAGGATGCCGTCGACCGCCTCGTCGGCGACGAGCCGGTGGACGAGATCGAGGAGCGCGGCCGGCGCGGCATCGGCCGCGAGCCGGTGGGTGAACGAGCGGAGCCCAGCCGCCTCGGCGGCCTTGCCTTTGCTTCGGACATAGACCTCGCTCGCCGCATCCGCGCCGACCAGCACCGCGGCGAGGCCGGGGACGATGCCCGCCCGCGCGCGGAGATCGGCCGCCGCGGCGGCGACGCGCGCGCGGAGTGCCGATGCGAGCGCCGTCCCGTCGATGCGCCGCGCCGTCACGGCGCTCACACGCCGAGCACGCGCGCCAAACCGTGCAGCACCTCGCGGAGGAACCAGATGCCGAGGATGAGAACGACGGGCGAGACGTCGATGCCGCCGAGGCTGGGCAAACGGCGGCGGATCGGTGCGAGCGCCGGCTCCGTCGCCCGGTGCAGGAAGTCGCCGATCATGTAGACCAGCCGGTTGCCGGTATTGACCACGTTGAACGCGACGAGGAGGCTCAGGATCGCCGCGAAGATGACGATCCAGATATAGAGATCGAGCACCACGTCGATCAGGCGGAACAGCGGCCTGAGCAGGATGTCCATCGCGACGACGACCGCCCTTTCCGGTTTCGAGGCCGCGGCAAGCTACCCTCAAGGCCTGCGTCGGCGCAAGGCGCCGGCCCCCGAAGCTTGACAGCGCCGCGGCCGGTTCCGCATTATCCCGCGCGCGTGGGGCCGTAGCTCAGCTGGGAGAGCGTCGCGTTCGCAATGCGAAGGTCAGGGGTTCGATCCCCCTCGGCTCCACCATCGCGTTCCATCCGAGGACCACCCTTCCCGACACCCTCCGGACCCTCCGTGCGTCAGACGCGCGCGGACCGGACGGCCGACGGGTTCCGGTGAACCGCCGACCGCAAGCGTCACAGGGGGCAGGGTGCGGAATCTCGTTCGCGCGCCGGCGGTCACCGCAGTCCTCGGCGCCCCGGTCGCGGCAGCGGCCCAGGATGCGGCGATCCGGCCCTATTTCCATCTCCATTTCGGCCGCGCCTGGTACACCGACACCAATGTCGCGCCCGGTGTCGGGCTCAAGTCGCCGACCGACGAGCAGGTCACGGGCGGCGCGCTCGGCTTCGACTATGGCCGCTTCCTCAGCCTCGAGGCGGTGGTCGATTTCGTCGAGACCCAGCTCCAGTCGAAGCCCGGTACCGGCAAGATCGCCGAGTACGCGGCATGGACGGCGATGGCGCAGGCGCGGCTCCGCTATCCGCTGATGAACGACCGGCTGGTCCCCTATTTCCTCCTCGGCGTCGGCTGGGGCTCGGGCGAGCTCAACGACCGCAACGTGCTCCACACCGGGGCGCGGGTCGACGGCAGCCTGTCGAGCTCGTTCGTCGGCGCCGTCGGCGGCGGCATCGAGTACTTCCTCACCAACCACATCGCCTTCGGCATCGAGGGCAAGCATCTGTTCGCCTTCGAGCCCGAGATCGCGGTCAACCGCCAGCCGGTCGACATCAGCCTCGATTCCTACTACCTGACCGGCGGCTTCTGGGTCTATTTCGACCGCGCCGGCGGCCTCATGTCGGCGCCGGCTTCGACCGCGGCGCGCGCCGACCGCGACCGCGGCCGCTGGTATGTCGGCCTCCGCGGCGGCACGATGGTGCTGCCCGACAACAAGTCGCTGCCCGGCGTCGAGCTCCTGAGCCCGACCGATTTCGCCTTCGGCGCCTCGATCGGCTACAACATCAACCGCCACTGGGGTGTCGAGTTCGCCGGCGAGTATTCCGAGACGAACATCGAGGAGGGGAGCCTCGGCGTCACCGCGGAATACTCGTTCTGGACCCTCCTCGCCCTCCTCCGCTACCGCTACCCGGTGCTCGACGGCCGGCTCGTGCCCTATGTGCTCGCCGGCGCCGGCATCGGCCAGGGCGAGTTCTCCGACCGCACCGTGCCGGCCGGGCTCTCCTCGCTCGCCGGCGAGCGCGACACCAAGTTCGTCGGCTCGTTCGGCCTCGGCACCGACTGGTTCGTGAGCGACAAGGTCGCGCTGACGGCCGAGCTCAAGCACACCCGCCCGCTCAAGACCGACGCGACCGTCAACGGCCGCGACGGATCGGTCAAGATCAACCCGATCTCGCTGATGATCGGCGTCCGCGTGTTCTGGGACTGACCTGGCCGACGCCACGCGGCGCCGCGCCCCTCCACCCCTCCCTCCTTGTCGCACACCGCGTGAGCGGACGGCCCGGCGCGGTCGCACGCAGGCCGCCGTCACGGCGTGCGCGCGACGAGCGTGATCTCGAGCGTGACGTCGTCGGCGACGATGTTGGTGTCCCGCCACTCCGCCTGGCCGACGCCGAAGGCGCTGCGCTTGACCGTCACCGCGCCACGCGCCGTCGCCGTGCGCCCGCCCGGCCGCGCCGGATCGGGCTGGAGCGCGAGGGTGAATGGAAGCACCACCGGCACGGTCGCGTCGCGGATGGTGAGCGTGCCCGCGGCCTCGTAGCGGTCGGGCGCGACGCGCCGGATCGTGGTCGCCGCGAAGCGCGCGGTCGGGAACTGCGCCACATCGAACCACTTGGCGCGGCGGAGCTCGCGGTCGACGTCGGCGACGCCGGTCTTCGCGCTCGCCGGATCGATCTCGACCGCGATGCGGCTCGCGGCGAGATCGTCGGGATCGAAACGCACCTCGGCGACGAAACGCTCGAACACGCCGCGCGCCGGCACTTGCATCTGCCGCCCGGTGAAGGCGATCCGGCTCGCCGCCGCATCGATCGTCCACGCCGGCGCCTCGGCGGCGGCGCTCGCGACGGCGAGGAGCGATGCGACCACCGCGGCGGGGGCGGCCCTGCCGATCGTCACGACGCCCGGCCTCCGAGGCGCGGCAGCATGCGCGCGAGGACGCCGTCGCGGCGGACGAGTGCGTGGTGGAGCGCGGCGGCGACATGGACGGCGATGAGGACGAGGAGCGCGCGGGCGAGAAGCGCGTGGACGCGCCGGAGCGCCTCGCCCGTCGCCTCGTCGGCGGCGACGAGATCGGGGAGCGTCACGAGGCCGAGCCAGACGACCGGCACGCCGAGCGCGCTCGACATCGCCCAGCCCGCGACCGGCACCGCGAGGAGAAGCGCGTAGAGCGCCGCGTGGCCGAGCCGCGCAAGGCGGCACTGCCAGGCCGGCATCGGCGGCAGGTCGGGCGGCGGGCGGAGGAGCCGCCAGCCGAGCCGGAGCGCGGTGCCGCCGAGCACCGTGACGCCGATCCACTTGTGCCAGGCGTAGAGCTCGAGCTTCCGCGGCGACAGATCGAGATCGACCATCGAGAGCCCGAGCGCGAACGAGCCGGCGAGAAGGACGACGGTCAGCCAGTGGAAGAGCTGCGCCGTCGCGCCGTACCGCCCGGGCCGTACCGGCATTCCCGCGTGTCCGCTACTGGCGCAGGAACTCGGTCTCGATGATGATGTCGACCTCGTCGCCGACGAACGGCAGGAACCCCGAGATGCCCCAGTCGGACCGCTTGATCTTCGTCTTCGCCGAGAAGCCCACGATGAAGCGCCCGCTCGGATGCGCGGCGCCCCGGTTATAGGTGACATCGAACGTGACCGGGCGCGTCACGCCCTTCATCGCGAGATCGCCGGTCATCTTGCCGGTCTTCTCCCCCGTCTTCTCGACCCGGGTCGCGGTGAACGTGATGTCCTTGTGCTGGCGCGCGTCGAGGAACTGGTCGGAGCGGACGAAATTGTCGCGATAGAAGTGGTTCGAATCGAGGCTCGCGGCCTCGACCACCGCCCTGAGCGTGCTCTTCTCGGGCGCCGCCGCATCGAAGGTGAGCTCGCCCTCGACCTTGCGGAACTGGCCGATCACGTTGGCCCAGCCGCCATGCGAGATCATCCACATCACGTTGGTGTGGTCGGGATCGAGCTTGTACTTCTCCTGCGCCTCGGCGCCGCCGGCGAGCGCGAGCGCGGCGAGGACGGCGAGGGTGGCGGATGCGGTGCGGCGCGTCTTGCGTGTCATGGCGAGGCTCCCCGATGCTTGCGCCGTGTCGACCGGCGTTGCGCCGAGCTTGCCACGATGCGCGCGGCTTTGCACCCGGCTCAGTCGCGCTCGAGCGCCTCGATCCGGCGGCGGAGCTCGGCGGCGACCGGGCTCGCCGGGTCCATGCGGGCGAGAAGCGCGCGCCAGTGGCCGGCCGCCGCCCTGTCGTCGCCGCGTTGGATCGCGGCGAGACCGGCGAGCCAGCGCGTGTCGGGCGCCTCGGGCGCGAGCGCGACGAGGCGGTCGACGGTCGCGGCGAAGGCGGGCGGCGGCAGCACGCCGGACGCGCGGTCCTTGAGGAAGCTCCCGGCATAATCGGTCAGGAGCGCGATGTCATCGGGCCGGCGCGCGATCGCCTCGGCGAAGGCCGCCTGCGCTTTCGCCGTCTCGCCGAGGACGTCATAGGCGCGCGCGAGACGGGCCCAGCCGTCGGCGTCCTCGGGCGCGGTGCGGAGCCGCTCGGCGAGGCCCTCGACCATGGCGCGGATCATCGCCGCGCGCGCCGTGTCCTCCTCGGACTCCGCCC
>VGEU01000042.1 GCA_016869145.1 Alphaproteobacteria bacterium | reverse complement strand
CAGCGAGGCCGAGCCGTTCTGGACCGGGTTTCTGCGCCGCCTGCGCCAGCGCGGCCTGCGCGGCGTCAAGCTCGTCGTCTCGGACGCCCACGTCGGGCTCAAGGCGGCGCAGCGCGCCTACGAGGCCAATCTCAGGGCGATCGAGGCGGAGGACGAGATACTCGGCGCGCTCCTCGACATTCGCTCCTGACACTCGGGATAGGTGTCGACGGCGGCCGTAGGGCATGACGGCCGCCCGCCGGCTCAACTCGGCCGCCGGTCTCCATCCCGGCGGCCGATTTTTTTGGCGCCAGAGTGCGAGGCCGGGGTGCGGGTGGGTGCGGGGCGGGATGCGCTCAGGCGCTCCGGGTGGCGGCGTGCGCGGCGAGCGCCTCGGGCGTGTCGAGGTCGATCAGGACGCCCGGGTCCGACACGGGCACCTCGCACACGAGATCGGCGCTCTCGCCGATCAAGTGACGCGCGCCGACATCGCCCGCAACCTCGCCCATGGCGCGGAAGAAGCGGCGATCCCACAGAACGGGGTTGCCGCGCTTGCCGTTGAAGGTCGGCACGCAGATCGCGCGGCCCTCGACGGGATCATAGGCGGCGATCAGCTTGTCGATATGGGCGGCCTGGACGTCGGGCATGTCGCCGAGCACGACGACGGCGCCGTCGACATCGTCCGGCAGCGCCGCGAGCCCGCGCTTGAGCGAGGTCGACAGGCCGCCGGCGTAGTCGGGATTGCGCATGAACGTGACCGGCCGGCCCGCGAGCGCGCGCT
This sequence comes from Alphaproteobacteria bacterium, assembly GCA_016869145.1. Taxonomy (GTDB): domain Bacteria; phylum Pseudomonadota; class Alphaproteobacteria; order MPNO01; family VGEU01; genus VGEU01. Next base: position 24,434 of record VGEU01000042.1, on the reverse strand, counting down.
CAACGCGGTCGGCCTCGTGACCGAGGACGACGACGACCGGGCGTGCCTTCGAGGCGAGGACCGCGTCGAGGACGTGCGCGGTCATCGGCTTGCCGTGAACATCGGCGAGGAGCTTGTTGACCGGCCCCATGCGCCGCGACTGACCGGCGGCGAGCACGAGCGCGCCGATCCTCGGTGCGCGTGCCGGGGCCATCGCGGGCTCGGCGCGTTGCACGGCCTCGGCGCGTGGCAACGGTCGGCTCGCGATCTCCTTGAGGAGCCCGCCCGCGCCCATGCGCATGATGTCCTCGCGCTCGACCGGGAGGCCGGCATAGAGCCGCTCCAGGATCCAGTCGAAGCCGTTGAGCTTGGGCGAGCGCGCGCAGCCGGGCAGGCCGAGCACGGGCACGCCGTCGTGATGGGCCATCAGCATCAGATTGCCGGGGTCGACCGGCATGCCGAAATGGTCGATCACGCCGCCCGCGGCGACGATCGCGGCGGGGATCACGTCGCGTCGGTCCACGATCGCGGACGCACCCGAGATCATCAGGATCCGCGTGTCGCGATCGAGGAGGGTCCGGATCGCGGCCGCGACCTCGGCCTCGTCGTGTCCGCAGCGGATCACGCCGTCGTCGGGAAGCGAGCCGCCGAGCGCCTGCACGCGATCGCGCGTCGCCTCGACCGTGCGCTCGAGGATGGAGGCCTTCATGCCCGGGCTCGCGGTCAGGATCAGCCCGGCCCGGAGTGCGGCGAGCGGTGCGACGCGCATCAAGGGGCCACCCTCTCGGGCGATCGCCTCGCAGGCCTCGACCACGCCCCGCGGCGCGGCGAACGGGATCACCTTGATCGTCGCCAGCATGTCGCGGGGCCCGACGAGCGCGAAAGGCGGGACGGTCGCGATCGTCACCGCCTCGTCGACGAGATTGATCCGGTCGATGCGCGCGCGGTCGACGACGAGGACGCCCGAGCCGGTCGCGAACAGATTGCAGCGACCGGTGAAGGCCGCGCTGGTCTCGATATTGGCGCCGAGACAGGCGGCGGCGACGCGGCTCGCCGCTTCGTCCTCGCCGATGTCGTCCGCCTCGATCCGCGCCGCGACAACGCTCTCGCGCCCAGCTGCCCGAAGCGCCTCGACATCCTCCGCCGTCAGCACGCGCCCCTTCTTGAAGCTGCCCTTAGGCAGCCGCACCGAATGGGCGAGGATCGCGCCGGTCGCCTCGTCGAGCGGCGTCGGGCCGAATTTCATGCCGCGTCCTTCGGGTGCAGCACCTGGGTGATCTGGGCGAGGATCGAGACCGCGATCTCGGCCGGCGTCACCGCGCCGAGCGAGAGCCCGACCGGTCCGTGGATGCGACCGATCTCGGCCGTGCCGAAGCCCTGCTCGGTCAGCCGCTCGACGCGCTTGCCGTGGGTCTTGCGACTGCCAAGCGCGCCGACATAGAACGCATCCGACCGGAGCGCGACCGCGAGCGCGGGATCGTCGAGCTTGGGATCATGCGTCAGCGTCACGACCGCCGTCCGCCGGTCGGGCTTGAGCGCGGCGAGCGCATCGTCGGGCCAGTCGTCGACCAGCGGGACGCCCGGGAAACGCTCGTCATTGGCGAAGGACTGGCGCGGGTCGACGATGGTGACGTCGTAGCCCGCGATCGCGGCCATGCGCGCGAGCGGCTGGGCGATGTGGACGGCACCGACGATGATGAGCCGGAGCGCCGGATTATAGACGTGGACGAAGATCTCGCCAGAGGCGGTCTGATGCACGCCGCTCCGGTCCTCGGCAAGCCCCCTACGCGCCGCGGCGAGCACGACCGCGTCACGCTCGAGATCGCCGAAGGCGCCCTCCGGGTAGACGATCGTCTCGGCGCCATCGGCGAGCCGCGTCGCGAGCGCCACCGGCCGCTTCGAGGCGCGGTCCTTCTGCAGCCGGTCGAGTATCGCGCGCTTCATCAGTCGACGCGCTCGACGAGGAGTTGGATCTGCCCGCCGCAGGCGAGCCCGACCTCCCACGCCATCTCGTCGGTCACGCCGAACTTGATGACGCGTGGCTTGCCGTCCTTGATCGCCTCGAGCGCCTCGTGGACGACGGCGCCCTCGATGCACCCGCCGGACACCGAGCCTACGAACCTGCCGCCATCCTCGACGGCGAGCTGGCTCCCGACCGGGCGCGGCGACGAGCCCCAGGTCGAGACCACGGTCGCGAGCGCGACCTTCATGCCCGCCTCGCGCCAGGCGCCCACCTGGGGCAGGACGTCGTCGTCGCTGGAAGCGGCCGTCACATTGCCTTGAGCCATTCGCCGATACCCTCCTTGCGCCGCCCGGCGGGGCGGCTCAGTGCGTTGATCAGAGCATCCAGGCTCTGAATATTGTGGACCGGGCGGAATTCGTCAACGAAGGGGAGGATGGCCCGGATTCCCTGGGATTTGGGCTCGAAGCCCTCGAACCGCAAGAGCGGGTTGAGCCAGATCAGCCGCCGGCAGGACTTGTGCAGCCGATCCATCTCGTCGGCGAGCCCGCGGCCGGCATCGCGGTCGAGGCCGTCGGAGATCAGGATCAGGACCGCGCCCTGGCCGAGCACACGCCGGGACCAGTGCTGGTTGAACGATTTGAGACATTCGCCGATCCGCGTGCCGCCCGACCAGTCCTCGACCGTGGTCGCGACGTGCGACAGCGCGACGTCGATGTCCTTGTGGCGGAGATGGCGCGTCACGTTGGTGAGCCGGGTGCCGAACAGGAAGGTGTGCACACGGTCGCGGTCGTTGGTGAGCGTGTGCATGAAGTGGAGGAACATGCGCGTGTAGCGTGCCATCGATCCCGAGATGTCGCACAGGATCACGACCGGCGGCGGCCGCGTGCGGCGCTTGCGGAACACGATCGGGATCGCGCCACAGCCCTGGCGCATCGCGGCGCGGAGCGTGCGGCGCATGTCGATGCGCTGACGGCGATGGCTCGCGGCGAAGCGGCGTGTCGGGATCTCGGCGATCGGCAGGCGCATGCGCGCGATCTGTGCCTTGGCGCGCGCAACCTCGTCGGCCGACATCTCCTCGAAATCCATCGTCTGGAGGACCTCGCTGGCGGACGCGGTCATCGCCGCGTCGAACTCGATCTCCTCCTCGCGCTCCTTCTCGCTCTCGGCGTCAGCGCCCTTCGGCTGCATCGCCTCGATGAGGCGGCGGCTCGGCTGCATCGTCTCGGGCGGCGGCTCGGTGATGACCTCGGGGAGAAGGATGCCCATCATCCGCTCGAGGATCTTCGGATCGCGCCAGAAGATGTGGAAGGCCTGGTCGAACAGATCGTGCTGGTCGCGCCGATTGACGAAGACCGCGTGCAGCGCCCAGTAGAAATCGCGCCGGTTGGTGACGCCGACCTCGCGCACGGACGCGACGGCGTCGATCACCTTGCCGGGGCCGACCGGAAGGCCCGCCGCGCGCAGCACGCGGCCGAAATGCATGATGTTGGCGACGAGCTTCGAGCCCTCGAGACGGTCGAGGATTTCGAGGGCGCTGGGGCGGCGCTCTTCTGCCATATCAGCGGCTCGCGGCGAGCTCCGTCTTGACCTGGGTCAGGAGCTGGGCGGCCTCGCTGCCGCGGATCTTCTCGATGTCGTCCTGGTATTTGAGGAGGACGCCGAGGGTCGAGTTGATGGTCTCGGGATCGAGGTCGATCTTGTCGAGCTGGACGAGGGCGTTGGTCCAGTCGATCGTCTCGGCGACACCGGGGAGCTTGAACAGGTCCTTCTTGCGCAGCGCCTGGACGAAGGCGACGATCTGGCGCGTCAGCGCCTCGGCGACGCCGGGCACCTTCATCGCGATGATCTCGCGCTCGCGCCGTGCGTCCGGATAGTCGATCCAGAAATAGAAGCAGCGCCGCTTGATCGCATCGTGGATCTCGCGTGTGCGGTTCGAGGTGATGATGACGATCGGCGGCTCCTTGGCCTTGACCGTGCCGATCTCGGGGATCGTCACCTGGAAATCGGACAGGACCTCGAGCAGGAACGCCTCGAACGGCTCGTCGGTGCGGTCGAGCTCGTCGATCAGGAGAACGGGCGCGAGGCCCGAGACGTCGGGCTCGAGCGCCTGGAGGAGCGGCCGCTTGATCAGGAAGCGCTCCGAGAAGATGCCCTCCTCGATCGCGCTGCGATCGCGGTCGCCGGTCGCCTCGGCGATCCGGATCTCGATCATCTGGAGGCTGTAATTCCACTCGTAGACCGCCGACGCGACGTCGAGCCCCTCATAGCACTGGAGCCGGATCAAACGACGGCCGAGCGTCTCCGACAGCACCTTGCCGATCTCGGTCTTGCCGACGCCGGCCTCGCCCTCGAGAAAGAGCGGCCGGTGCAGCTTCAAAGCGAGGAAGAGGGCGGTCGCGAGCGAGCGGTCGGCGACGTAGCGGCCCTGGGTGAGACACTCGAGGACGGTATCGACGGACTGGGGGAGGGCGGTCATGCCTGCACTGTAATCGGTTGGGCGCCGCACCTTAGCAGAACTGCCGCGCAGCATCCGACGACTTTTGGCCGCGGCGCCGGACAGCGAAAGGGAGGCCGAGCGGAGCCCGGCCTCCCCGTCATTTATTGGCCTTGGCAGCAGCCCTGGAGCGCGTTCAGCCGGCCGCCTCGGCGACGGCGCGCTTGGCCATCACGGTCACGAGATGCGCGCGGTACTCGGCGCTCGCGTGGATGTCGCTGTTGAGCCCGTTGGGCGAGACCTTGATCGCCTCGACCGCGGCCGGTGCGAAATTGGCGGCGAGCGCCTTCTCCATCTCCGGCACGCGGAACGCGCACGGGCCCGCGCCGGTGACGCCGACCCGCACGGTGCCGCCGGTCTTGGCGACGAACACGCCGACGACCGCGTAGCGCGAGGCGGGGTTGGGGAATTTCATGTAGCCGGCGCGATCGGGGATCGGGAACTCGAACTTGGTGATCAATTCACCCGCCTCGAGCGCGGTCTCGAAGATGCCCTTGAAGTAGCTGTCGGCGGCGATCGTGCGCTTGTTGGTGTGGATGGTGGCGCCGAGCCCGATGACGGCGGCCGGGTAGTCGGCGGCGGGATCGCTGTTGGCGACCGAGCCGCCGATCGTGCCGCGGTTGCGCACCTGCGGATCGCCGATGAGGCCGGCGAGCTTGGCGAGCGCAGGGATCGCCTTCTTGACATCGGCCGAGCCGTTGACGACGGCATGGCGCGTCATCGCACCGATGACCAGCATCTTGCCCGAGACCGAGATCCCGGCGAGCCCCGGCACGGTTGCGAGATCGACCACGTCCGAGGGCTTGGCGAGCCGCTGCTTGAGGGTCGGGATCAGCGTCATGCCACCGGACATGAACTTCCCCTCCGACGCCGACGTGACCGTCTTCACGGCGTCGTCGGCCGAGGTCGCCTTGCGGTAGTTGAAGTCGTACATCGCTCTCTCCCTCGCGTCTCAGGTCTTGGCGTTCTTCAGCGCCCGCCACACATTGTGCGGCGTCGCCGGCATGTCGATCTCGGTCACGCCGACGGTCGCCAGCGCATCGACGACGGCATTCATCACCGCCGCGCCGGCGCCGATCGTGCCGGCCTCGCCGCAGCCCTTCACCCCGAGCGGGTTGTGCGTGCAGGGCGCGGATTCGTTGGTCTCGACCTGGAATGACGGCACATCGTCGGCGCGCGGCATGCAGTAGTCGTTGTAGGAGCCCGTCAGGAGCTGGCCACTCGCGCCGTCATAGACGCAGTTCTCGACCAGCGCCTGGCCGATGCCCTGCACGAGACCGCCATGGACCTGGCCCTCGACGATCATCGGGTTGATGACGGTGCCGAAATCGTCGATCGCGATGAAGCGTGCGATGTCGACGACCCCGGTCTCGCGGTCGACCTCAACCTCGCAGATGTGGCATCCGTTCGGGAACGTGAAATTCTTCGGATCGTAGAAGGCGGTCTCGTCGAGGCCGGGCTCGAGCTCCTTGAGCGGATAGTTGTGCGGCACATAGGCCGCGAACGCGACCTCGCCCATCGACATCGCCTTGTCGGTGCCCGCGACCTGGAACTTGCCGTCCTTGAACTCGATGTCGCGCTCGGCGACCTCGAGGATATGCGCGGCGATCTTCTTGCCCTTGGCGACGATCTTGTCGATCGCCTTGACGATCGCCGAGCCGCCGACCGCGATCGAGCGCGAGCCGTAGGTGCCCATGCCGAACGGGATCTGCGCGGTGTCGCCGTGGGCGATCTCGACGTTCTCGATCGGAATGCCGAGCTTCTCGGAGACGAGTTGCGCAAACGTGGTCTCGTGGCCCTGGCCGTGCTGGTGGGTGCCGGTGAACACGGTGACCGATCCGGTCGGGTGGAAGCGGATCTCGGCGACCTCGTAGAGGCCGGCGCGCGCGCCGAGCGAGCCGGCGACGTCCGACGGTGCGATGCCGCAGGCCTCGATATAGGTCGAGAGCCCGATGCCGCGAAGCCGGCCACGCCGGGCGGAATCGGCGCGGCGTGCGGCGAAGCCCGCATAGTCGACGACCTTGAGCGCGCGCTCCATGTTGGCGACGAAGTCGCCCGAATCGTATTGCAACGCGACGGGCGTCTGGTAGGGCATTGCTGCGCGCGGGATGAAGTTCCGCCGCCTGATCTCCGCGCGGTCGATCCCGGTCTGGCGCGCCGACTTCTCGACCAGACGCTCGAGGAGATAGCAAGCCTCCGGCCGGCCCGCGCCGCGATAGGCATCGACGGGGACGGTGTTGGTGAACACCGCCTGCACCTCGCAGTGGATCGCGGGCGTCGCGTAGAGGCCGGCGAGCAGCGTCGCGTAGAGATAGGTCGGGATCGCCGGCGCGAAGGTCGACAGATACCCGCCCATGTTGGCGACGGTCTTGACCCGGAGTGCGAGGAACTTCCCGTCCTTGTCGAGCGCGAGCGCGCAGCTCGTCACGTGATCGCGGCCCTGCGCGTCGGAGACGAAGCTCTCCGAGCGATCGGCGGTCCATTTGACCGGGCGGCCGACCTTCTTCGCCGCCCAGGTGACGAGCGCCTCCTCGGCATAGTGGTAGATCTTCGAGCCGAAACCGCCGCCGACATCGGGCGCCACGACCCGGAGCTTGTGCTCCGGGATGTGGAGCACGAACGCCCCCATCAGAAGGCGGATGACGTGCGGGTTCTGGCTCGTGGTGTAGAGCGTGTGCGTGCCGGTCGCGCGATCGTACTCGCCGATCGCCGCGCGCGGCTCCATCGCGTTCGCAACGAGGCGGTTGTTGACGAGATCGAGCGTGACCGTGTGCGCCGCCCGCGCGAAGGCGGCATCGACCGCCGCCTTGTCGCCGAGCTCCCAGTCATAGCAGAGATTGCGCGGTGCATCGGTGTGAAGCCGCGGTGCATCGGGCCGGGTCGCCTCCGCCGTCGAGGTGACGACCGGGAGCATTTGATAGTCGATCTTGACGAGCTCGGCGGCATCTGCCGCCTGCACGCGCGTCGCCGCGATGACGATCGCCACCGGATCGCCGATGTGGCGGACGACGCCGGTTGCGAGCACGGGGTGCGGCGGCTCGACCATCGGCTTGTCGCCCTTGCCCTTGACGAGCCAGCCGCAGGGGAGGCCGCCGACGCCGTCGGCGGCGAGATGGTCGTGGGTGAAGACGGCGAGCACGCCGCTCGCCCTCTCCGCCGCCGCGGTGTCGATGCGGCGGATCTGGGCGTGCGGATGCGGCGAGCGGACGATATGCGCGTATACCTGCCCCGGGCGATCGATGTCGTCGGTGTAGGTTCCCGTTCCGGTCAGGAAGCGGAAGTCTTCGCGTCGCCTAACAGCCTGTCCGATGCCGGCGTTCGCCAACGGTTCAGCCCTTCATCAGCGGGAAAGCGGCCATGATGGCCTTGACGATGTTATGGTAGCCCGTGCAGCGGCAGAAATTGCCCTCGAGCTCGTGACGCACGGTCTTCTCCGCGAGCGTCGGCTCGCCCTTGTGCCGGTCGACGATGCCGATCGCGGCCATCACCATGCCCGGGGTGCAGAACCCGCATTGCAGCGCGTGGTGCTCGCGGAACATCTCCTGCATCGGGTGCAGCTTGCCGTCCTTGGCGAGCCCCTCGATCGTCACGATCTTAGCGCCTTCGTTCTGCACCGCAAGGGTCGTGCAGGACTTCACCGGCAGGCCGTCGATGTGGACGACGCAGGCGCCGCACTGGGTCGTGTCGCAGCCGACATGCGTCCCCGTCAGCCCCTGCTTCTCGCGCAGGAACTGGACCAGCAGCGTGCGGTTCTCGCACTCGGCGGACATCTTCTTACCGTTGACGGTCATCGTGACGGTTGGCATTGACCCCTCCTTGGCGCTGCCGGGTCGTCTCCCGCTCCGGCAAGCGACGGTTGTGCACGCCGCCGTCGCATCGTCTTGGGGTCGGTTCTTGTGACGGGCCGACCGATCTCGTGCGACGCGGGGGAAGTATTTCTGTCCGGCAAAGAGCGGTCAAGCCGGCGCGGCCCGCCCCCTTCGCACGTCGTGTCAATTATCAGCCGCGGTTCAAAAGGACAAGCAGGATGACGACGACAACGACGAGGCCGCCGACCCAAACCATCGGGCTCAGGCCCTTCTTCGCCGCTGGCGGCGCATGGCTGGTGGGCGCGGTCGTCGGAGACGCGGGCGAGGACGATGCGGGCGTTGCGATCGGCGCGGCGGGCGCGGCGGCTGGTGCGCTCGCAGCGGTCGATGCGACGGGCGCGGGTGCGGCCGCCGACGCAGGCGCTTGCGCCGCCACGACGGACGCGAACTTGCCGAAGAAATCGTCCGCCATCTTGCGCGCGGTCGAATCGATCAGTCGCGAGCCGATCTGGGCGAGCTTGCCGCCGACGGTCGCCTTCGCGACATAGCTCAGGACTGTCTCTGCGCCCTCCTCGCGGAGCGTCACCGACGCGCCGCCCTTGGCGAACCCGGCGACGCCGCCCTGGCCTTCGCCGCTGATCGTGTAGCTCTCCGGCGGCTTGATGTCCGACAGCGTGACCTTGCCGGTGAACTTGGCGGAGACGGGGCCGACCTTGGCCGAGACGCGCGCGCGCATCTCGGTGTCCGAGTCCTTGATCAGCTCCTCGCAACCCGGCAGGCACTGCTTCAGTGTCTCGGGATCGTTGAGCGCCTGCCATACGATGGCGCGCGGTGCTGCGATCCGGTACTCGCCGGTCATGTCCATAAGGCGGTGTCCTTAGCTTGCGCGAATGCGGCCGAGACGAGGTGAGACCGCCGGTGCGCAACCGCGGCGGGTGTCACCGGACGGCGGCGAGACCTTAGTCGGTCGACCGGATCGGAGCAAGGACCCGGGCCTCACCCCCGGGCGGAGGCGCGGGCCGGGGGCACGTCCTCCTCGGCGAGGCGCGCGCGCAATCCGGCAAGGGCGCGCTCGGCGGCGCGGACATGATCTTCCAAGGTCGCGCGGAGATCGGGGTCATCGATGCGGTCGGCGCCCTGAACCCTTCCGACCATGTCGAGAACCTTGGTCGTTTCCGAAACGGCATCGATCACGTTGCGCAGGATCGGGTTGCGGACCCGCTTGTTGTCCGCCTCGACCTTGGGAACGGCGACGAAGCGCGTGGTGCCGAGAAGCGCATCGACGATGCGCACGTCGGGCACCGCGCACAGGAGCGCGATGATCTCGTCGGGGCGGAACGGAACGCGGCCGATCAGCCGCGCGTGGAAGGTGGCGTATTTCATGCCGAGCGCGGTCGCGACGTCCTTGGCCGAGTACTTCCGCTCCTCGACGAGAACCCTGTAGGCCATGCGGGCGAACGCGTCGGTCATTCTGGCAACCATCCCTGTCCTTCCGGTGCCGACAACATACGCCCGCCGCCCGCACCGGGCCCCACCCGGATCACGGCGCGGGGACGTTGGTGGCCGCCTTCTTGGATGCCGCGCGAGGCCGATGGCTCCGCGGGCGCATCGATTGCTAATAGTTAGTGATCGTACAGTATTCAAGTCCGCTTCGGCGATGAAGCGAATCTTCTTTGCTTGTGCGACAAAAAGTCGATCGGTTCTCCGCGAGGCATCCGGCCGCCTCTCTCCTTCGGATTCTATCCGCGCGCGGCGCGCGTCGTCGTCTCCGTTCGGCCATCCTTATCGCGGCGGCTGGTCCCGGTTGCGGCGAGCCGGGCCTGCGATCACGACGTGGATCGGGTGGGGGATCGGGTAGCGAAGCGGATGAGTGAATACTATAGCATGTCGAGCCCGATCGGGTCTCGGACGGGGGCCGCCGGCGGTTGACGCCGGCGGTTGCGAGGGTCCCCGAGCCCGTTGATGTGCCGCTGGAAAGGCTGCACGATCGCGCGCGTGGTCGGATGTCGATCGCGGTAAGACGGTCACGCTACACGTGATCTGAATGGCCGCAATAGAGCCTTCTCGGCAAAAAATAATGGCTCCGGGCGTCCAAAGAGGGTTAAAGTATTTTAATAAAAAAGGCGGGGGAGGGAGTATGCGCGTTGGAACAGACGGAATCCGCACTTGAATCGGTAGGCGTCAACCAGATCCGCGGCGTCGTGAAGTGGTTCAATGGCGTGAAGGGCTACGGGTTCCTGACGCCAGATAACGGCGCGGCAGATATCTTCCTGCATATGACCGTGTTGCGACAGGCCGGCTATCAGCGCCTCCTGCCGGGCTCGACGGTGCAATGCGAGGTCGTGCGCGGCGCCAAGGGCATGCAGGTGCTCCGCATCCACAGCGTCGATGAATCGACCGCGCAGCCCGATGCGGCCGGGATGGAGCCGAACGACCGTCTGGTCATGGGCGAGCCGCCGCCGGGTTACGGCGAGCTGTTCGACGCGACGGTCAAATGGTTCAACCCGCACAAGGGCTACGGCTTCGTCTGTCCGGTCAACGAGGACACCGACATCTTCGTCCATATGGTCGTTCTGCGCCGGGCCGGCCTCACCGGGCTCCTGACCGGGCAGACCGTCCAGGTCCGCGTCGCCAACAGCCCCAAGGGATTGCAGGCGACCGAGATCCGCCTGGTCGGCTGACCGCCCCGCGATCGCCCCGCGCCTGCCACGCGAGCGTCACGCGCGTCACGACCGGCGCGCGTCATGGTCAGCGCGCGTCACGATCGCGGATCAGCGGATGTCGGCCGCATAGGTTTCGAGCGGCGGGATCGTCTTGATCAGACCCTGGTCCTTGAGGAAGGCGGCGAAGCGCTGATAGCGGCCGCGGTCGAGCGCGGCCGGCGAATGCGCGAAGCGGGGCAGTGTGTCGCGCCAGGCACGACGGTTGAGCTCGTCGTCGAGCTTCGGACGCCCCTTCACGAACAGCGCGAAACCTTCCGCCGGATGGTTGTGGACGAACATGGTCGCACGCTCGATCGCATCGAGGAAACGCTTGAGCGCGTCGTTGCCGATGTCCTTGCGGTTGGCGACGAAGATCAGCTCGTCATAAGGCGGCACGCCTTCTTCCTCGGGATAGAAGGCGCGCCCGGGGTGTTTCTCGATGTCGAGCTGGTTGAGCTCGAAGTTGCGATAGGCGCCGATGACCGCGTCGACCTGCCCGGTCAGAAGGGCGGGCGACAGCGCGAAGTTGACGTTGACCAGCCGCACGTCCGAGAGCGAGAGCCCGTGCCGTCCGAGCATGGCGCGCAGCAGCGCATCCTCGAAACCGCCGACCGAGAAGCCGATCTTCTTGCCCTTGAGATCGGCGATCCTCGCGATCCCGCTGTCGCGCAGCACCACGAGCGAGGAGAGCGGCGTCGCGACGACGGTGCCGAAGCGCACCAGCGGCAGACCCTGGTCGGCCTGGAGGTGAAGCTGCGGCTGGTAGGAGATCGCGATGTCGGCGCGGCCGGCCGCGACGAGCTTCGGCGGATCGTTGGGATCGGCCGGCGCCTTGATGTCGACCTCGAGCCCGACATCGCGGAAATAGCCGCGTTCGAGCGCGATGTAGACGGTGCCGTGATCGGGGTTGACGAACCAGTCGAGGAGCAAGGTGAGCCTGGTCTGGGCTGTCGCGGTCGTCGAGATGAGGAGCGCGGCGGCGAGCGTGGCGAGCACGCGTATCATGTGTCCTCCTGGTCACGCGCGAACAGCGTGACGGGTTGCCAGTGAACGAGACGTCTCAGGAATGCATCGACGAGGAAGTAGACGGCGAGGGCGAAAACGGCGAGGACGAGGAGCGCGGCGAACATGACGTCGATCTGGAGCCGCGCGTTGGCGTGGAGCATCAGATAGCCGAGGCCGGCGCTGGAGCCGACCCACTCGCCGACGACGGCGCCGATCGGCGCGACCGCGGCCGCGACCCGGATGCCGGAGGCGAGCGCCGGCATCGCCGCCGGCAGGCGGACGCGAAGGAGCATCGCGCGCCGCGTCGCGTTCATCGTGGTGGCGAGGTCGATCCAGCCCGGATCGGTGCGCCGAAGCCCGTCATAGAACGCGGTCGTCACCGGGAAGAAGATGATGATGATGGCCATCGCGATCTTCGAGCCCATGCCGTAGCCGAGCCAGAGGACGAGGATGGGCGCGATGGCGAAGACGGGGATCGCCTGGCTCACGACGACGACCGGAAGGAGCCACTGCCGCGCCGGGCGGAAATGCGCGAGCGAGAGCGCGCCGAGGGCGCCGAGGAGCGTGCCGATGATGAGGCCGGCGACTATCTCGGCCAAGGTGACCAGCGCATGACCCGCGATCAGCTCGGCCTGCGCAATCAGGGCGGCGAAGACGCGGACCGGGGTCGGCAGGATGAAATGCGGCAGCGCCGCGACGACGACGATCATGTGCCAGAGGCCGAGGAGCCCGGCCGCCACGGCGGCGAGGCGGAGCGACCGCTTCATGTCTGGTCGTCCGCCGCGCGGAGCCGGCCGAGGAGCTCCGCCTGGAGCGCGAGGAGCGCCGGATCGCCCGGGTCGCGCGGTGGCGTCCCGGCCGGCTCGAGCGGCGCGCCGAGCCGTGCCGGCCGACCCGCCATGACGTGGATCCGGTGGCCGAGCCGGAGCGCCTCGAGCGGGTCGTGCGTGACGAGCAGCACCGTTCGCCCCGCGAGCATCGCGGCTGCGAGTTCCTGCAGGCGGAGCCGCGTGACCGCGTCGAGCGCCGAGAACGGCTCGTCCATCAGCACGATCGGGCGATCCTCGAACAATGTCCGCGCGATCGCCGCGCGCTGGCGCATGCCGCCCGAGCAGGTCGCGGGATAGGCATCGGCATAGGCGCCGAGACCGACCTCGGCGAGGAGCGCACGGGCGCGGGCGAGCGACGCGCCGTGATCGCCCGACGAGGACGCCCTGAGGCGCGCACCGATCGCGACATTGGCGGCGAGGCGCGCCCACGGGAACAGGAGGTCCTGTTGCGCCATCCAGGCGATGCGGCCGTCGAGATCGCGCCCGTCGCGGGCCGCGATCCGGGTGCCTGCGGCGCCGCGTTCGAGCCCGGCGACGATGCGGATGAGGCTCGACTTGCCGACGCCGCTCGGGCCGAGAATGCAGGTCCATTGGCCGCCGGCAAGCGAGAGATCGAGCGCATCGAACAAGACGCTCGAGCCGAAGACGAGGCGCGCCGCGTGGACGTCGATCGTCGGACCCGCCGCGCGCCGGGGCGTATCGGCTGTCACGGCACCCGGCGATCGATCGACGATGGAGGACATCCGACACCAGTCCCTTCGCCGGCATTACCCGGATCAGGTTCAAGGGGTCGTCCCGGGTCCGGGACCTCTCAGCCGCGTGGCGGCTCCCCCCAGTGATTGCCCGCTTCAGCGCAGGCGATCGGACTATGTCGGTTCCGTGACGGCTTGGCAAGGCGATCGGTGTCGCCTCGAGACGTTCCGCGCGCGGGCGCGCTGGGCTATTGTCGCCGCATGATCCGCCGCGCCGCCCGCCCCCTCTCGCGCCTCGCGCTCCTCGCCGTCCTCACCGTCGTCGCGCCCGGTGTTCCGCCGGCGCTGGCGCAGCGGAGCGAACTCGTCGCCTTCGAGCGCTCGACGCTCGTGATCGAGACCGAGCGGGCCAAGCACCGGTTCGACATCGAGCTCGCCACCACGCCCGAGCAGCAGCGCCAGGGCCTGATGTTCCGCAACCGCATGGCGGCCGAGGCCGGCATGCTGTTCATCTATGATGGGACGGCGCCGGTCTCGATGTGGATGAAGAACACCTTCATCCCGCTCGACATGCTGTTCATCGATGCCGAGGGCAAGATCGTCAAGATCGTCGAGCGGACGGTGCCGCAGTCACTCGAGACGATCTCGGCCGGGCGGCCGGTGACGGCGGTGCTCGAGGTGAACGGCGGGACCACGAGCCGCCTCGGCATCAAGCCCGGCGACCGCGTGGTGCACGCGGCGATCAAGCCGCGCGTTCAGCCGGTCGCGCCGCGCTGACCGGGTGGTCTGATCGGGTGTTCTGATCGGCTGGTCTTATCGGGCGTCTGATCGGCTCGCCTGATCGTGTCGTCTGATCGGGCCGCCCGATCGGGTGGTCAGGTGCTGGGGTCGCGCTTGGCGTGCGGCACCTGCTCCCAGCTTTGGCCCGCGGCGACGACACAGGCGGTGCCGTTCGGCATGGTGAGCAGGATCGTCCAGCTGCCGCCGGTCTTGGTCGAGAACACCTCGATCACGCCGCCATTGTTGGTGAGCCCGATCGCGACCGGCGCCTCGGCGTATTTTCGGTCGAGGTGCTTGACGACGTCGGTGCGCTCCGTGCACGGGGTCTCGGCCCGAGCCGCCGCGGTGGTCGCCACGGACATCGGCACGGCAAGGGCGAAAGCGAGGGTGAGGGCGAGGCTTCTCATGGCGCGCTCCGGATCGGACTGGCGATCGTCATAGGGACGTTAGCACCATGGTTTACTGTCGACGTTAACGATTCCTTGCCCCTGCGACGAATGTCACACGCAACCTGGTGTCGCACGCAAACAGGCGCCGCCCGATCGCACTTCCGTCGACGCGCGCGCTCGTGTAAGAACCCGATCCCTGGGTTTTTCCTTGTTCGGGGCGTGGCGCAGCCTGGTAGCGCACCTGCTTTGGGAGCAGGGTGTCGGAGGTTCAAATCCTCTCGCCCCGACCAGATCACCCGCCGTCGGCCCCGCGCCGCGGGCGGAGAGCGGAGCGGACGATGGCGACGGTGAAAATCTACCGCCCGGCGAAGACGGCGATGCAGTCGGGGCGCGCCAGGACCGAGGCGTGGGCGATGGAGTTCGAGCCGGGCGATGCCAAGGTGCGCGACGCGCTGATGGGCTGGGACGGCAGCACCGACACCCTGAACCAGGTCCATATCAGTTTCCCGACCTGCGAGGAGGCGGTCGCCTTCGCCGAGCGCCACGGCCTCGCCTATGTCGTGCAGCCCGCGCGCGAGCGCAAGGTCCGGGCCAAGAGCTACGCCGACAATTTCAAGGCCGGCCGCATCGGCAACTGGACGCACTGACCGGACGGGTCAGGACGCGGTCTCGGCGACACCGCGGACGGCGCGGAGGAGAACCTGGCGGGCGCGGACGAAGACCAATTCCTTCCAGTCGTCCTCGTCGGGATAGAAGCTCTGGCGGATGAACGCCTTGATCTCGCGCCCGAGCGGGCTCGCGAGGTCGCCGTGGCGATGGAGCCAGTTGTCGGCACGCACCGCCTCCAGCATCTGCTCGACCGAATAGGTGCCGAACTCGACCGTGACGCCGGTGATCTCGGTGCCCGGCAGCGCCGCGTCGAGGGCGCTCCGGATCACGCCCGAGAGGGCGGGCGAGGACGAGTTGCCGAGCGAGGGCGCGGTGAGGCCGTGGCCGAACCAGCGCGCGAGCCGGTCGCCGAGCGGCGTACCGGGGACGCCGGACGAGATCAGCTCGGCCGTGCCATAGGGGCCGAGCCCGGTGTGGAAGTCGAGGTACGCGACCCGCCGGGCGCCGGCGACGTCGCGCTCGAGGACGGCGCGGAAAGTGCGGTTCGACCAGGTCGGCGCGCGTCCGCCATAAAAGAGCCCGTCGGCGTGATCGTACTGGCCGCGGCTGATCGCCGACTGCAGCGCGAACTGGCCGTGGCGGGCGATATAGTCGCGGCAGGCCGCGACGCAGGCCGCGCGCGTCTCGTCGTCCCAGCGCTCGGGCACCAGCGCCGGATGGAGGCGCGCATACTCCGCGTTGGCCGGCCATCGGTCGCGGTCGTGGCGGATGAAATTGCGGTTGAGGTCGACGTTGTCCTCGTTGACGCGGCGGAGCCAGGCGAAGCCATGCGGGTTGATCGCGTGCACGAAGACGACCCGAACACCGTCGGGCAGATGCCGCGCCTCGCCGGTGTGGAGCCAGCCGACCATCGCGCCGGAGCCGCAGAACCCCTCGACGCCGTGCGTGCCGGCGGTGGCGAGAACGACGTTCGCGGCCGAACGCGGCCCGATCGAGGTTACATCGGCATAAACCGGCGCGCCGTCGGGGCCGGGCGCCGGATTCTCGTAGGTGTCGACCGGAAGGCCCGCGGCCTCGCACGCCGCGCGGAACAGGGCGCGGGCCGAGCGGTAGTCGCGGGCGAAGTAGCCGGCGTGATCCATGATGGGCGGCGGAGAGTAGCGCGTTCGCCCGCCGCCGTCATCGTCCGCGCCGCAGCCGGCGCTGGCAAGGCTTCGGCCGCTTCGCTACGATGCGCAGCGATACCCCGACCATCGGCCGGGGCGACGACGATGGACCGAAGCGCCCTTAGCTCAGGCGGATAGAGCAACGGCCTTCTAAGCCGTGGGTCGGGGGTTCGAATCCCTCAGGGCGCGCCATCGGCGTCCGGGCCGCGCGCCGTCGGCGGGCGCCATTGATCGGTCCCGTCGGCCGCACTAGCTCACCGCACAGAGATGGATCGGACGGAGACGGCGGTGGACGCGAAGCGGTTGCTCGACCAGTTTCTCGGCGCGGGTTCTGGCGCGGGCAGCGGGCTCGCCGGCTTCGGCGCGGCGGCCAAGCGGAAATACGAGGAGACCGGCGGCATGAAGGGCTTCGCCGGCGGCGCGGTCGCGGGCGGCGTGCTCGGGCTTCTCCTCGGCAACAAGAGCGTGCGGAAGCTCGCCGGCGGCGTCGCGGGCTATGGCGGTGCGGCGCTGATCGGTGCCCTCGCGTTCAAGGCGTTCCAGAGCTGGCAGCAGGGCAAGGCGGGCGCGACCGCTCCGGTGGCGGCGCCGGCGCAATTGCCGCCGCCCGAGGCGATCGATCCGCGCTATTTGCCCGGTGCGACACCGGCCGCCGATGGTACGCCGTTCGAGCGCGTCCTCGTCGCCGCGATGATCGCCGCGGCCAAGGCCGACGGCCATGTCGATGCCACCGAGCAGGGGCGCATCTTCCAGGCGGTCGAGCAGCAGGGGCTCGATGCCGAGGCGAAGGCCTTCGTGTTCGATGCGCTCAACGCGCCGACCGATCTCGATGCGATCGCGCGCGCGGCCGCGACTCCTGAGCAGAAGGCCGAGATCTATCTCGCCGCCCGGATCGCGATCGATCCCGATCACGCCGCCGAACGCGCGTTCCTCGCGGCGCTCGGCCACAAGCTCGCCTTACCGACGGGCCTCACCCAGGAGCTCGACGCCCAGGTCGTCGCGGCGACCCGCGAGACCGCGCCCGGTTGAGGCGGCCTTCCATCCCCACTAAGGTTCGTCGACGAGCCAGCGAGGGGATCAACCGTGGACACGCCGTCGACCACCGCCGCCGAGATCGCGGCACTCCGCACCGAGGCCGATCTCGGGCTCGGCGGGCGCGTCGCCATCGTCACCGGCGGCGGCCAGGGGCTCGGGCGCGTGTTCGCCAAGGCCTATGCCGCCCATGGTGCGATCCCGGTCATCGCCGACATCAACGAGGCGCGCGGCGCCGCGGTCGAGGCCGAGATCCGGAGCGCCAACCACCGCGCGCTGTTCGTGCCGACCGATGTCGCCGACTACGCCGCCGTCGCGCGCATGGCCGACCGCGTCCGCGGCGAGCTCGGCCGGATCGACGCGCTGGTCAACGGCGCGGCGATCTTCTCGACGCTCAAGAAGCGCCCATTCGACGAGATCCCGCTCGAGGAGTGGGACCGCGTCGTCCGCGTCAACGTCTCCGGCGTGTTCCATTGCTGCCGCGCCGTGATGCCGGCGATGAAGGGGGCCAAATACGGCCGGATCATCAATATCTCGTCCAACACGGCGCTCACCGGACGGCCGGACTATCTCCACTACACGACGACCAAGTCGGCGCTCCTCGGCATGACGCGCTCGCTCGCGCGCGAGGTGGGGAAGTTCGGCATCACCGTGAACACGCTGATGCCGGGCGCGACCGAGACCGAGATCCCGCGCGAGACCGTGTCGCCGCAGCTCAAGGCCGCGATCGTCGCCAACCAGTGCATCCCGCGGCCCGAGACGCCGGAGGATCTCGCCCGCGTCGTGATGTTCCTGAGCTCGGATCTGTCGCGCTTCGTCACCGGCCAGACGATCATCGCCGATGGCGGTCTCGCGCACGTCTAGGATCGCGCTGCTCGCCTCTATTCTCGTCCTCGCGGGCGATGGGGCGGAAGCGCGCTGCGCCTGCCGCTGCGTCGACGGGACGGTGCAGATCGTCTGCACCGGACCCGAGATCCCGATGATCTGTCCGCCCGCGATCTGCCCGATCCCGCCGCCGGCGATCGCACCGATCGCGCCGCCGCGCGTGCCGCCGCTCGGCACCGAGACGTGCACCCAGCACCAGGTGTTCGATCCGCGGACCGGGCGCTCTGTGTGGCAGGAGCTCTGACGCTGACGGCGGCCGCTCACGCCGCCATGTCGAACAGCAGGATCTCGGGCTCGGGGGCCGTGCCGGCGATCTCGATCGCGCCGGCATCCGTGATGCCGAGCGCATCGCCCGCGGCGAGCGCGGTGGTGCCGACCCTTATCGCGCCGCGCGCGACCTGGACCCAGGCCGTCCGCTGCGGCCGGAGCGCGTGGCGCACGGTCGTGCCCGCGTCGAGGATCGCGGCGTGGAGATCGACGTCACGGCGGATCGTGACGGCACCGTCCCGCCCATCGCGCGCGGCGACGAGGCGGAGCCGGCCGCGCTTCTCGGCCGCCGGGAAGGATTTCTGCTCATAGGCCGGGTCGAGACCGGCGTGCTCGGGGAGGATCCAGATCTGGAGGAGATGGACGGGCTCGGTCTCCGAGGCGTTGAACTCGCTGTGGCGGATACCGGTGCCGGCGGTCATGTGCTGCACGTCGCCGGCCTGGATGGTCGAGCCGGTGCCGAGGCTGTCCTTGTGCGCGAGCGCGCCCGCGAGCACATAGGTCACGATCTCCATGTCGCGATGCGGGTGGGTCGGGAACCCGCCGCCCGGCGCGATGTACTCCTCGTTGATCACGCGGAGCGGTCCGAAGCCCATATGCGCCGGATCGCGATAGTCGCCGAAGGAGAAGCTGTGCCGGCTGTCGAGCCAGTCGAGCCGTGCCCGCCCGCGTTCCTCCGATTTCCGCAACAGGCTCGCCATCGCCACCTCCGCCTTCGGCCCAATCTCGATCCAGCCCCAGAGATGGGCACGCGGCCGCGAGAATTCTAGCGGCGGTCCCACAGCCGGCGCGCGATCGGGACCGCGACGGCGGCACCGATGCCTTGCGCGACGATGAAGCCGATCGCATCGACGGGACGGATGCCGGCGAACGAGTCCGTCAAGGCGCGCGCGATCGTCACCGCCGGGTTGGCGAACGAGGTCGAGGCCGTGAACCAGTACGCGGCGGCGATATAGAGCCCGACCGCGGCGGCGACGAAGCCCGGCCGCGTCGCGAGCGTGCCGAGGATGGTGAGGACGAGACCGAATGTCGCGACGCCCTCGGCGAGCCATTGTGCCGGCCCGGTCCGCATCTTGACGCCCCACTGGAACACCGCGACGTCGAACATCAGATGGGCGAGGAGGACACCGAGAACGCCGCCCACGACCTGCGACGCGACATAGGGCGCGAGCCGCGCGCGCGGGAGTTGACCTTCCGCGACGAAGACCGCGCTCACCGCCGGATTGAAATGGGCACCCGACACCGGGCCGAGCATGGTGATCAGGACGACCAGCATCGCCACCGTCGCGAGCGTGTTGCCAAGGAGCGCGACGGCGTCGTTTCCGCCCGCAAGGCGCTCGGCCATGATGCCCGAGCCGACCACGGTCGCGAGGAGAAGAAGCGTGCCGAGCCCCTCGGCGAGGATGCGGCGCGCCCGCGGTTCCTCAGCCATCGCTCAGCCGCCCACGCCGGCCGGGAACTCCTCGGCCGCGGCGCTGTCTGAGACCGTGGTCACGCGCGGCTCACGCGCCGCGATTGCCGCCATAGACGGTCGCCTCGCCGGTGGTGAGGAACGCCTCCCACACGACGCCGTCGGCATCGGTGATCCACGACTTCTCCGAGCGGTGATAGCAGCACGTCGTCGCCCCCTCCGCGAGCACCGGCCCCTCGGCCGCCTCGAGCCGCGTATAGACCTCGGCGAGCTCGTCCGCGTTCTCGGCCTCGATGCCGAGATGCTCGATCCCGTTCCGCGCCTGGCCGGTCGAGATCGCGAAATTGACGCGCGGATCCTCGAGCATCCATTTCGCGTAGTCGGGCTTGACCACCGTCGGCGGCGCGGCGAAGAGCGTCGAATAGAACCGGATCGACTGCGCGAGATCGGCGACACCGACATGGACATGGAAGCGCTTCACGCGGATTTCCTCCGGGTTTGGATCGGGGAAGCGGGCGCGCACGCGGCGGGCACACAGGCAGCGGGAACACAGGTGGCGCTGGCGCAGCAATTCTCGGTGAGGTAGCCGACCACCGCGCTCATGGCGGCGAAGTCCGCCGAGTAGACGAGCGAGCGGCCGACCCGGCGCTGGACGATGAGACCCGCGCGTTGCAGATGGGCGAGATGGAAGGAAAGCGACGAGGCGGGCATCGCCGTCGCGTCCGCGATGGCGCCGGCCGGGAGGCCCTCCGGCCCCTTCTGGACGAGGAGCCGGAACACGGCGAGCCGGTGGTCCTGGGCGAGCGCCCCGAGGGCGGCGAGAGCGGCGGTGGTATCCATTGATTTTCGATATTTCCAGAATGATCGAAATGTAGTCGTCCAGGTCGCCCGCGTCAAGTCCCCGATGCGCGCTCTTGCGGTCGCCGGCGCCGGCGCGACATTCTCGCTGATCCCTGTCTCAGGAGCCGACCATGCAGACCCGCATTCCGGCCGTCATGATGCGCGGGGGCACCTCGAAGGGCCTCTATTTCCTGGCCGACGATCTGCCCGCGGACATTGCAACCCGCGACGCCGTCCTCCTCGCCGCGATGGGCTCCCCCGACATCCGCCAGATCGACGGCGTCGGCGGTGCCGATCCGCTGACCAGCAAGGTCGCGATCATGTCGCGCTCGACCCGGCCCGGCATCGACGTCGACTATCTCTTCGCCCAGATCGTCGTCGACCAGGCGGTCGTCGACACCAAGCCCAATTGCGGCAACATGCTGGCCGGCGTCGGGCCGTTCGCGATCGACGAGGGCCTCGTGGCCGCGACGGACGGCGAGACGACGGTGCGCATCTTCATGGTCAACAGCGGATCGGTCGCCGAGGCGCGGATCCGCACCCCGGGCGGTGTGGTCGCCTACGCGGGCGATGCGCGGATCGACGGCGCGCCTGGCACCGCGGCGCCGATCCCGATCGGGTTCCTCGACACCGAGGGCTCGGCCTGCGGCAGCCTGTTGCCGACCGGCAACGCGGTCGATGTGATCGACGGCGTGCCGTGCACGCTCATTGACAACGGCATGCCGGTCGTCGTGTTCGCGGCCGCGGCGGTCGGGCGGACCGGCTATGAGAGCCGCGACGCGCTGAATGCCGATGACGCGCTCAAAGCGCGGATCGAGGCGATCCGGCTCAAGGCCGGGCCGATGATGAACCTCGGCGACGTCGCGAAGCAGGTGGTCCCGAAGATGACGCTGGTCGCGCCGCCACGCGCCGGCGGCAGTGTCTGCACGCGGACCTTCATCCCGCATGTCTGCCATGCCGCGATTGGCGTTCTCGGCGCGGTGACGGCGGCGACCGCCTGCGTGCTGCCGGGCTCGCCCGCGGCCGCGGTCGCGCGCCTGCCCGAGGGCCGGCGCAGGCTCGTCTCGGTGGAGCATCCGACCGGCGAGTTCTCGGTCGATCTCGAGATGGAGGGAACGCGCGTCGTCCGCGCGGCCCTCCTCCGCACGGCGCGGCGGCTGTTCGAGGGTAACGTGCTCGTGCCGCGGACGATCTGGGCCGGCCGGCGGAAGCTCGCCGACGCCGCCGAGTAGGGAAGGATAGAGACGCCGTCATGAAGACCTGCCAACCGCCCGACCCGAACACCCGGACGCCGACATTCCGCCCCCCGCCGGGCGCGTGCGATGCGCACTGCCACGTGTTCGGGCCGGCCGACATTTTCCCCTATCACCCGACCCGCAGCTACACGCCGCCCGATGCGCCGAAAGCGCATCTCGCGCGGCTGCACGCGATCCTCGGCATCGACCGCGCGGTGATCGTGCAGGCGTCCTGCCATGGGCCCGACAACACCGCGATGATCGATGCGATCGCGTCCTCGGGCGGGCGCTGGCGCGGCGTCGCGATCGTCGACGACGACTGCTCGGAGCGGGAATACCGCCGGCTCCACGACGGCGGCGTGCGCGCCATCCGGTTCAACTTCGTCCGCCATCTCGGCGGCACGCCCGACCTCGCCGTATTCGAGCGCGCGGTCGAGCGCATCCGCCCGCTCGGCTGGCACCTCATCCTCCATCTCGACGCCGAGGACATCCTGGAGCACGAGGCGCGCTTCAAGCGGCTGCCGGTGCCGATCGTGATCGATCACATGGGCCGCGTTCAGGCCAAGAACGGGCTCGACCAGGCGCCGTTCCGGAAGCTCCTCGAGTTCATGCGCAACGACAATTGCTGGGTCAAGATCTGCGGGCCGGAACGGGTGTCGTCGAAGGGGCCGCCGTTCACCGACGCGGTGCCCTTCGCCGAGAAGCTGGTCGAGGTCGCACCCGACCGTGTCCTCTGGGGTACCGACTTTCCGCACCCCAACATCGCGGGCGTGATGCCGAACGACGGCGATCTCGTCGATCTCCTCGCGCGCGCCGTGCCCGATCCGGCGTTGCAGCGGAAGGTGCTCGTCGACAACCCGGCGCGGCTCTACGGCTTCGACGCCTGAGGCCGCGCGCGGATTGCAGCGGCGAGGCTAGGCCCGGAGCGCAAGCCGCGGGAACACGTGGCGGATATTGTCCTCGAAGATCTGCTTCTTGTCGGCGGCCGACAGCCACGGCACCTGGTCGATATAGCGCTTGGTGTCGTCGAAATAGTGCCCGGTCTCGGGATCGATGCCGCGCACCGCGCCCACCATCTCGGACGCGAAAAGGATGTTCTTGACCGGAATGACCTTGGTCAGGAGATCGATCCCCGCCTGGTGGTAGACGCAGGTGTCGAAATAGACATTGTTGAGGAGGAGCTCGTCGAGTGGCGGACGCTTCATGTCCTGCGCGAGCCCGCGATAGCGCCCCCAGTGATAAGGCACCGCGCCGCCGCCATGCGGGATGATGAACTTGAGCGTCGGGAAGTCCTTGAAGAGATCCGAGGTCAGGAATTGCATGAAGGCCGTGGTGTCGCCGTTGATGTAGTGCGCGCCGGTATAATGGAAGCACGGGTTGCACGAGTTGCTGACATGCACCATCGCCGGCACGTCGAGCTCGGCCATCACCTCGTAGAGCGGATACCACCAGCGGTCGGTGAGCGGCGGATCGGTCCAGTAGCCGCCTGACGGGTCGGGGTTGAGATTGCACCCGATGAACCCGAGCTCGGTGACCGAGCGGCGGAGCTCGGCGATGCAGTTGCGCGGATCGACGCCGGGCGACTGCGGCAGCTGGCATACGCCGACGAAGTTCTCCGGATAGAGGGTGGTCACCCGGTACACCATGTCGTTGCACGCCTCCGACCAGTGCTCGCTGGTGGTCGCGTCGCCGATGTGATGCGCCATGCCGGAGGCGCGCGGCGAGAAGATCGTGAGGTCGGTGCCGCGCGCGCGTTGCAGCTTGAGCTGCGCGCCCTCGACGCTGTCGCGGATCTCATCGTCGCTCACCCGGAGCGAATGGCGGGCCGGGACGTGCGCCGTGTGCTCGAGACCGGCGATCTGCCGATCGCGATAGTCCTGAAGCGCCTTGGGCGAGGTCGTGTAGTGGCCGTGGCAGTCGATGATCATGTCACCCTCTCGTTTACGCGCGCCCGGCGAGCTGGCGGGCCTTGTCGAGACCGGCATAGCTCCGTGTCGGCGCCGCCATCAGGAATCGATATCCCTCGCCGAGGATGCGCGCGGCGTTGCCGGCCTCGACGTGGGGGTGACCGACCGGCACGCCATGCGCCTTGCAGGTCTTGACCACCTCGGCCATGGCGGCGAGCACGCTCGGGTGCTCGTACTGGCGCGGCACGCCGAGCTCCTGGCTGAGATCACCCTCGCCGATCAGGACGGCGCCGATCCCCGGCACCGTGCGCAGCATCTGGTCGAGGTTCCGGATGGCCTGCGTGTCCTCGATCATCAGGATCACCAGGATCTCGCCCTTGGGATCGAGCGGCCAGACGTCGGTCCGTGCATAGTATTCCTGCTGGGTGAGGCCCCAATA
>VGEU01000041.1 GCA_016869145.1 Alphaproteobacteria bacterium | reverse complement strand
CCCTTCCCAAAGCAATGTGCGCGTCCGGCGCGTCGTCGAGACCGGCATCTACCGTCAGCGCAATCTGGTCGAGCGCTTCTTCAACAAACTGAAGCACTTCCGCCGTATCGCCACCCGTTTCGAAAAGCTGGCGCGCAATTATCTGGCCGCCGTCCTATTGGCCGCTACCCGCCTATGGACTCGTGCTTATGAGTCCACGACCTAGGCGTCGACACTCGCCGCGCCGGGCTCGATCGCGGTCGGCAGCGGCGAGGCGGCCGGGTTCGCGCTCGCCCGCCCGTTCCGCGCGACGATCGAGGCGGTGGACGGCGTCGTCCTTCGCGTCCCGCGCGACCGCTCCGCGACGGCGACGGCCCGGCTCGTGCCCGGTCCGCTCGCGCTCCGCGGTGCGGCGGGAACGGTTCTCGAGGCGCGGCCCGGCGCGATTGTCGTGACCGCCGACGGGGCGGGGACCCGCGCCGCGCTCCTGGGCGGCGCGATCGTCGTGCCGGCGGCCGAGATCGCGCTCGACGATGTGCAAGGATCGCTCCGGCTCGGCGACGGTCAGGGGCGCGAGATCGCGCGCCTCACCGCGTCGGCGCGCCAGGGGACGATGGCGACACCGCTCGCGCTCGACCTCGCGCTCGAACGCGCGCCGCCCGGTCTCCGCGTCGCGGGCACGCTCAGCCACCCGCGTCACGGCCGGATCGCGCGGCTGACCGGCCGGATCGACGCGCCGCGCCGCGGCACGGCCGAGCTCGCGATCGGGCCGCTCGCCTTCGCGCCCGAGGCGCTGCAGCCGGCCGACCAGGTCGGGCGCGTCTACGCGCGCGAGATCATGCAGAACGCGCCGGCCGGGACCTGGTTCTATGGCGAGGCGGGCGCGCTCACCCGGAAATAGGGCGCCTCAGAACTGCTTCCGGAGCCCGAAGGTGAAGGCCGAGCCGTCGACATTGGCGGCCTGGCCGAGCAGCACCTCGAAATCGACGAAGCCGGCGAGCCCGTTGGTCATGAACGTGCCGACGCTGAAGCCGAGATTGAGCGCGTGGCGATCGCTCTCGGTCTCGATGGCGAGCGCGGTGCCGTCGGCGCGCGGCTTGCGGGTATCGTCGCGGAGTTCCCGCTCCCAGCCGAGCCGCACCTGCGGCAGGACGACGCCCAGGCTCGTCGGCAGCGCATAGCCCGCCGAGACGCCGAGGCTGGTGCGGAGGCTCCGCGCGGTCACGTCGTCGAGGCCGTAGGTGATGGCGCCGTCGTCGCGGGCGGCCGAGAAGCGGCGATCGACATGGTCGCCGGCCTGCGCACGACCGACGGCGAGCGCACCGTAAGAGCCGAGCCGGAAGGCGCCGAGATTGACGTCATAGCCGAGCGAAACCTGCGCCTCGCTCCTCTGCACCGAGGCGCCGCCCCGCCCCGGATCGGGCGCGAAGAGCGGCGGGTTGAGCGGGTTGGCGAGAAGGTCGCCGAAACCCGCGCGCGAGCCGGGCCGGTCGGTCTCGGCCGTTCCCTCGGCATGGCTCGCCGACAGGCCGACATGGAATCCGCTCCGCGCATAGCCGAGCTGAACACCGACACCGCGCACAGCGCTCGCCGCCTCGAACACGCCCATCGCATCGTCGACGAAACCGCCGGCGACGAGGTTGTGGGCGATCAGCCGATCGCGGGTCGGGTTGGGCGACGGCACCAGGGCCGAGGCCGCGCCGCCGGGCGCTGCGCCGACCCGGTTCGGGACGAAGATGCCGAACCGGACATCGCCCGAACCGGCCGGGTCCTCGACCACGCCCTGCGGGGTGACGAGGACGCTGATGCCCGACGGCAGCGTAATGCGGGCCGGGTCCGGATCGCCGGCGCGGGCCGTGGCCATGGTCGCCGCCAGCGTCCCCGCCGCCACGGCGAGGACCGCGAGGCCGGAACGGGTGCGACGCGGGCGGACCGATCTTTTCATGTCACTCCAAGACATAGCGACTTCTCACTCCAAAACATAGCGACTTCCGGTGGCAAAATCATCCCCCGGTTGAGGCTTTCCGGTGGCAGAAACGGGCTCGGACGGGACCCGAATTGTCACCCGCAAGTCATTAACGAACAGGCTTCTTCCGGCCCGCTCGCGCGGCCGCGCCGGACGCGGTCCGCCGCGTCGCGGGAATCGGTGGCCGCGCGACGGAAGGGATCGGGCATGCTATGATTCTCAAGCCGTTAGCAGGCCGTCGGAAGGGGATGGGGGCATGGCGGGCGAGCAGTTCGTGGTCGGCGGCGTGGCGCTCGAGCGGCCCTTCCGCATCCGTCGGCTCGGGCATTTCGGCATCAACATGTCGAATGCCGCCGCCGCGCGCGACTTCTATGCCGGGCTGTTCGGCTTCCGGGTCGCCGATCCGCTCGATTTCCGGCGCATCATCCCCGAGCCCCGGTTGTTCGAGGGGCTGGCCGAGACGACCGGCTATTTCCTGCACCACGGCACCGACCACCATTCCTTCGTCGTCTTCCCGCGCCCGCTTCTCGACCGCATGGCCGGGCCGCACGCCAATCCCGAGGTCAGCGTGAACCAGATCACCTGGCAGGTCGGCACGCTCCGCGAGGTGGTCGAGGCGACGCGCTGGCTGGCCGGTCGCGATATCCCCGTCGCCCGGCGCGGGCGCGACACGCCGGGGTCGAACTGGCACGCCTATCCGGTCGACCCCGAGGGCCACATCAACGAGATGTATTACGGCATCGAGCAGATCGGCTGGTTCGGCCGGGCGAAGCCGTGGGCGACGTTCACGCGCGGCTTCGAGGACACGCCGCCCTTGCCGCAGATGTCCGAGGCCGACGAGATGGCCGCGTTCACGCGCCAGGGCGTCGATCTCACCGCCGGCCATCATCATGTCGACCCGCGGCCGGCCAAGTACGATGTCGGCGGGATCCTGCTGCCGCGGCCGTTCAAGATCGTCCGCGTCGGCCCGGTCCGGCTGTTTGTGCGCGACGTGGCGCAGATGACGGCGTTCTATCGCGATACGCTCGGCCTCACCGTCACCGAGGAGGTGCGCCATGACGGCCATCGCTGCGTCTTCCTCCGCGCCAACACCGAGCATCATTCGATCGCGCTCTATCCGATCGCGCTCCGCGCCGCGCTCGGGCTCGATCCGAAGACGACGCTGATGTCGTTCGGGTTCCAGCTCGGCGACTATCGCCAGCTCCGCGACGCCATCGCGTTCCTCGCCGCCGAGGGCGTGCGCATCGTCCATCTGCCGCCCGAGCTCTTCCCGGGCATCGAGTACTCGGCCTTCGCGATCGACCCCGACGGACATGCGCTGCAGCTCTATTTCGCGATGGAGCAGATCGGCTGGGACGGAAAGCCGCGGCCGGCGCATCTCCGCCGCGCGGCGCAAGGTGCGTGGCCGGAGACGCTGCCGGCGACGAGCGATATGTTCGTTGGCGAGCCCTTTCTCGGCCCGATCGGCTGAGCGGCGCCGGCGATGCGAGCGATGGTGATCCGGGTCGCTGCGGTCTCGGTCAACGACACGCGCGATGGCCGACGGCTCTCTCTCCACGGCCTCGCGGTCGCATCCTGACGATGGTGTCCGGGCCCGCCAGCGCCGAGACCGCCGATGCGGGGATGCGGATCGAGGTGTTCACCTCCTTCGCCGCCGCCGAGGCCGCGTGGCGCGCGGCGGAAAGCGCGACGAGCCGCTACGCCTTCCAATGCTTCGATTGGCTCGCGGCCTGGCACCGGACGCTCGGATCGGGTGTGCGCCCGGTTCTCGTCTCGGTCACCGACGGCGATCGCCGGCCGCTGGTGTTCCTGCCGCTCGGGATCGAGCGGCGCCTCGGGGCGATCGACGTTCTCGTCCTCCTCGGCGGCGTCGTCACCGACTATCACGCGCCGCTCGTCGCCGACGGCCTCGGCGAGGGCGGTCAGGAGCCTCGCCCCCTCGGGGCCGGCGCCGATGATGATCGCGCGGCGCTGGACGCGGCCGGCCTTCGCCCAGCGTCGGAACAGGAGACGGAGGACGATCCGAAGGCCGATCAGGAGCGCGAGCCCGCTCGCGAACCAGATCACGAGCCAGCCGCGCGAGAACAGATCGCCCGCCTTCACGAAGAAGCCGACCACGATCAGCGTCGCGAAAATGGGCGTCCAGGCGAGGACCAGGCGGCGGAGCTGGCCGAACAGCTCGCCGAAGCCCTTGAAGCGGTAGAGCGCGGACACGTGGAACACGACGACCTGGAGCGACACCGCCATGCCGACGGCGAACGCGTAGAGCCCGGTCAGCGCATCGCGCTCCGGCCCGAGATAGAACTAGAACGCGGCGATCGCGGCGATGATCGCGAGCGCGGGATCGAGCATGCGCACGATCCCGGTGACGATCTCGGCCGACACCGGCCGTTCATTGGCTGGCGCGAGCGCATCGGCGGCAAGGACCGACGCGTCCCCGGCGCCTCGTGCGTGCGCGTGCGCGCGCGACAGAATCCCGAAGCGGTCGAACGCGACGACGTTGTCGTCGGCCGTGCCGGGTTCGCGTCGTGAGGAGGGACGAGGCATCGTGGGGGTCCGGAGCCGATCGTTCGCATCTCGAGGTCGCCGGGTTCACAATAGGCGTGGTTCCGCAGGCGTCGTTCCGCCCGACGGCGCGACAACCCTTCACGACTGGAAGGAAATGCGCCGGCGTTCGGGCCGACCGGATGTGACCGTGCGACCGGACAATGGCCCGAACCTCGTCGAGCGACATCCCCCGTTTGGGTCAGGCGCCCAAATAAATTCCTGATTTATAATAGTTAAGCGACTTGTTTTTCAATTTTCATCAAAATTTTAGACGGATCAATGATCGAATTGTCGCAGGTGCGAGCGCCATGCTGCGTCGCAAGCGCGGGCGGCATCGTTCTAGGTGTCGACGGCGCCGCTCGGGTCGGTCGCACGCGCCGCCGGACCGCGCGAGACCGTGTGACCGTCGAAGACGATGCTCTTGACGACGGCGAAGACCGATTGGCCGGGGGTGAGCCCGAGGGACGCGACCGCGCGCCGGGTGAGGCGGGCGTTGAGCGTGCGGCCGGCGACGTCGAGCGCGATGTCGACGATCGGGCCGTCGCCCTCCGGGATCGCCTGGATG
Organism: Alphaproteobacteria bacterium; assembly: GCA_016869145.1. Taxonomy (GTDB): domain Bacteria; phylum Pseudomonadota; class Alphaproteobacteria; order MPNO01; family VGEU01; genus VGEU01. The sequence continues at coordinate 20,166 of VGEU01000041.1, read as the reverse complement.
CGCGCCGGCAGCACGTTCTGCGCGCTGAGGCCGTCCGGGGGGCGGGTCGCGACGAGGACGTCGCGGGCGCGGATCCGGAGCCGGATCGGCGCGCCGATCGCCGCCTCGAGCTGCGGCACGCGGAGCGTGCAGCCGTCGAGGGCGAGGATCGACATCGCGTAGGCGGGGTCATGGCCGGCGAGCCGCGCCTCGAGGACGGCGCCGGCCTCGTAGCGTCTGGTGAGCGGATAGAGATCGGTCCGTGTCATCACCTCGGAGACCGGTCCGACGGCGGCGATGCGACCGGCGTCCATCACGACCACCGTCGTCGCCAGCCGCACGACCTCCGGCACCTGGTGGCTCACATAGATGATCGGGATGCGCCTTTCGTCGCGCAGCCGCTCGACATAGGGGAGGATCTCGTCGCGGCGGGCGACGTCGAGGGCGGCGAGTGGCTCGTCCATAAGAAGGACGCGCGGGCTCGCGAGGAGCGCCCGGCCGATCGCGACGCGCTGCTTCTCGCCGCCCGACAGCGAGGCGGGGCGGCGCTCGAGAAGGGTCTCGAGGCCGAGCAGCGCGACGACGTCGGCGACTGTCTCGCGGCGGTCGGATGCGGGCGTGAACGCGCGGCCGAAGAGGAGATTCCGGCGGACGGAGAGATGCGGGAAGAGGCGGCCTTCCTGGAACACGTAGCCGATCCGCCGTCGGTGCGGCGGCACGAACAGACGGGCCGCCGTGTCGACGAGCGGCCGTCCGTCGACCACGAGCCGGCCGTGGTCGGGGCGGATCAAACCGGCCACGATGTTGACGAGCGTCGTCTTGCCGCTGCCGGAGCGACCGAACAGAGCGGTGATGCCGGGGCCGGTCTCGATCCGCGCCTCGAGCCGGAACGCGCCCAGCGTGTGCGCGATGTCGAGCGCGACGGTCATCGCGGCCGTCTTCTCAACCGGCGACGCGACGGCCGATCCGTCGCGCCGTCCATTCGGCGGCGAGAAGCGCCGCGAGCGACAGGATGATCGCGACGATCGTCAGCCGCATCGCCGCCGCGTCGCCGTCCGGCACCTGGGTGAAGGCGTAGATCGCCGTCGGCAGGGTCTGTGTCTCGCCCGGGATGTTGGAGACGAAGGTGATCGTCGCGCCGAACTCGCCGAGGCTCCGGGCGAAGGCGAGAATCGTCCCGGCGAGAATGCCGGGCAGCATGAGGGGAAGCGTCACGGTCAAGAACACCGCCGCCGGGCGCGCGCCGAGCGTCGCGGCCGCCGCCTCGAGCCGCCGGTCGATCGCCTCGATCGACAGCCGGATCGCGCGGACGAGGAGCGGGAAGCCCATCACCGCCGAGGCGAAGGCGGCCCCGGTCCAGCGGAAGGCGAAGACCACGCCGAGCTCATCGGCGAGAAAGGCGCCGATCGGACCCTGGCGGCCGAACAGGACGAGGAGGAGATAGCCGGTCACCACCGGCGGCAGGACCAGCGGCAAGTGGACGAGGCCGTCGACCAGCGTCTTGCCGGGAAAGCGCGTCCGCGCCAGGACGAAGGCGACCGCGATGCCGACGGGCAGGCTCGCGAGCGTCGCCCATAGGGCGACGCGGACGCTCAAGCGCACCGCCGTCCATTCCTCGGCGCTCAGTGTGATGTCGAACAAGCTCGGCGGCCCCGCGCCCTACGTTATATCCAAATGAATATAGCGAGGTGCGGCCGGCGTAAAGGCCCGCCCGCGCCGGATGGTTGGCGAATGGGTGGCGAATGGCTCCGGCGGCCCGGGCTACTCGGCCTTGAGCTTGTTCTCCCGAACGACCTTGCTCCACGTCGCGCGGTCGCGGTCGAAGACGCGCTGGGTCTCCTCCGGCGTCGTCGGCCAGGCGTCGAGGCCGGCGTTCTTCAGCCGCTCGACGTTCTCCGGAACGCGGAGCCCGCGTTGGATCTCCGCCGACAGCTTGTCGATGATCGGCTTCGGCGTGCCGACCGGCACCACCATCGCGAACCACACGCTCCAGTCCATGTCGTCGAACCCGAGCTCCTTGAAGGTGGGCACGTCGGGGAACGCGTGGTGGCGCTCGGCGGTCGAGACGCCGATCACATGCGCATGGCCGGCGCTCCGGAGTTGCAGCGCCGTGTTGGGCACGTCGAACGACCACTGCATCTCGGCCTGCATCATGCCCTGCGCGAACGGACCGGTGCCGCGATAGGGAATGTGGACGCTGTCGAAGCCGAGGCGGACGCGGAACAGCTCGCCCGCGAGATGCGGCAGCGTACCGATGCCGGGCGAGCCGTTATTGAGCTTGCCCGAGTTCGCCCTCGCGTAGGTGACGAAGTCCTTGTAGTTGGTGACGCCGGTCTTGGTGTGGGTGATGAGAACGACCGGCAGCCGGATCAGCATGCTGAGCGGCGTGAAAGCCTTCGACGGGTCGAAGGTCATGTTGCCGTAGAGGTCGTGGTTGACGGTCATGATGGCGAGGCCGACGAGATTGAGCGTGTAGCCGTCGGCCGGAGCGGCCGCCGCCTGGGCGCCGGCGACATTGCCCGCGGCGCCGGGCTTGTTCTCGACGACGAAGGGCTGGCCCATCGCGCGCGACAGGTGGTCTGCGATCATGCGGCCGACGAGATCGGTCGGGCCGCCCGGGGGATAGCCGATCAGCATGCGGACGGGCTTGTTCGGAAACTCCTGCGCGATCGCGGCGGCGGGCGCGAGGACGGCGGCGAGCGCGATCGTGGCGACGGCGGCGAGGGTGCGGATCGAGGGCACGGGTTGTTCCTTTCGATTGGAGCCTCGGCGGAACAGCGTAGCGGGCGCGCCGGGGCGGGTCATCGTCGAATTCGTCGAATGCGGTCAACGCGAGAAATTGAGGCCGCCGTCGGGCTGGAAGATCTGTCCGGTGATATAGGACGCCTCCTCCGAGCAGAGGAAGAGCATCGGCTTGGCGAGATCGTCGATCGTCGTCAGGCGCTGGATGCACTGCGACTTGGCGTATCCCTCGAACATCTCGTCGGTGACCGACGGTCGCGGCACCTCGGTCTTGGTGACGCCCGGCCAGAACGTGTTGACCGTGATGTTCCACGCCCCGAGCTCGCGCGCCATCGAGCGCGTCATGCCGAGGACGGCCGCCTTCGAGGTGATATAGTGGAGATAGTTGGGAAGCCCCATCGCGACCGTCCCCGACGAGACATTGACGATGCGGCCCCACTTCCCCGCCTGCATCGCCGGCACGACGGCGCGCGCGCAGTAGAAGGCGCCGTTGATGTTGACCTGCATCGCGCGCTCCCACTCCTCGACCGGGAGCTTCCAGAACGGCGCCATGGTGATGCGCGAGAAGACGGCGGCGTTGTTGATGAGGACGTCGATGCGCCCGAACGCCTTGAGCGTCGCCGCCGCCATCGCCTCGACGGAAGCGAGCGAGCCGACATCGGTCTCGACCGCGAGCGCCTTGCCGCCCTTCGCCTCGACCTCGGCCTGCACGTTCCGTCCGTTGGCGCCGTTGATCTCGGCGATGACCGGGATCGCCCCTTGCGCGGCGAAATGGTGGGCGTAGCCGCGGCCGATTCCCTGGCCGCCGCCGGTGATGATGACGACGCGGCCCCGGAGGCTCGCATAGGTCGCGGTCACGCTGACGTCGATGTTCATCTCGCCTCGTCTCCGTCTGGACAGTCGCGACGCTGAGCCTAAGGGTCGACGCCGTTCTTTAGCAACTGCCGGGTGCGACAAAGTGTTTGACCCTTCGGAGGGGTTCTGCTCTTGTTTGGCCGCCAAAAAGACGACCGCCCGCGGTCCACGCGGGTGATGCGGAGACGATGGCCGGAACTGCTGGTTGATCCGCGCGACCGGGAGAGGAAGACGCGGTGAAACCGCCCCAGTTCGACTATCACGCGCCCGGCTCGATTGAGGAGGCGGTGACGCTCCTCGGCTCCTATGGCGGCGATGCGAAGGTGCTCGCCGGTGGTCAGAGCCTGATTCCCGTCCTCAATTTCCGGCTCGCGCGGCCGGGCGTGCTGATCGACATCAACCGCATCGGCGCGCTCTCGTTCATCCGCGAAGCCGACGGCGGCGTCGCGATCGGCGCGACGACGCGCCAGCGCATGATCGAGGGATCGGACATCGTCGGCCGGCGCGCGCCCCTCCTCGCCGACGCGACGCGGCTGATCGGGCATCTGCCGATCCGCACGCGCGGCACGATCGGCGGCAGCCTGTCGCATGCCGACCCGGCGGCCGAGGATCCCGCGGTCGTCACCGCGCTCGATGCGACCATGGTCGCGCTGAGCAAGCGCGGCGAGCGTCGCGTGCCGGCGAGCGGGTTCTTCCGGAGCCTTCTCACCACCGCGCTCGAGCCGGACGAGCTCCTGGTGCGGATCGAGTTTCCGCCGACGCCGGCGGGGACCGGGACGGCGTTCGTCGAGATCAGCCGGCGTCACGGCGACTTCGCGCTGGCCGGCGTCGCCGCGCAAGTGACGCTCGCCGGCGACAGAGCGAGCGAGGTGAGGCTCGCGGCGTGTGGCGCAGGCCCTGGACCGATCCGGCTCGCGGCCGCCGAGAAGATCGTCCGCGACGGCGGCGCGAGTGCGGCCTCGATCGAGGCGGCGGCGGCGGCGGCGGCCGCGGGCGTCGAGCCGACCAGCGACGTCCACGCCTCGGCCGCCTACCGGCGCGATCTCGTCCGCGCCATGACACGCCGCGCGCTCGAGCGTGCCGTCGCGCGCGCCGCCGGAGGGACACGATGACCGCGCCCCGCAAGATCACGCTCACGATCAACGGCACAGTGCGCAGCGCCGAGGCGGAGCCGCGCATGCTGCTCGCCGATTTCATCCGCGAGACGCTCGGGCTCACCGGCACCCATGTCGGCTGCGAGCACGGCGTGTGCGGCGCGTGCACGATCATCGTGAACGGCGAGGCGCAGCGGTCCTGTCTCGCCTTCGCGGTCCAGGCCGACGGCGCCACGATCACGACCATCGAAGGGCTCGCCGCGTCCGACCGGATGCACCCGCTGCAGAAGCTCTTCCACGAGTGCCACGCGCTCCAGTGCGGCTTCTGCACGCCGGGCATGCTGGCGGCGGCGCTCGATCTCGTCGGCTCGCACGACCGGCTGACGACGGAGGAGATCCGGACCGGCATGTCGGCGGTGATCTGCCGCTGCACCGGCTATGACGGAATCATGCGGGCGGTCACCGCCTATGCCGACCAGCTCGGCAAGCTGGCGCCCGCGAAGGGATAACGATGCGCGAGATCACCGGATATGTCGGCAAGCCGCTGCTGCGGCGCGAGGACCGGCGGCTCCTCCATGGCGAGGGACAATTCGTCGGCGACATCGTGTTGCCGAAGATGGTCCATTGCGCCTTCGTCAGGAGCCAAGTGCCACACGCGCGGATCAAGGGCGTTGACTTCGCGGCCGCGCGCCGCGCGCCGGGTTTCGTCACCGCGCTCTCCGGCCGCGACATCCGCAACGTCGTCACGCCGATCGCCGGCATGCAGGTCTCGATCCCGAAGGGCTGGCGCGACCGGTTCCACTACCACATCGACGTGCCGGCGCAGCAGATCCTCGCCGACGACAAGGTCAACTATGTCGGCGAGGCCTATGCGGTCGTCGTCGCCGAGGACCGCTACAAGGCGGAGGACGCGGCCGAGCTCGTCGAGCCGGATTTCGAGGTTCTCGAGCCGGTCGTCGACGTCGACCGCGCGCTGAAGCCGGGCTCGCCGGTCCTCCACGCCGAGGTCGGCAGCAACGTGATCTCGGTGATGAGCACCAAGAAGGGCGACGGCGCGGCGGCGCTCGCGCGGGCCAAGCACCGCATCAAGCGGCGCTATTACCATCACCGCTACGCCGCGATGCCGATGGAGTGCCGCGCGGTCGTCGCCGATTACGACATCCGGACCGACTCGCTCACCGTGTGGTCCTCGACCCAGGTCGTGCACTGGATCCGCAAGGAGATCGGCTCCATCCTCGGCATGCCCGAGGAGCGCGTCCGCGTCATCGCACCCGATGTCGGCGGCGGCTTCGGCGGCAAGGGCCACGTCTATCCCGAGGACGTGCTGGTCCCCTATCTCGCGCGGACGCTCCGCCGTCCGATCAAGTATGTCGAGGATCGCTTCGAGCACCTCGTGAACTCCGCGCACGCGCGCGACAATTTCCACGATCTCGAGATCGGCTTTGACGACGATGGCAAGATCGTCTGCATCGTCGATGATTTCGTGATCGACTCGGGCGCCTATTCGCCGGTCGGCGCGACCTGCGCGGCGAACTCGATCGCGCATCTCCTCGGCCCCTACGACATCCAGAACTACGAGGCGAAGGGGACGCTGGTCGCGACCAACAAGACCTCGAACGCGCCCTATCGCGGCGCCGGCCGTCCCGAGGCGGCCTTCGCGATGGAACGCGCGATCGACATCGCGGCCAACTCGATCGGGCTCGACCCGATCCTGATGCGGCTCAGGAACATGGTGCCACCCGAGCGGCTGCCGTTCTCGGTCGGGCTTCCCTATCGCGACGGCGTGCCGATCACCTATGACAGCGGCGATTATCCGCAGGCGCTCCGCCGCGCGGTCGAGGAGCTCGGCGGCCTCGAGAATTTCCGCCGCCGCCAGGCCGAGGGGCTCGCGGCGGGCCGCTATCTCGGCATCGGCGTCGGCTGCTATGTCGAGGGCACCGGCGTCGGCCCGTTCGAAGGCGCGTCCGTCCGCCTCGATCCCTCGGGCAAGATCATGGTCGCCGTCGGCGCCAACAATCACGGCCAGGGCCACGAGACCGTGTTCGCGCAGGTCGCGGCCGATGTCTGGAACGTGCCGATCGACCAGGTCGTGGTGACCACCGCCGACACGGCCGCCGTGCCGATGGGCTACGGCACGATTGCGAGCCGGAGCACGGTGACGGCGGGCTCCGCCGTCGTCCACGCGTCGGCCAAGGTGAAGGACAAGGTGCTCGCGATCGCCGCGAACATGCTGGAGACGCCGACCGCGGACCTCGAGTTCCGCGACGGGGCGGTCGGGGTCAAGGGCGTGCCCGACCTCAAGGTCACGCTGAAGGAGATCTGGTGGGCCTCGCGTCCGGGCTGGGATCACAAGCGTCCGCCCGACATGGAGGCCGGGCTCGAGGCGAACCACTATTACGAGCCGCCGACGGTGACCTGGTCCTATGCGACCAATGCCGCGATCGTCGAGCTCGACCCGGACACCGGCCGGGTCACGGTCGAGAAGTTCGTCGCCGTGCACGACGCGGGGATCCTGGTCAATCCGCTGCTCGCCGACGGCCAGGTGCGCGGCGGTCTCGTCCAGGGCATCGGCGCCGCGCTCTACGAGGAGATCGCCTACGACGAGAACGGGCAGATCCTCATGGGCACGCTCGCCGACTATCTCCTGCCGACCGCCGACGACACGCCGCCGATCACGGTCATCCACCAGGAGATCCCCTCGCCGTCGAACCCGCTCGGCGTCAAGGGTCTCGGCGAGGGCGGCGCGATCGCGCCGCCGTGCGCGATCACCAACGCGGTCTCCGACGCGCTTCGCCCCTTCAAGGCGGAGTTCAACGCGACGCCGGTCCGCTGGGAGCAGGTGCGCAAGGTCTTCGCCGAGGCGGGTGTCTCGACGCCGCGCGGGCGCGGATGAACGCGCGGCTCGACATCGCGGACGCGGTCGATGCGGCGAACCCGGTCGCTGCCGACCGCGCCTTCATCGACATCGCGGGCGCGGCCAAGACCTTCGTCGGCCAGGACGGCGGTGCGGTCGTCGCGCTCGAGGGGGTCGACCTCAAGATCCGGCGCGGCGAATTCGTCTCGATCGTCGGCCCGAGCGGGTGCGGGAAGTCGACGCTCCTGATGCTCGTGTCGGGTCTCGTCGAGCCGACCGGCGGCACGATCCGGATCGCTGGCGCACCCGTCACCGGCCCCTATACCGATCTCGGCTTCGTGTTCCAGACCGATCTTCTTCTCGACTGGCGGTCGGTCCTCGGCAACATCCTCCTCCAGTGCGACATGCGCGGCATCGATGCGCGCAAGCACGAAACGCGGGCGCAGGAGCTCGTCAACCAGGTCGGGCTCAAGGGCTTCGAGAGCAAGCGCCCTTTCGAGCTCTCGGGCGGCATGCGCCAGCGCGTCGCGATCTGCCGCGCGCTCCTCCTCGATCCGCCGATGCTGCTGATGGACGAGCCGTTCGGCGCCCTCGATGCGCTGACGCGCGAGCAGATGCAGATCGACCTGCAGACGATGTGGCAGCGCTCGCAGAAGACCGTGATGTTCGTGACCCATTCGATCAGCGAGGCGGTGTTCCTGTCCGACCGCGTGATCGTGATGACGCCGCGACCGGGCAAGATCCGCGCCATACTCGATGTCGACCTGCCGCGGCCGCGCGACCTCCACATCCACGAGACGCCCGGGTTCTCCAAGATCGTCCACGAGATACGCGTCATGTTCCAGGACATGGGCGTGATCCACCGCTGAGGGCTCTCGGATGGCGCAACGAAAGAGGAGCTGGGCGCGGGACGCCTTCTGGATGACGCTCTCGGTCGTCCTGATGATCATCATCTGGGATCTCTGCGTCCGCATCTTCAAGATCCCGAGCCATCTCCTGCCGGGTCCGATCGAGGTCTACAAATCCGGCGCCAAGAACATCGTGCCGATCGTCGCCCACTCGGGCTGGACGATCCTCGCCGTCCTCGCCGGGTTCATCATCGCGGTTGCGGTCGCGGTGCCGCTCGCGATCGTGATCGTGCTGTCGCCGACCGCCGAGCGGATGCTCTATCCGCCGATGGTCGCTATCCAGTCGATCCCCAAGATCGCGCTGGCGCCGCTGTTCGTCGTCTGGTTCGGCTTCGGCGTCGTCCCCAAGGTCGCGGTCGCGTTCCTGATCTGCTTCTTCCCGATCGTGGTCGACACGATCGTCGGCTTGCGCTCGATCGACCCCGCGCTGATCCAGCTCGCCCGCTCGATGGGCGCCACGCCGCGGAAGATCTTCCTCAAGCTCCGCCTTCCCGGCGCGCTGCCGAGCCTGTTCGGCGGCCTCAAGGTCGCCTCCGCGCTCGCCGTCGTCGGCGCGCTGACGGGCGAGTTCATCGGCTCGGATTCTGGGCTCGGCTATCTCCTGATCAGCGCATCCGGTATGCTGAACACGGCGCTTCTGTTCGCCGTGCTGGTCGTCCTGTCGGTGTTGGCGACCGCGTTCTTCTATCTGATCGAGGTTTTGGAACGTGTCCTCATTCCCTGGCACGTATCGCAACGGGCGCATGCGCATTAGGCGCCGGCGCACCACAGAGCGGAGGCAACGATGAAGCGGACTATTCTGGGTGTCGTCTCGGCCGGGCTTCTCGCCCTCGCCGCAATGCCGGCGGGTGCGCAGGACAAGGTGCAGGTTCGGCTCGACTGGGTGAACAGCGGCTATCACGCGCTCTGGTACTACGCCAAGGACCAGGGCGTGTTCGCCAAGCACAGGCTCGACCTCGAGGTGCTCGAGGGCCGCGGCTCGGCCGTGACGGCGCAGACCGTCGGCAACAAGTCGGTCATGTTCGGCACCGCCGATGCCGGCGCCACCATGGGCCTCGTGTCCAAGGGTCTTCCGGTCCAGATCGTCGCGTCCTATCTCCGCACCGGGCCGATGGCGATCGTCTTCCCGGTCAAGAACGGCTGGAAGGATTTCAAGGACATGGCCGGCGCCCAGGTCGGCTTCTCGCCGGGCGGCGCCTCGGCGGTCCTGTTCCACGCGCTGATGAAGAAGACCGGGCTCGAGGGCAAGGTCCGCATCGTCAACACCGAGCCGGCCGCGAAGCCGATCGCGCTTCTCGAGGGCCGCGTCAACGCGATCGAGTCGTTCGGCTTCCTGCAGAAGCCCATCCTCGACGCCAAGGGCATGCCGACGACCTACATGCTGTTCTCGCAGGGCGGCGTGAACGTTCCCGGTCTCGCGCTCGTCACCCACAAGGACAACGTGACCGAGAAGAAGGACATCGTGCAGCGCATGGTGACCGCGATGCGTGAAGCGCTCGCGCTCGTCCAGACCAATCCCGAGGCGGCGATGGACAGCCTGATGAAGGTCGCGCCCAATCTCGACCGCGCGCCCTCGCTCGAGGCGCTCAAGGAATCTTTCAAGCTGTTCGACAGCACCGCGAGCAAGGGCCGTCCGCTCGGCTGGACGCCGCCCGACGACATCAAGACCGCGCAGGACGTCCTGATCGAGGGCGGCCAGATCGAGAAGGCGCTGCCGATCGAGACCTACTTCACCAACTCGTTCGTGCCCGCCGGCGCCTGAGGAGGAGCCGTCATGACCGAGCTGGTCGCCCGCCATCCCCGCGCCCCCGAACTCGTCGGCGTGCCGATCGAGGAGATCGCGAAGCGCTATGTCGCGCATTTCAAGGATCGCAAGCCCGACTGGACCGCGTTCTCCGATGCGCTCATCGAGGGCTGGCGGCGCGCCCAGCATCGGTTCATCGGCAACACCAGCCAGAAGCCGGACGACCGAGTCATTCCGGGCGACCACTTCACGCTGTCGATCATGTATGTGCCACCGGGACAGGGGAACGCCTCCCACACCCACGAGGTGGAGGAGGTGTTCTTCGTCCTCGACGGCTCGCTCACCGTCTTCTTCGAGGAGCAGGACGGCCGGCGCCTCGAGGTCAATCTCGGCCGCTGGGACTGCGTATCCTGTCCGGCGGGCGTCATCCACGGCTACCAAAACAACAGCGTCGAGCCGGTCTATCTCCAGGTGATGCTCGGCAAGGGCCGCAACATGGACTTCATGGGCTACGCCGACGACAGGCTCTATCGCGATCGCGACCGGCACACCAAGGTCGACGAATAGTCAGCCGCATCGTTACCGGTAGGGGAGACGCGTCATGCCACGGCTCGCGGCGTTCCAGACCTTCATCGATGCGATGCGCGCCCATTGCGCGCGCGAGGCCGATATCGAGCGGCGCTATCGGGGCGCCGTGCCGCACCTCGAGGCGCTCCTCGCCGATCCCGCGCTCCGCGAGCGCGCGGCGGCGTGGGGCGCGCCCAACGAGCCCGAGCGCGGCATCTATCGCAATCTCCTCTTCTACGAGGACGCCGACTACGGCTTCGTCGTCAACGCGCTGGTCAAGGAGCCCCGGCACCAGACGCCGATCCACGACCACGGCCCGATCTGGACGCTCTACGGCGTCCTCGACGGCGCCGAGCGTGTCGCACGCTATCGCCGCCGCGACGAGGGCCGGGGCGAGCGCGCCGATCTCGAGCTCCTCGACGATCACTGGGTGCGTCCGGGCTTCATCGACGTGGTGCCGCCGTTCGACATCCATGTCGAGTACAACGGCGATCACCGCACCGTGGGCGTGATCGTCCGGAGCGGCAATGTCGGCCGCACGCCGCAGAGCTGGTTCGACGCCGCCGACGGGCGCATCACCCGCCGGCTCGGGCCCGACCAGGTCCCGCACGAGCTCGTCTGACCACGTGTCCGCGCTTCCTCACTTGACCGGCGCCTCAGGCGGCGGGAGCCTCTGTCGTGCACGCGGCGTGGGGGGGCTGTGTTCGACGATCCTGCCGGCCAATACCGGTGCGAGCTGCCTCGCGGCTGGGCCTACGACCACCGTCGATCGCATCTGATCACGGTCGCGTTCGAGCATTGGCTTGCGCCCGGCGAGCGCCTCACCGTGCGCGCAATGCCGGCGCATGTCGCGGCGGAGGCGGCCGAGGATGTGTGGCGCAAGGCGCTCGGCGAGCGCGTGTTCGGGCGGCGCTTCCAACCCGTCGATGTCCGGACGCTCGGCGGTCGCCCGGTCGCGATCGGCGAAGCGCGCGGGGAGCCACCGACGCCGGACGAGGCGGGGCCCGTGCATCGGCGGATCGCGCTCGCGCGCGGGCTCCGGCTCGACGTCCTGATCGAGCATCGCGCGCCGGACCACGCAAGCGGGCCGCTTTTCTCCCCGCCGCTCGCGGCGATCCTCGCATCGCTCGCGATCCCCGCCGACGAGGCGATGCCGCGCCTGGTGGATCAGGCGGCGGTCGCGGCACGGCTCGAGGCGGCGGTCGCGGCGCGCGCCACCGGCGACTGGGCGGGCGTCGCTACGGAAGCGGGTCTCGCCCGCCGCGATGCCCAGGCGAGCTATGTCTGGTCGATCACCGGCAACGCGATGATGCCCGAGGTGCCGGCGGCGCTCGCGGTCGCCGACGCGCTCCATCTCATCGGCCAGGCGACGGCCGAGCTCATCTATCCACGCGCCGCCGAGGCGCTCCTCTACCGCGCGCGCATCACCCTGGAGGGCTTGCCGTTCCTTCCCGCCGCGCGCCGCCGGGCGGTCGGCAGCGCGATCGCGGACCGGCTCGGCGCGCTCGTCGCGACCGAAATGGCGCTCCTTCGGCCGGCCGATCGCGGGCGGCCCGCCGGCAATCTCGTGCAGCGTGCCTGGACGCGGTCCGACAGCCTGTTCAAGCGGGCGCGGACCATGCTCGCGGCGACGGACGCGCCACCCGCGATCCGCGCCCTCGCCGGTGCGCTGCTGCGGGGCGCGATCGACGATCTCCAGACCGTCGCCGCTGCCGCCGCCCGTCTCGATCCCGGCGCCGCCGAGCGGCTTCCGGCCGCCCTTCGGGCGCGCTTCGACGATCTCGCCGCGGAGGATCGGGCGCGCGCACTCGCGGCCATCCTCCGCCGCTCGGCGGCGCAGGCGCTCGGCGACATGATGTTGTGGGAGACCGAGCTCCATGCGCGCGACGGCGCGCCTGGCCGCGCGCAGGTCACGCGGTCCTTCTCCGTCGCGCTCGCCGATCATCTCGCGCGCGAAGAGACGGTCGTCACCGGCCGCACGCTCCTCCCTGATCCGGGTGCCGAACGGCGCGTCGTCGTCGCCCTCATGCAGCGCGCGGCGGGCTCGCTCGAGCTCGCCGATGCCGGGGCTCTCGAAAGCGCCGAGGGGGACCTCGCCCGCGTCGCGGCGCTTCTCGAGACGAGCCGATCGGAGGCCATCGGCGAGCGCGCGACGCTCATCGCCTCGCACGTGCTCTCGACTGCGCGGTTTCTTCATCTCCGGCGGAGCGTCGCGAACGGCGTCGCGGTGATCGAACGCGGCCTCGCCGCGCTCGATGACGCGCCGCCCGATGCGCGCGCGCTCTACGAGAGCGAGCTCCGGACCATGCTGTCGCAGTTCCTTCTCAACGATGGCGCGCTCGATCGGGCGGCCGAGACCGCGCGCGCGGTGACGATGATGCCCGAAGGGGCGACGGCGGCGGACCGGCGCCGCCGGGCGAGCCATTTTCTCAACCTCGCGCTCGTCGAGACGAAGCGCGGTCGAACCGCCGCCGCGGTCGCGGCCGCCGCCGCCGCCCTCGCACGCACCGCCGGGGTCGGCGCGCTCGACGAAGGAGCGCTCCGCCTCCTCATGGCGGCCTCCGAGATCGTGCAGCCGGTGGCACCGGCGCTCGATCCACTCCTCAAGGCCGCCGCCGCGGAGGTGCTCGAGGCGCTGTCGGCCTCGATCGCGGGCGAGACGGCGCGGATCGCCCACGACGATGCGACGCTCCGGCGCGAGACGACGATGATCCTGGTCGATGCGCTGATCCGCACCCAGCGTGGCGCCGCGGCGCTGGTCGCCGCCGATCGCGGTCGCGCCCGCGCGCTGAGATCGCTCGGGGCGGAGATTCGCACGCACGAACCGGCCGCGACGGTCGCGGCGTTCGACCCCGGCGGGCGCGAGGGCCTCGCGCTGATCGAGGCCGCGGCGCGCCATCTGATGGCGCGCGCCGGCGCGATGCGCGCGGCGGAGGGCGCATCACCGGCGCTCGACGCAGCGGCGCTCCCATCGCTCGCGGCGCGGATCGGCGCGCCGGTTCTCCTTCTCCAGCCAGTGCCGGGGCGGCTCGCGCTCTTCGTTCTCGGCGTCGACGGCGCGGTCGCGATTCGGTTCGCGGCGCTCGCGCCGGACGCCGTGGCGACGGCGATCGCGGCGGCCAATCGTGCGCTCGGGATCCACGCGACACTCCGCGGCGGGCTCGCCCCGGCGCAAGGGCCTGCCGACCTCGACGCCCTTCTCGGCGAGCTCCATGCCGCGCTGATCGCGCCGGTCGCCGATCTCCTCGCCGGTCACGACCGCCTCGTCGTCGTCCCCTATCGCGAATACGCGCTCGTTCCCTATGCCGTGCTCCTCGACCGCGACGGCCGCGCGCTCGCCGAGACGACGGCGGTCTCGATCGCGGCCTCGCTCGCGGTGCTCGACGCGGCGATGCACGTGCCCACGAGAGCCTGGCACGAACGGCGGCGCGCCTATGTCGTCGGCGACCCGGCGTTCGGCGCCCGGCATCTCTTCGCGCGCCTCCCGTCCGCGGCGACGGAGGCGAGGGCGGTCGCGACGGCGATCGATGCGGCCGGCCTGACGGCGGAGCCGGTCCGCGTCGTGACCGGAGATGCGGCGACCGAGGCCGACTGGCGCGCGCACGCGCCGGGCGCGAGCCTCGTCCACCTCGCCTGCCACGCCGAGCTCCGCGAGCCGGTCGATACGTCCTATCTCCTCCTCGCGCCGCACGGGCCGCATGACGGCATGCTGCTCGCCGGCGAGATCGGCGACGTCCGGCTCGACGAGGGGCTCGTCTTTCTCGCCACGCGCGAGAGCGGGCAGGGCTGGCCGACGACCGACAGCGTCGTCGGCCTGGGACGCTCCTTTCTCGCCGCCGGCGCGCGTGCCATCATCCTCTCCTTGTGGCGGGTCGAGGATCATGCCGGCGCGTATCTGGGCGCGGCGTTCTATCGCCATTTCACGGCGCGGCCGGCGGATGGGCCGGCGAGCGCGCTCCGGGCGGCGATGATCGAGACGCGGAACGCGCTCGCGACCGGGGCGATCCGGCAGGACGACGGCACCGCGCTGCCGCCGCATCCGGCGCTGTGGGCGGCCTATGTCGTCGTCGGCGACGCCGGTCCGGATTTCGTTTCGGCGTAGAGGGGGAGGGGAGAATGCCAGGCAAGAATTGGCTGATCGCCGAGGGCACGACGCTCGAGGCCGCCGCGATCCGTGGCATCGAGCGCGCGCTTGCGCCGACGGTGCCGGGCGGGCGCACGCGCGGCGGCAGCCTGGCGCAGCTCGTGATCCGGTTCCACGATATCGTCATCCACAACAACAGGAAGTGGTGGGGTGGCGCCGATATCCGGATCGACGTTCTCGTCGTCCACGACAATGGCGCGGCGGGGCAGGCGGAGAGCTTCTATCAGCCGACCACGTTCCGCTTTCCGCGGGTCAAGGACGGCGAGCGCCTGCCGACCGACGGCGGGCTCCTCGTCTTCTACGGCCGGCCGCAGCACTTCGTCGACATCGCGATCACCGTCTCGCGCGACCGCAAGGACTCCGCCGATCTCGCGACGCTCCTCAAGAACCAGGCCGGCGATGCCGACGTGAAGGGCAGTCTCGATGCGCTGCTCGGGCTCGCGATCGCCGCGCCCTAGGTCGCGCTCGTGACCGGCGCGGTCAAGGCGGCGGCGACGCTGGGCGAGCTCGGCTATCGGATCATCGCGGCCGCGACCAACGAGACGATCGGGCTCTACCGCGCGTCCTGGCTGCAGCATACCGACAGCTTCGGTCTCGGCCGACATCCGGGCAACGGCGTCCACCGGGTGAACGATCTGTCGTTCTGGTACGCGGTCGAGCGCGACGAGCCGGCGATCGGCGGCCCGTGAGGTCGGCTCAGGTGAGGACGAGATCCTCGCGGAGGATCCCCATCACCAGGAAATCGTGCCAGCTGCCGTCACGGAAGACCGCGCGCCGGAGCGTGCCCTCGTGCTGGAAGCCGACCGAGCGATAGCAGCGCACCGCGCGCTCGTTATAGGCGATCACGTTGAGCGTCACGCGGTGCACGCCGAGCTCGTCGAAGGCATGCTTCAGCGCGAACCGCAGGAGCTCGCGGCCATAGCCCTGGCCCCACACCTTGGGCGCGAGCACGGTCGCGAGCCGATAGTCGCGGTTCTTCGCCTCGCCGCCCCACATGTGGACCATACCGACGAGGTCGCGGCCGTTGAGCTCCTCGGCGCACAGGAACATGAGCGCGGTCGCGCTCCAGTTCTGCATGATGTCGACCACCTGGCTCGGACCCTTGGGCACGATCGCGTGCTCGGTCTGGAGGCGCATCAGCGCCGGGTCGTTCCACCAGGTCCAGAAGGTCGGGCTGTCGGCGGGGACGAAGGCGCGGAGCCAGAGGCGCTTGGTCTCGAACATCGGCCTCGCTCCGCGCGCTCGCTCAGTCCTTAGCCGGCCACTGGCCGATCTCGGTGAAGAACTTGATCGCGCCCGGGTGATAGGGAACATCGCCCTTCTCGGTCATCTTCCTGGGATCGAAGCGGGCGAAGATCGGCGCGGTCGCGAGAAGATCGGCGTGTCCCTCGTGCAGCACCTTGGTGATGCGGTAGACGAGATCGTCCGGGGTCCGGTCATTGGTCGTCATGAAGAAGCTGTAGCCCATGATCCAGGTCGGGCTGACGATGCCGACATTGGCGGGCGCGGGCTCGTAGAGGATCGGCCGCGAGCGGAGGATCGCCTGCATGCGCGCGACCGCCGCGGGCGCGGTGTCGATCGAGAGGAACCGCACGCCGCCGCGGGCGGAGAGCTCGGCGTGGACCTTCTGCACCTGCGCGACGCCGACCCCGACGGTCACCACATCGACACGGCCCTGCGACAGGAACTCCGTGCCGACGAGCTGGTTGACGGCCGGCACCTCCTTCATGTCGGCGCCGGTGAGCCCGCCATTGGCGAGGAGCGCCGCCTGGGTCGTGCGCGCGGCGGTCTGGCCCGGATAGCCGGCCGGGATGCGCGTGCCCTTGATGTCGGCGATGGTCTTGACGGGCGAATCGGCCGCCACCAGGACGCCGAGCGGCAGCGGGAAGATGATCGAGATGATGCGGATGTTGCGGTTCGGCTTGCCCTCGAACGCACTCGTGCCGGCATAGGACGCGTGCACCTCGTCGACATTGATGCCGCCGAAATTGATCTCGTTGCGATCGAGGAGCGGGATGAAGGTCGAGGTGCCGGCCATCGGCTGCACCCGGATCTGGATCTTGAGCTTCTCGTCGAGCAGCTTGGCGATCGCGGCACCGGAGGTGAACGCGAGCGAGCCTTGCGGGTTCGTGCCGTAGACGAAGATCTCGGTCTGCGCCGCGGCCGGGCCGGCGACGAGGAGGGTGGTGAGCGCGAGGACGGCGCGTCGCATCGTCTGGCCTCCGATCGGTTGCGCGGGTCGCCTGAGCGGGTCGGTTTTCGACATCCTGCCCGTTTTGCCTGTCGACGGAAACAGGCGAGGTGGTGCCGTCAGCGTCCGCGATCGAAGATCGCCTTGAGGCGCTGCGGCGAGACCGGCAACTGGGTGACCGCGCCGGGCATGCCGATCGCCACGTCGATCGCCGAGGCGATCACCGCGCCGACCGAGTTGATCCCCGCCTCGCCGGCCCCCTTGATGCCGAGCGGGTTGCGCGGGCTCGGGCAGTCCTCGCGGAGGATGATCTCGATCTCTGGCGCCTCGCTCATCGTCGGCATCAGATAGTCGGCGAAGGTGACCGACTGCGGCTGGCCGCGCTCGTCATAGACGAACTCCTCATAGAGCGCGCCGCCGAGGCCCTGCATGAAGCCGCCGACGATCTGGCCCTCGACCATCATCGGGTTGACCGCGCGCCCGACGTCATAGGCGATGAGGAATTTCTCGACCGTGACCGCGCCGGTCTCGCGATCGACGCCGACCACGGCGATGTGGATGCCGTACGGGCAGGCGAGATGCTCGGTCCGGTGCCAGCCGTCGGCCGCGAGCCCCGGCTCGCGGGCGCCGAGCGTCTTCGCGTTCGGGTGGAGGCTCGCCGCGATCGCGCCCAGCGCGATCGATCCGCCGGCCGGCCGATCGGTCCGCACCACCTCGCCGTCGACGACGTCGAGCGCCTCGATCGGCGCCTGCAGGAGCTCGGCGGCGACCTCGAGGGCCTTCCTGCGCACCGCGAGGGCTGCGATGTGGGTCGCGTTCCCGGTCATCACCGTCGCGCGCGATGCGTGGGCGCCGATGCCGTAGGCGATGCGGTCGGTCTGTCCGTGGACGACCCGGACGCGCTTGTAGTCGACGCCGAGCGCATCGGCACAGATCTGGGCCATCGCGGTCTCGAAGCCCTGGCCGATCGAGGCGCCGCCGGTGACGACCTCGACCGCACCGGTCGAATCGACCGAGACGCGCGCGCCGTCGGCGGGCCCGGCGCCGCTTTTCTCGACAAAGATCGCGATGCCGGCCCCCACCGCCTCGCCCGCTTCGCGCCGGCGGCGGAGATCGGCCTGAAGCGCATCCCAGCCGATGTGCTCGAGCGCGCGGTCGAGAAGGCCGTGATAGTCGCCCGAGTCGAACTCGGCGTCCTCGCCGAGGACGATGAGCGGACGGAGATAGGGCATCTCGGCGGCGCTGATGAGGTTCTTCCGCCTGACCGCGAGCCGGTCGAGCCCGAGCCGGTCGGCGACGGCATCGACGAGCCGCTCGCGCACGAACGAGCTCTCGTAGCGTCCGGGCGAGCGATAGGTCGCGGCCGGCGTCTTGTTGGTGAGCCGGTAATGGCCGGCGACGCGATAGGCCGGCACGCGATAGGGGCCGGGCAGGATGCCGAGCGTCATGTCGACGACGCGCATCGCGTGCGTGCGCGGATAGGCGCCCTGGTCGTGGAAGAACTCGTCGTCGATGCCGAGGATCGTGCCGTCCGCCTTGACCGCGATCTTCGCCCGGTGGCGCTGCTGGCGCGACTGGTTGGCGGTCATCAAATGCTCGTGGCGATCCTCGATCCACTTGACCGGCCGCTCGAACCGCATCGCGGCGGCTGAGACCAGGAGGTCCTCGGGATAGAGCTCGCCCCTGATGCCGAAGCCGCCGCCGGTGTGCCCCTCGTAGAGCTGCACCGAGGACGGCGCGCGGCCGAAAGTCCGCGCGAGCGCGTCGCGGTTCCGGTGCGGGATCTTCGCCGCGCCGTAGAGCTCGAGCGTGTCGGTCGCCGCGTCATAGCGCGCGATCGCGCCGCGCGTCTCCATCGGCACGCCCGAATGGCGGCCGATCTGGAGATCGAGCTCGATCACCTGGTCGGCCGCGGCGAGCGCTTCGTCCATGTCGCCATAGCCCTGGGTGAGAACGCCCGGCTCGGTCGAGCGGCCGGGCTCCCATTCGCCCGGTGGATCACAGGCATCGAGGATCGGCGGCAGCTCCTCGATGTCGACCATGACGAGCTCGGCCGCATCCTCGGCGACATAGGCGTCGTCGGCGAAGACCGCGGCGATCGGCTCGCCGACATAGCGCACGCGGCCGCGCGCCAGCACCGGCTGGCGGTAGGCCTCGAGCCGCTCGATCCGCCCCTCGCGGAAATCGATCGGCGGCACCTCGGGGATGTCGTCCGCGGTCCATAGGGCGAAGACGCCCGGATGAGCGAGGGCGGCCGCCTTGTCGATCGCACGGATGATGCCGTGGGCGTGCGCGGAGCGGACGATCCGCACGTGGAGCTGGTGCGGAAACGAGATGTCGGCGGCGAAGCGGCCGCGGCCGGTGACGAGCGGCGGATCCTCGATCCGCTCGAACCGGCCGCCGATCTGGGGCGTCCTGGCGCGGGCCATCAGCGCACCTTTTTCTTCGCCATCGCGTCCGCCGCCGCGCGCACCGCCTTGAAGATCGCGGCGTAGCCGGTGCAGCGGCAGAGATTGGACGAGAGCGCCTCGCGAAGCGCGTCGTCGTCGATGTCGGGCTCCTTGGCGAGCACGCCCGCGGCGAGCATCAGGAAGCCCGGCGTGCAGAAGCCGCACTGGAGCGCGTGGTTCGCCATGAAGGCGCGCTGCAACGGATGGAGCGCGGCGCGGCTGCCGAGGCCTTCGACGGTCGTGATCGCCGAGCCGTCGGCCTGGACGGCGAACATTAGGCACGCGCGCATCGGCTCGCCGTCGACGAGGACGGTGCAGGCGCCGCACACGCCGTGCTCGCAGCCGATATGCGTACCGGTGAGGCCGCAGCCGTCGCGGATCGTGTCGGCGAGCGTGCGCCGCGCCTCGACCGCGAGCGTGTGGCGCCGGCCGTTGACAACGAGGGTGATGGTGTGGAGGTCGGTCATCGGGCGGAGTCCTCGAGCGCGCGCCGCACCAGCGTCCGGACGAGATCGCGCCGGTAGCGGGCAGAGGTGTTCACGTCTTCCATCGGGTCGGTCGCGGCGGCGGCGGCATCGGCGGCGGCGGCGAAGGTCGCGGCGTCGGGCGCGCGGCCGTCGAGCACGCGCTCCGCCGCG
>VGEU01000040.1 GCA_016869145.1 Alphaproteobacteria bacterium | reverse complement strand
CAGCATCTGGTCGAGGTTCCGGATGGCCTGCGTGTCCTCGATCATCAGGATCACCAGGATCTCGCCCTTGGGATCGAGCGGCCAGACGTCGGTCCGTGCATAGTATTCCTGCTGGGTGAGGCCCCAGTAGCGCGCCGCCGCCGTCGGCCCGTCGCCGCGCACGCCGGCCGGCTCATGACGCGCCGCGCTCGGCAGCCGCGGGTAGCGGCACGCCGCGACCGCATTGCGCGCCTGGTCGACGGTCGAGATGTGCGGCCATACGATGCCGTAGGCGCCGATGTCGAGCGCCTGCTTGGCGAACCATTGGTTCTTCTCCTCGCCGTTGGGCGGGATGCGCACCATCGGCGTCACCGCCGGCGCGAGCGAGCCTGCCGTCGCGATCTGGCGCCGGTTGAGGAGGTACTGGAAGCAGTCGCGGAGCGCCCGGATGTCCCAGGGCTGATGTTCCATCTCGAACACGATGCCGTCGTAGTTCGACGTGCTCATCGCGAGGGTGGCGTCGATGTCGGCCGGGGCGAAGGCGGTGAAGGTGGGGCCGCCGGTCTCGAGCGCGCGAATGACACCGTTGAGGCGCGGTATGTCGGTCATCGTCTCCTCTCAACCGCCGATGAACTTGAACCGCCACGCATCACCGAGCGAGACGATCCGCCCCGCCGTCGGCGTCGGGAAATGGGTCGGCAGCACCAGGATATCGCGGTCGGCCCAATCGCCGAGAACGCGCCGGCGCGAGCGGGCGGCGAGCGCCGGGTCGGCGCAGAAGCACGTGCTCCAGTCCGGCTCGATGCACTGGAGCGCGTGGTGCATCATGTCGCCGGTGAAGACGGCATGGACGCCATTCGAGCGGATGTTGACGCAGACATGGGCCGGCGAGTGCCCGGGTGTCGGGGTCAGCCATACCTGGTCTTCGAGCTGCCAGTCGTCGGCGACCAGGATCGCACGGCCGGCCTCGACGATCGGCAGCACGCTGTCGCGGAAATGGGGCCCGGACTCGTGAACCCCGATCGCGTCCTCCGCCCGCCAGGCCTCGTACTCGGCGCGGCTGAATATGTATCGCGCGTTGGGGAAGGTGGGCACCCAGCGGCCATCGTCGAGGCGGGTGTT
Source organism: Alphaproteobacteria bacterium (assembly GCA_016869145.1). Taxonomy (GTDB): domain Bacteria; phylum Pseudomonadota; class Alphaproteobacteria; order MPNO01; family VGEU01; genus VGEU01. The sequence continues at coordinate 24,591 of VGEU01000040.1, read as the reverse complement.
CCAGCCGACATGGTCGACGTGGAGATGGGTGCAGAACACGTAGTCGATGTCGGCGAAGCCCACACCGGTCGCGGCGAAAGCGGCGAGCCAGGGCTCCTTCGGATACTGCATGTGCGCGCCGCGTCCCGGCTTGTTCTCGCCGACGCAGGTGTCGATCAGGATTCGGTGGCGCGGCGTCTCGACCAGGAAGCTCTGATAGGTGATCACCAGCCGGTCGGTCACCGGGTCATAGATGAACGGCTCCATATGGCGGAGATGCGCCCGGGCGACGGCAGGGTCCGCGGTCGGAAACATCAGATGCGGCGCCCGCCACGGTCCGTCGCGCTCGACGATACGCGTGATGGTGACGTTGCCGATCCTGAGCCGGTGTGCCATGCTTGGGTAGTCTCCCCGTCCGCCGCGGGCGATCGTAGCAGAGGCGGGCGCGAACGGAACCCGTCCGTGGCGGGCGGGCTTGGACGCAGTCCCGCGGCCGGTCTATAGTCCGCCGACAACGAGGGACCGCGATCAAGCGGGACCACAGGGGATCCGAACAGGGAGGCGAGCGATGCGGCCCACGGCCCGGGCTATTCAGCTCCCCATGTCTTTCTTCGTCTGGATCGGATCGGTCGCGATCGTCCTGATGATGCTCCACGTCGTCATTGACGTGTTCTCGCGGATCGCCTTCAACCACCCGCTCGACGGCACCACCGAGATCGTGTCGCGCTTCTATATGGTGCTCGTGATCTTCATGCCGCTCGCCTATGTGTGCCACCACGAGGGCCACATCCTGGTCGAGCTGTTCACGAAGAACCTGTCGCGACCGAACCTCGCCCGGCTCGAGGCCGCGATCGGTGTCGTGACCTTCGCCTATGTCGCGTGGTTCACCTGGGAGACCATGGTCGAATCCTATCTCTCCTACCAATCGCAGGAGCTCGCCGAGACCGCGGACGGATTCATGGAGGTCTGGCCGTCGCGTTTCGTGCTGCCGATCGGCCTCGGGCTGATGTTGATCTACACCGTCTATCGCTTCTTCGAGGACGTCCGCATCGCGCGCGGCGAGGCGCCGTCCTTCGAGCGGGCGCACTGACCCCGCGCCGCCGCGGCGATTCATGACAGGGAGGCGGTTCTGACACCGTTGCAGATCGGGTTTGCGGGGATCGTCCTCCTTCTGATCCTCATCGGGCTGCGGGTGCCCATCGGCCTTGCGCTGATGCTGGTCGCCGTCGGCGGTATCGGCGTTCTCAAGGGCTGGGACGTCGCCGGCGGCATGCTCAGGACCGAGCCCTATGATTTCGGCGCGCACTGGTCGTTCTCGGCGATCCCGATGTTCCTCCTGATGAGCGCGATCGCCTATCACACCGGCATCAGCGCGACCTTGTTCTCGGCGGCGCGTGTGTGGGTCGGACGGTTTCCCGGCGGGCTCGCGATCTCGGCGAATTTCGCCTGCGCCGGCTTCGCCGCGGTATCGGGCTCGAGCATCGCGACCGCGGCGGCGATGGGCCGCCTCACCATCCCCGAGATGCTCAAGGCGAAATACCATCCCGGCCTCGCGACCGGCGTCGTCGCCTCTGCCGGCACGCTGGGATCGATGATCCCGCCCTCGATCGCCTTCGTGCTCTACGGCATCTTCGCCGAGGTCTCGATCGCGAAGCTGTTCATGGCGGGCATCCTTCCCGGCATCCTGACCGCGGTGATCTACGCGATCATGATCGTCGCGCGCTGCGCCATATGGCCCGATCTCGGTCCGCCCGACGCCCAGCGCTATCGCTGGCGCGACCGGCTCCGCGCGCTGCACGAGATCTGGCCGGTCGTGGTTCTGATCCTCTCGATCATCGGCGGGCTCTATGGCGGGCTCGTCACGCCGACCGAGGCGGGCGCGTTCGGCGCGTTCATGGCCTGTCTGGTCGCCGCGATGAAGCGGACCCTGACCTGGGCCAACCTCAAGGCCGCGGTGATCGAATCGGTGACCGGCACCGCGAAGATCTTCTGGATCGCGACCGGGGCCGTCCTCTTCACCCGCTTCCTCGCGATGACGGGCGCGGCCGATTTCATCAAGACGACGATGGGCGACTGGGGCGCCGACCCGATCCTCCTCCTCGTCGCCACCTCGATCATCTATTTCATCCTCGGCTGCTTCCTCGATCCGCTCGGATTGATGCTGCTGACGCTGCCGCTTCTTCTGCCGATGTTCGAGGGGCTCAACCTGAACCTGATCTGGTTCGGTGTCCTGGTCGTCAAGTACATCGAGATCGGTCTCTTGACGCCGCCGGTCGGGCTCAACGTCTACATGGTGAAGAGCCTCGTCGGCGACACGATCCCGCTCGAGACGATCTTCAAGGGGGTCGGCTGGTTTCTCGCCTGCGAGGCGGTCGTGCTGTTCCTGCTGATCTCGTTTCCGGAGATATCCTTGTTCCTGCCGAGTCAGATGGACTAGTATGAGTTGAACAGACGACCGCGCGAACGCGGAAAAGGTGACAACAGGGGGTTAAGACGATGCGCTTTGGCCCGATCGCAACCACCGCCGCGCTGTCGACCGTCGTGGTGTCGACCGCTGTGATCATCTCCGGCGCCGCCGGCGCGAAGGAGATGATGTTCAGCAGCTATCTGCCGCCCAAGCATCTCGTGAACGCCTATGGCATCGAGCCGATGTTCAAGGAGTTCGGGCCCGAGGTGCCGTGGAAGCTCGTCACCGGCGGCCAGCTCTTCAGCGCGCAGAACACGCTCAAGGGTATCGGCAACCGCACCGCCGATGGCGGTGGGCCGATCGTCCTCACCTATACCCGCGCCGAGCTCAAGCACACCAACATCATGGCCGACCTGATGATGCTGGGGCGCGACGAGTTCTCGATGACCGGCGCGGTGCTCGAGGCGATCCTCAAGGATTGTGCGGAGTGCAAGGAGGACTACGCGCGGAACAACGTCGTCCTGATGTCGGCTTATGGCGTCGGCGGCTACGCGCTTCTCTGCAACAAGCAGGTGACCAACGCCGCCGAGGCGAAGGGCAAGAAGATCCGCACCACCGGCCCGATGGGTCGCTGGGCGCGCGCGCTCGGCGGCACGCCGGTCAACATGACCTCGGGCGAGATGGTCGAGGCCGTGCAGCGCGGCCAGGTCGACTGCATCATGGGTCCGGTCGCGTGGCTCAAGGCCTACTCGATGGAGGACTCGATCAAGTATATCTGGAACTACAGCCTCGGCTCGCTGTCGGGCGTGAGCCTGTTCACGCTCAACAAGGCGGCGTGGAACGAGCACTCGGACGCGCAGAAGAAGAAGATTTTCGCCGCCCAGGCGGCCGGCGTCGCCCGCACGATGGTCATCGGCTATGCCGGCGACGACGAGCGCTCGCGCAAGATCGCCAAGCAGAAGAACATCACGATCTCGGAAGGCGGCGATGATGTGCGGAAGATCTGGACCGAGCACAAGGCCAAGGAAGTCGACGTCACCATCCAGAACGCCGAGAAGCTCGGCATCAAGAACGGGCGCCAGCTCGTCGAGAACTTCCAGAAATCGCTCGCGAAGTGGGAGGGGATCATCGACCAGTCCGGCCTCCGTAAGGCGATCGCGGAAGCCGGCGACGACGAGGTCAAGCTCACCGCCGCGACCAAGATCTACGAGCGGCTCGTGACCGAGCACATCTACTCGAAGCTCGATCACACCAAGTTCTGATCGACTTCGCACGGGGTACGGACGGGCGGGCATCGGGCCCGCCCGCGTCGTTTCGGGAGAGGCCCATGGGCATGCTGATCGACGGCACGTGGATGGAAACCGACGCCCCGCCGCCGCCGGCCGCGGGCGGCGCCTTCGTCCGACCCGAGTCCGCGTTCCGTGACGTCGTGACCGCCGACGGCGCGTCGGGCTTCAGGGCGGAGGCCGGACGCTACCATCTCCTCGTCGCGCCATCCTGCCCGTGGGCGCACCGGACCTTCATCGTACGCGCGGTGAAAGGGCTCGAGAGCGTGGTCTAGATCGCGTTCGCCGATCGGCCGAAGCTCGAGGGGTGGGCGTTCTCGCAAGCGGTCAATGATCGGCTCCGGCCGGAGGGCGGTGTCCTCTATCTCCACCGCGTCTATGCCGAGGCGCGGCCGGGCTATACCGGGAAGATCACCGTGCCGACGCTCTGGGATCGGAAGACGCGGACGATCGTCAACAACGAATCCTCCGAGATCATCCGCATGTTCAACACCGCCTTCGCCGGTCTGGTCGCGCCGACGCCCGATCTCTACCCGGCCGATCTCCGCGCCGAGATCGACGCGATCAACACCTATGTCTATAAGCGCATCAACAACGGCGTCTACCGATGCGGTTTCGCGAAGACGCAAGGCGCCTACGCGGAGGCGTTCGCGCGGCTGTTCGAGGGCCTCGACACGATCGAGGCGCGGCTCGCGCGAAGCCGCTATCTCTGCGGCGATCGGATCACCGAGGCCGACTGGCGGCTGTTCCCGACGCTGGTGCGCTTCGATGCCGTCTATCACGGCCACTTCAAGTGCAATCTCCGCCGGATCGCCGACTACCCGAACCTCTCCAACTACACGCGCGAGCTCTACCAGGTGCCCGGGATAGCGGCGACCGTCGACATCGCGAAGTTCAAGGAGGGCTATTACCGGTTCCAGCCGGCGCTCAATCCGAGCGGCATCGTGCCGATCGGGCCGATCGTCGACTTCGCCGTGCCGCACGATCGCGCGAGGCTCCGCGCGGCGGCCTAGAGGCGCGCGCTATTTCGCGGCCGCGCGCACCTTCGCCAAGAGGTCCTCGACGACCGCGCGCGACAGGTCCTTGGTGATGAACACGATCCGCGAGCGCGGATCGTCATCGGTGCCGGGCGGCAGCGGCACCGGGTCGTGGAAGAGATGGTGCACGCCGTGCACCGCGATCGCCTCCTCGCGTCCCTCGATGCGGACGATGCCCTTGAGGCGGAGGAGGTAGTCGCCGTAGTTGGCGATGATCTCGCGAATCCAGGCGACGAATACGAGCCACGGGAAGGGCTCGTCGTAGACCAGGCAGAACGAGCCGATATGAGCGTCGTGGCGGTTGGGATCGTGCGGGTCCTGGCCGTCGCGCGCCGAGCCGTGCCCATGGTCGTCGTGCCCATGGTCGTCGTGCCCATGGTCGTGCCCATGCCCATAGTCGTGCCCATGCCCATAGTCGTGCCCGTGGCGACGCGCCCGGGCGTCGCGCTCGAGATAGGCCTCCTCCTGGAGCCAGCGGCGCACGTCGAGCGTCTTCGTCTCGGGATTGTAGAGCCCGGCGTTGAAGAGCTTGTCGGGGCCGATCTCGCCGTCGCGGATCCGGTAGATTGGCGCGGCGGGGTTGAGGTGGTGGAGGCCGCGTTCGATCTCGGCGATCGTGCTGTCGTCGGTGAGATCGCACTTGGTGAGAAGAATGCGGTCGGCGACGGCGGCCTGCTTGATCGATTCCGGATAGCGGTCGAGCTGGATGTCGCCGTTGAGGGCATCGACGGTGGTGATCACGCCGTCGAGCCTGTAGCGGTTGGCGATCACGCGATCGGTCATCAGCGTGTGGATGATCGGCGCCGGATCGGCGAGACCGGTGGTCTCGATCAGCACCCGCTCGATCGGCGGGATCTTGCCCTGCACACGCTTGAGGAAGAGCTCGCGCAGCGCGCGCGTCAGATCGCCCTTCACGGTGCAGCAGAGGCAGCCCGAGTTGAGCAGGATCATCTCCTCGTCGACCTTGTCGACCAGCTTGTGGTCGATCCCGATCTCGCCGAACTCGTTGATCAGGACGGCCGTCTCGGCCATGTCGGGATGCTTGAGGAGGCGGTTCAGGAGCGTCGTCTTGCCGCTCCCGAGGAAACCGGTGAGGAGCGAAACATGCATCATCGAATCGGGATCGGGAATGTCGCCGCGCTCGGTCATGATCCGTAGAGTTCCTTGGGGTCGATCTCGATCCGGCACACCTCGACGAGCCCTTCGGGGCGGACGGCGGTGAACAGGCACGTGCGTCGACCGGTATGGCAGGCGACGCCCTTCTGGTCGACGAGGAGGAGGAGCGTGTCGCCGTCGCAGTCGATGCGGAGCTCGATCAGGCTCTGTGTCTGCCCGGACGTCTCGCCCTTGCGCCACAGACTCGCGCGCGATCGCGACCAGTAGCAGACGCGCCCCGTCTCGAGCGTTTCGGCGATCGCCGCGCGATTCATCCAGGCGAGCATCAGCACCTCGCCGGTGTCGTGCTGCTGGGCGATCGCGGGCACGAGGCCACGATCGTCGAAGCGGATCGCCCCGAGCGCCTCGGTGATCGTCGCGCTGGCGAGCGCGGCCATGCTAGCGGTTGGCGTTGAGGCGCGTGAACCCCGCCTCGAGGTCGGCGATGAGATCGGCCGGGTCCTCGAGGCCGGCATGGATGCGGAGCGTCGGCCCGGCGGCGCTCCACCGCGTCGCGGTGCGGCCCGGCCCCGGATTGGTCGGCAGGATCAGGCTCTCATAGCCGCCCCAGCTCGCGCCCATCGCGTAGAGCTCGAGATGGTCGAGCATCGCCGCCACGGCCTTGGGCGGACAGGGTCGGAGCACCACCCCGAACAGCCCCGACGCGCCGGTGAAATCGCGCTTCCAGAGCGCATGGCCGGGGTCCTCGGGCAAGGCCGGGTAGAGCACGCGGTCGACTTCCGGCCGCGCCTGGAGCCAGCGCGCGAGCGCGAGCGCGGTCTCGTGGTGCCGCTTCATCCGGACCTTGATCGTGCGCAGTCCGCGCAACGCGAGATAGACATCGTCCGGGCCCGAGTTGGCGCCGAGATCGGATGCCGACTGGCGCACCCGCTTCCAGTGCTCCTCGGTCGCGGTGATGGTCCCCATCATGACGTCGGAGTGGCCGACGATGTACTTGGTCGCGGCGTTGCAGGTGACGTCGACGCCGGCCGCGAAGGGCTTGAAATAGACGCCGCCGCCCGACCAGGTGTTGTCCATGATCACGGCGCAACCGGCCCGACGCGCAGCGGCTGCGATCGCGGGAATGTCCTGCATCTCGAACGTGAGAGAGCCCGGCGCCTCGACATAGACGATCCGCGTGTTGGTCCGGATCAGGGATGTGATCTTCGACCCGATCGCCGGGTCGAAATAGGTGGTCTCGACCCCGAAGCGGGCGAGGAAGTTGTCGGCGAAATGGCGGGCCGGCCCATAGACACAGTCGACCATCAGCACATGGTCGCCCGATTTGACGAAGGCGAGGATCGCCGCGTTGATCGCCGCGAGGCCCGAGGCGACCGCGACCGCGCGATAGCCGCCTTCGAGCTTGGCGATCGCATCCTCGAAATAGCTGTGGGTCGGCGTCCCGTGCCGGCCATAGGTGTAGACGCCGGGCTCCCAGCGGTGCTTGCGGGCGTGCTCGAGGTCGGCGACGGTCCGGTGGGTGATGGTCGAGGCGCGATAGACGGGCGGATTGACCACCCCGAAATTGGCTTCCGCGTCGCGGCCGGCCGTGACGATCAGCGTATCTTCCTTCATTGCGCCATGATTCTCTGAGACGGTGGCCCTCGGCCGGGAAGGCATCTTGACACCGGCCAGACGGGCGAAGCAAGGTGCAATGGCGGCAATGCGCTCCCGAACGCTCCATGCTGGGCGCGTCTTCCGATCCCTTGATGGCTCCCCGGGCTCCGGCGTTCGGGTCGACGATCCGAGACCCGACCTGGGGCAGTGGCGAGGACGACGCGGGCGCGATGCTGCAGGAGCTGATCTCCGAGTATGGCTACTGGGCGGTATTCGTCGGCACCTTTTTCGAAGGTGAGACGATCCTCGTCCTCGGCGGCGTGGCGGCGAAGCTCGGCTATCTCGACTACTGGACCGTGGTCCTCGCGGCCTTCGTCGGCTCCACCCTCGGCGACCAGCTCTGGTATTTTCTCGGCTACCGCTACGGACACTGGGTGCTGGTGCGCCTCCCCGGCTGGCGCGCGCCGATGGATCGCGCATTCCGGCTCCTCAACAAATACGACACCTGGTTCATCCTGAGCTTCCGGTTCATCTACGGCATCCGCACCGTGTCGTCGGTCGTGATCGGGATGGCCAAGGTGCCGCCGCGCCGGTTCATCCCGCTCAACATCGTCGCGGCGGCGATCTGGGCGTCGGTCGTCGCCTATCTCGGCTACGCCTTCGGCCACGCGATCGAGCTCTTCCTCGAGGAGTTCCATCAATACGCCAACTACGTCCTCGGCGGGCTGATCGGGATCGCGATCCTGGTGTGGATCGTCCACACCATCCGGCGCAGCCGGCAGAGCCGCGCGGTCGTCGTCGAGGAGAATCCCGGCGGTCCGCCCGCGTTCCACCACATCGACGCGGCGGCGACCGAGAGGAAGCCCGACTCGGCGCCCGAGGCGGCAGCGCCGGCGCGGCGTGAACCGGCCGGCTCTCAGGTCTCGACTGGGGTGTCCGCGCGCGCGCCCCACTCGGCCCAGGAACCGTCATAGACGGCGACCCGCTCGTGGCCGAGGAGATGGAGCCCGAGCGCGAGCACACAGGCGGTGATCCCCGACCCGCAGCTCGTCACCACGGGCCGGCCCATGTCGATGCCGGCGGCCCGGAACCGTTCGGCTAGCGTCTCGGGTGGATGCACCATGTTGGTGTTGGGGTTGATCAGCGTGCCGAACGGCAGGTTGAAGCTCTTCGGCATATGGCCGGCGCGGCTGTTGGGCCGCGGCTCCGGCTCGGTGCCCTTGAAGCGCCCGGACGAGCGCGCATCGAGCACCTGCTCGGCGCCGGTCGCGAGATTGGCGCGAACCTGGTCGATCGAGCGCACGAGCGCCGGCCGCGGCCGCGGCGTGAACCGCACCGCGGGGATCACCGGCGCCGTACGGACGAGCGGTCGCTCCTCGCGCAGCCATTTCGGCATGCCGCCGTCGAGGACCGAGACCTTGTCGTGTCCGAAGAAGCGGAGCGTCCACCAGGCGCGCGCCGCGCTCATCAGCCCGAAGCTGTCATAGACGACGACATGGTGTTCGTCGCCGATGCCGAGACCCTGCATCGCGGCGGCGAAGCGCGGCGCGTCAGGCAGCATATGCGGCAGCTTCGTGTCGGGATCGGCGATCGCGTCGATATCCCAGAACACCGCACCCGGGATGCGGCGCTCGTCATAGTCCTCGCGCCCGGTCCGGCCCTGGTTGGGGAGATACCAGGTCGCATCGACGACGCGGACCGATGGATCGGTCAGATGCCGGGCGAGCCAATCGGTCTCGACCAGCGCTTCGGGGTGGGCGTAGGGCATCGTGCTCCCTGGATGATGACGGTTCGGCATCGATGATAGCGATGATAGGGACGACGCCCTCACGCGCCAAGTCGCGCCGGCCACTCGGCGCGGAGCCGTGACCGGTGCTGCGCGAGCCACTGGAGCACGATGATCGCGGGCGCGAACGCGATACGGCCCGACCCGATCCAGCCGATCGCCTCCTCGGACGCGACAGTGAAGCTCCGGATGTCCTCATGCTCGTGGGCGAGGCCGTGAATGCCGTCCAAGTCGGGTGCGCGCGCGCCGCCGCAATAGAGCGTCACCGTCTCGGTCATGATGCCAGGGCTCGCGAAGAACGTCGCGATATGTTCGAGCGGGCCGAGCGTCGCGCCGCATTCCTCCATCGTCTCGCGCCGCGCCACGGTCTCCGCCGCCTCGCCCGGCTCGACGATGCCGGCGACAATCTCGATCTGCCACGGCGCGCCGCCCGCCGCGTAAGGCCCGATCCGAAACTGCTCGATCAGGACCACGCGGTCGGCGACCGGGTCATAGGGGAGGACACACACCGCGTGGCCCCGCTCGATGACCTCGCGCAGCATCGGGTCGGTCCAGTGGCCGGCGAAGGCGCGGTGGCGGAGCCGATAGCAGTCGAGCCGCGCATGGCCGCGATAGGCCTCGATGCGCTCGAAGACCTCGACGTCGTCCGCATCCACGGCGTCAGCTCCAATATCGTCCCGAGGCCCCGATCGCGACCACGACGAGACCGAGGATGAGGTTGGTGCCGACGATGCGGCGTATCTGGTTCAGCTGCTTGCCGGCTTCCGGATATTGCTGGGCGGCCAGCGCGGCGCGGAAGCGGGCATAGGGCGCGAACCACAGATGAAGATAGATCAGGATCATCACGATCCCGAGGCCCTGCATCAGATGGACGTGGAGCCCGATGCCGCGGAAGCCGCCGAACTGCATGAAGATGAGCCAGTAGCCGGTCGCGAGCAGCACGGCGATCGCGGCCCACACCCACTGGAAGAACCGCGCGAAGGTGCGGCCCCACAGCGCGAGGCGGACCGGGGCGTCGAGCGAACCGGCGGCGGGGCGCTGGATGTTGTAGGCGAAGAACATGCCGCCGACCCAGACGACGGCGGCGAGCGCGTGGAGCGCGATGGCGAGACCGGACATGGTTACCCCCGGGACCGCCAGGGTTGCGATTTGCCCCGCGGCTCACTAGGTTGCGTCGGGCGGCGTTTGGCCGCTTCCCGGGCCGTGCCCGGGACTTTCATAGGTAGTGCACGATGAAGTTCTCGGGAACCGAATCCTACGTCGCGACGGACGACCTCAACATGGCGGTCAACGCCGCGATCGCGTTGTCGCGGCCCCTCCTGGTGAAGGGTGAGCCGGGAACCGGCAAGACGCTCCTCGCCCTCGAGGTCGCCCGCGCGCTCGGCAAGCCGATCTTCGAGTGGCACATCAAGTCGACCACCAAGGCCCAGCAGGGGCTTTACGAATACGACGCCGTGTCGCGGCTCCGCGATTCACAGCTCGGCGATCCGCGTGTGGGAGAGGTGCGGAACTACATCAAGCGCGGCATGCTGTGGGAGGCGTTCACGGCCGGCGAGCAGTCGGTGCTCCTGATCGACGAGATCGACAAGGCCGACATCGAGTTCCCGAACGACCTCCTGCGCGAGCTCGACCGCATGGAGTTCTACGTTTATGAGACGAAGGAGACGATCCAGGCCACCAACCGGCCGATCGTCATCATCACCTCGAACAACGAGAAGGAGCTGCCGGACGCGTTTCTGCGCCGATGCTTCTTCCATTACATCAGGTTTCCCGAGAAGGAGACCATGGAACGCATTGTTCACGTTCATTTTCCGGACATCAAGCCGCGCCTCCTCAAGGAGGCGCTCGAGGTCTTTTTCACGGTCCGCGAGGTGAACGGCCTCAAGAAGAAGCCGTCGACATCCGAGCTCCTCGACTGGATCAAGCTCCTCCTGGTCGAGGACATCCCGCCGGAGTCGATCCGTCTCGATGCGACGCGCGCGATCCCGCAGCTCTATGGCGCGCTCCTCAAGAACGAGCAGGACGTCCACCTCTTCGAGCGCCTCGCGTTCCTGTCGCGCCGCCAATAGGTTCACCGCCGAGGTTCACCCGCCAGGTCCGCGATGTTCGTCGACTTCTTCTTCCAGCTGAAGGCCGCCAAGGTCCCGGTGACCATCCGGGAGTACCTCATGCTGCTCGAGGCGATGGAGAAGGGCGTCTTCGGCTACGCGATCGACGATTTCTACTGGCTCGCCCGCGCCGCGCTGGTCAAGGACGAGAAGTTCTTCGACAAGTTCGACCAGGCCTTCTCGCACTATTTCCGCGGCATGATGAACGCGGCACACGGGCTGTTGAAGGCCGACCTGCCCGAGGAATGGCTGAAGGCGCTTGCCGCGCGTCTGTTCAGCCCCGACGAGCTCGAGAAATTGCAGCAGCTCGGCCTCAAGGAGCTGATGGACGAACTCGCCAAGCGCCTCCAGGAGCAGTCGGGCCGCCACCAGGGCGGCAGCCGCTGGATCGGCACCGGTGGCACCTCGCCGTTCGGCAATTCCGGCATCAACCCGGCCGGCGTGCGCATCGGCGGCGCCGGCGGCCAGGGCAAGGCGGTCAAGATCTGGGACAAGCGCGAGTTCCGTGCGCTGGCGGGCGACGTCGAGCTCGGCACGCGCAACATCAAGGTCGCGTTGCGGCGGCTCAGGAAATTCGTCCGCGAGGGCGCCGAGGACGAATTCGATCTCGGCGGCACGATCCGCGCCACGGCCGAGAATGGCGGCTGGCTCGACATCAAGATGGTGCCGGAGCGCAAGAACCGCGTGAAGGTGCTCCTCTTTCTCGACATCGGCGGATCGATGGACAGCCACATCCGGATCAGCGAGGAGCTGTTCTCGGCGGCGCGTGGCGAGCTCAAGCACCTCGAGTACTTCTATTTCCACAACTGCCTCTACGAGCGGGTGTGGCGGTCGAACAAGCGCGGCTACAACGAGTTCACCGATACCTGGGAAGTGCTCAACACCTACGGGCCCGACTACAAGGTGATCTTTGTCGGCGACGCGACAATGAGCACCTACGAGATCACCGAGATCGGCGGTTCGATCGAGCACTGGAACGAGGAGACGGGTGAGACCTGGCTCGATCGCGTGCTCACCGCGTTCCCCGACGCGGTGTGGCTCAACCCGGTCGATCCGGGCCGCTGGCACCACACGCCGTCGGTGCGGCTCCTCTATCAGCTCATACAGGGGCGCATGTTCCCGCTGACGCTCGAGGGGCTCGACCGGGCGATGTCGCTGCTGCGCAAACGCACCAGCCAGCCGACCCGGCCCGTCTAGCGCCGGCGGCGGCACTCGCCGCGTCGCCCGCCGGCTTGACCCGACCGCCCGCTAGAAACACCCAGTGCAATCACGCGGCGCGATCACGCGCGATCGGAACCGCTGCGCCCGATCATGGGTCAGCGTGCCGGCTTGCCCGGGTTCTGGTGACCGCATGACTTGCAGACGCGGAGAAGCGGGTTCGACCAGTACTCCTCGAACACCCGCGGCAGATCTTCGACGAGGCTGTTGAGCTGCAGCTCGCGGCGGTGGACCTTGGCGTTGCACCGCTCGCAATACCACTCGAAGGCGTCGAGCTCGCCCGGTCTCCGGACACGCTCGAGCACCAGCCCGACGGTGTCGGTCTTGCGTTGCGGCGAGTGCGGCACATGCGGCGGCAAAAGGAGGATGTCACCCTCGCGGATCGGCACGTCCTTCGGCTTCCCGTCCTCGATGATGCGGAGCACCATGTCGCCCTTGAGCTGGTAGAAGAACTCCTCCGCCGGGTCGTCGTGATAGTCGTTGCGGACATTGGGGCCGCCGACGATCGTCACGATGAACTCGGTGTCCTGCCAGATCTGCGCGTTGCCGACCGGCGGCTTGAGGAGGTCCTTGTGCTCCTCGATCCACTTCATGAGGTTGAAGGCGGCGAGTCCGGCCATGGCATCCTCCTCGGTGGGCGATCGGGCCCGATGCTATAGTCCCGACGGTTGCCGGGCAACGCGGCGCAACGTCCGAGCCCTGCACGCCAGACATGGATCAACCGGGAGCGAACCGCATGTCGCGCATACCCGAAAGCCCGGGCGGGGCCTCTCATCCGCGTGTTCGCCGGGTTGGCGGCCTCGCCTTCCTGACCGCGATCGGAAGCGTGCCGCTCGGGCCCGGCCGGCGTGCCACCCCGCCCAACGCGCCGCTCGCCGGACGCGACATGACGGCCCAGGCCGAAGCGGCGATCGCGAATCTCCACGACACGCTGAGACTCGAATCCGGCCTCGAGCTCGCCGATCTCACCTGCTATCTGACCGACCCGAAGGACATGCCGGCCTTAGAGGCGGTGTGGCGCAAGCACTTCGATGCCGACGGGGGGCCGACGCGGACGGTCGTGTTCGTGCCCCGCCTCGGACACCCCGAGGCGCGGATCGAAATCAAGGCGATCGCCGCGATCGACCGTCCGGCGCTCTGACGGCGCTCGCGCTCAGGCGAGCGCGATGCACTCGATCTCGATGTCGAACTCCCACGGCCACGACCCGACGGTCGCAAACGTCCGCGCCGGCGGATTGTGCGGGAAGAACTTGGCGTAGATCGCGTTCACGGTCGGGTAGTAGGCCGAGTTCGCGATGTAGATCGTGACCTTGCACACCTTGTCGAGCGAGGAGCTCGCGATCTCGAGGGCGTTCTTGACGTTGAGGAGGCAGAGCTCGGTCTGCATCACGATGTCGCCGCGCGCGATCTTGCCGGTCTTGAGGTCGAAGGGCGGCATGCCCGAGACGAAGACGAAGCCGTTGGCGCGAACCACGGGCGACAGCGGCACCTTCGCCTCCTCGAGCGCCTCGGAGATGACGGGGACGCGGAAGGTTTCCTTGGCCATGACTGTCCTTTCTAGTGTTCGAGGAAGCGGAAGCGGTAGCTGTCGGCGCCGGCGCGCTCGATGCGGCCGCCGGATGGACTCGGAAAATGCGCCGGGTAGACGAGGGTCGGCGTGTCGGCATAGCGCTCGAGGAAGGCGCGACGCGTGCGCCGTGCGTGTGCCGGGTCGGTGCAGAAATTGGTGCTCCAGTCGGGATAGCGGCACTGGAGCGCGTGGTGCATCATGTCGCCGCAGATGATCGCCTCCCGCCCGCCGCCCCGGACATGCAAGCCGACTTGGCCCGGCGTGTGCCCGGCGAGCGGGTAGAGGACGACGTCGTCCTCGATCGCGTGATCCATGTCGACGAGGACATGACGGTTGGCCTCGACGATCGGGAGCACGCTGTCGGCGACATAGTCGCCGGTGCGCGGCAGCCCCGTCCGCTTCGCCTCCGCCTCCCAGTGCGCGAGCTCGGCGCGGGCGAACAGGTACCTGGCGTTGGGAAACGTCGGCACCCAGCGGCCATCCTTCATCATCGTGTTCCAGCCGACGTGATCGACATGGAGGTGGGTGCAGAGCACGAAGTCGATCTGCTCGCGGGCCGCGCCGTTGGCGCGCAGCGTCTCGAGCCAGGGGTGATGCTGCTGGTGAAAATGGGGGCGGGCGCGGGTCTTGTCGTTGCCGCCGCAGGCATCGACCAGGATCGTGTGCCGCCGGGTCTTGATCAGATAGCTCTGGATCGTGATCGCGAGCCCGCCGGTCGCCGGGTCGTAGTGCTTCGGCACCAGCCAGTCGTGATTGGCGCGGATGATCTCGGCGGTCGCGTCGGGGAAGACCTCGGACCATTTGAGGAGCTTCTCCTCGGATTCGATCACGCGCGCGAGCGTGATGTCGCCGAACGCCGTGTTGGCCATGCCTCGTTCTCCGTCGGTCAGATGCGGGCGTAGAAGAAGTCGTCGGGCAGCGCGGCGAGGACGGCATCGAGCGTGCGCGCGGTCGCGATCCGCCGGCCGGAGCGCCCATCGACGAGCTCGTAGGTCCCGTCCGGGTCGCGGCAGATGCGATAGGACGCGTAGCGGACCGGGCCGCGATCACCCGAGTAGACGGTGATGCACTCGCGCCCGTCCAGCATCTTGCGGTCGTGGCGGAACCAACGGTGCATCAGCGTGAGACGGGTGCCGAGCGCCGCGATCTTCTTGAGATCGGCGGCGGTGAACCGGGCGAGATCGAGCCGTACGAGATTGTCGACCATGGTCCGCGCGCATGTCGTGCGCCGCCATGTTAGCGAGCCCGACGGATCGGGACCAGAGCGGGGATCGGCCTAGGCGAGGGCGCCGGGCACGGCACGGATGACCCCGACCGGGCGGCCCATGACGTTGGGGACACGCGGAACCAGGAGATCTTCGAGCGCGGCTGCCTCGTCCGGCGTGATCACGCCGAGGCGAACGAGCACGGCACCGAGCACGACCTCGGCCGCACGCGTTGCACCGTCGTCGATCTTGAGCGCGACGCCGAGACTGGCGGCCGGGATCGCGGCGGTATAGACCCCTTCGGCGCCGACCTTGACCACGACGCGTCCGCCGAGCGCGGCCATCAGCCGGCCGCAGAACCGCCCGGTCCCGGAGACGAGATGGGGTGCCGCCAGCATCGCGGCGCGGATTCGCAAGACCGCCGCGCGACGCGCCGGCGCGAGGTCGTCGGGTGCGGCGATCCGGGCCATGCCGCGGGCGATCGCCCGGAGCGCGATGCCGTATTGTGGCGCGCCGCAGCCGTCGATCCCGACCGGCGCATCGGCGAGTGCGCTGTCGCAGAGATCGCCGAGCGCGGCGCGCACCGCCGCCTGCACCGGATGCATCGTCGATGCATAGTCCTCGACGCTCACCTCGAGATGTCGGGCGAGGGTGAGAAAGCCGGTGTGCTTGCCCGAGCAGTTGTTGTGCTCGGGGCCGGGCTCATGTCCGGCCGCGACGAGCGACCTGGCGGCGGCGGCATCGATCGGGGCGTGGCCGCCGCAGGCGAGGTCGTGCGCGTCGCACCCGATCCGGTGCAGCCAGTCGCGCACGAGACCGACATGGACAGGCTCGCCCGAATGGCTCGCGCAGGCGAGCGCGACCTCGGAATCCGTGACGGCGAACCGGTTCGCCGCGCCGGTCTCGAGGAGCGGGATGGCCTGGATCGGCTTGATCGCCGAACGCGCGAAGACGATCCGGTCGATGTTCCCGACCGCGAGGCTGAGCGCCCCGGTCCGGTCGACGACCGCGACCGCGCCGCGATGGACGCTCTCGACGAGGGGGCCGCGGGTCGCCTCGGCGAGAATGGGATTCGGAATGTCGGGCATTGTTCCGGGCACGGATCACTCGCCGCGTCGTCGCGATGGCGACGCTAGCACGAAGCCGGCGGCTCAGGCGACCGAGCGTTCGGTGTTCTCGATGATCCGCGAGGCGGACAAGCGGATGGTGACGTTGGTGCCGACGCCGACCGCGCTTTCGAGCTCGAGGCGACCGCCGTGGAGCTCGACAAGGGACTTGGTCAGCGGCAGGCCGAGACCGGTTCCTTGATATTTGCGGTTGAGCGCGCTGTCGACCTGTCCGAACGGCGCGAGCGCGGTCGCGAGGTCCTCCGGCGCGATCCCGATCCCGGTATCGGAGACCACGATCTCGAAGGGCCGACCCTCGGCGGCTCGCGCCGACACCACGACCGAGCCGCCGTCCTGGGTGAACTTGACCGCGTTCGACATCAGGTTGATCAGGATCTGCTTCAGCTTCCGCTGGTCGCCCCACACCGAGGGCAGATGCGGCGGGACATCGGTCTCGATGGCGAGCGTGCGGTCGACGGCGCGGCCACGGATCAGGCGCGCGCAGTCCTCGATCAGCTGCGCGACGTCGACCTCGTCGTCATGGAGCTCGAGCTTGCCGGCCTCGATCTTGGACAGATCGAGAATGTCATTGATCAGCTCGAGGAGATGCGAGCCGCTGGCGTGGATGTCGGCGGCGTACTCCTTGTAACGCTTGTCGCCGGTCGGACCGAACACCTCGTTCCGGATCATCTCGGAGAAGCCGATGATCGCATTGAGGGGCGTCCGGAGCTCGTGGCTGATATTGGCTAGGAACTCGCTCTTGGTCCGGCTTGCGACCTCGGCGCTCTCCTTCGCCGTCTGCATGCTGAGCTCGGCGAGCTTGCTCCGCGTGATGTCGACGGTGAAGATCGCGAGGCAGTCGGCGCGACCATCCGGTCCCTTGAGCGGATAATAGCGGGCGCGGAACCAGCGATCGTCGAGCTTGTATTCGCGCGTGAGCGGTCGGCCCTCGTCGAGCGCGCGCACGTGCCAACTCCGCGCCTCATCGGCGATCTCGCTCGGCATGATGTCGTAGAGGTCGACGCCGACGAGCGCTTCCGGCGGTCGGCCGGTCCGCTTGGCGAGGCGCTCGTTGATGCTGAGGACGCGGCCCGCGCTCGTGATCAGGGTCACCATCTCGTTGGTGGCGTTGATCAGCGCCTTGGTCGTCTGCGCGCTTCGGCGGAGCGCCTCCTCGGCGCGCGTCTGGTCGGTGATGTCGCGGATCGCGACGAGCGCGGCATTCGCGCCTTCCCACTCGACGCTGGTGGAGCAGCAGATCACGAGGAAGTCGGAGCCATCGATGCGGAGCCGGCGCTGGACGATCCGGTTCTGGCTTTGCTCGCCGGCCTCGGTCCGCCGGTGTCGTTCCTTGATGACGGCGTACGATTCGGGGTGCGTGAGATCGAGGGAGGCGCGCCCGATGATCTCCTCGGCGGACTTCGCCCCGAACAGCGCGACGCCGGCCGGGTTGATCAGAACGATGCGTCCGCCGTGGTGGACGAAGATCGCATCGGGCAGGAACTCGATCAGGCGACGATAGCGCTCCTCGCCGCGCCGGAGCGCGCGATCGCGCTCGGCGATCTCGGTGATGTCGTTGATCACCGTGATCTGGCCGCCAGTGCGGGTCCGCCGGCCGCTGACATGGAAGCTCCGCCCGTCGCCGACGGTAATGCGGTATTCGCCGTCGGCGGCGCGGTGTTGCTGCAGCGACCGGGCGATGGTCGCGCTGTCGGAGAGATCCTCGGTCTCTCTCACAAGCTCGTAATACCCGGTCATGATGTCGTCGAAACGGGTTTCGGCGACGGCGAGCTCGGGTGCGCGCGGCAAGAGGAGCGCGCGATAGTTCTGGTTGCAGAGGACGAGGCGGTCGGCGGCGTCGTAGAGACCGAAGGCGGCCGGGCTCGACTCGATCGCGCTCTCGATGTCGTCGCGGGCGAGGCTCGCGTGGGCCTCGAGGGCGGCGATGCGGCGGCGATGGCTTTCGGCGCGCCGGTGCGTGGCGACGAATGCCGCGATGCCGAGCGCGAAGATGGCGGCGAGGAGCACGAGCGTCGCGACCGGGCCCATCTCGGCCGCCGGTTCGACGAGGTTGATGGCGGCCATGCCGACGCCGATCGCGCCGATGAGCATCAGCGCGATCAGTGACCAAGACGGGGCGTCCCGCGTCAGAGACATCAGACGACTCATGCGCGCGGCATCACTCGGAGTTACAGGGGCGTGCAACCGGCTTCCGATCGGATGATCGGACCTGGATAAGGCGGCGGGATGAACGGACCGTAAACGAACGGCCGCCGACGCGGTCTCCGCGCCGGGCGGTCAGTTGCCGGCGGCGGGTGCGATGTCGGGGAGCGATCGCGTCGGCTCGCGCGCGATGTCGACGGTGATGGCCGGGCGGGTCCAGTCGGCGACGAGACGCGTTCCCTCGCCGACGGCGGCGACCCCGCCATAGATCACGCCGGCCGTGATCGCCCACGACCCGAGGATCATGAGGCCCCAGGCGGCGGCGAGGCGGAGCCGGGCTCGCGTCGGGCGTCCGTCCGCGGCCAAGTCCTCCGGCCCGTTCGGGTCCTCTCGGTCGGGTCGTATCGAGGGCGCGGAAATCGTGGCACCTGCGGGATGAAGCGACCGCCGGCAGAAGGCGGCATTGCAGCGTCGCAGAGCGCGGTGAATGAAGTGTTAACCTTAGGCGCCCGTCAGGTCGTCGGCAGCGTACGCAGCCGGTAGCCGACACCGGATTCGGTGACCAGGAGCTCGGGTTGCGCCGGATCGCGCTCGAGCTTCTGCCGCAGCCGGCCCACGAACACGCGGAGATATTGCGTCTCATGCGCCTGCGCCGGGCCCCAGACGGCCTTGAGTGCGGGCTCGTGCGTCATGACGCGGTCGGCATTGAGGACGAAATAGCGCAAGAGTTCGTATTCCTTGCGCGACAGCCGGACGATCTCGCCGTTGCGGCGAACCTCGCGCCGCTGGCTGTCGAACTCGAGCCCGGCGGACCGGTAGAGGATGTCGCCGCCGTCGCGCTTCATGCGTTGGCGGAGCGTCGCGCGAATGCGGGCGAGTAGCTCGCCCATGCTGAACGGCTTGGTCACGTAGTCATTGGCGCCCTGGTCGAGCGCGGCGATCTTGTCCTCCTCGCGGTCGCGGCTCGAGACGATGAGGATCGGGGTGTCCGACCATTGCCGCACGCGGGTCACGAGCTCGACGCCGTCCATGTCGGGGAGCCCGAGATCGAGGAGGACGACATCGGGAAAACTCGCCGTGATTCGGAGCAACGCCTCGCGACCGGAGCCCACCACGACCGCCCGGTATCCGTGCGCCTCGAGGCTCGTCTGGAGAAGCCGTTGCAGCTGTCCTTCGTCCTCGATGACGAGGATCGACGACGGATCGTCAGTCATCGGCCGCCGCCTCCGTCATCGCGCGGCGACCGGCCTCTTCGACCGGGAGCCGGATCGAGACCGTGGTGCCGGTTCCATCGGCGCCCGGTCCGGCCGAGATCGTGCCGCCATGCGCATCGACGAAGCCGCGGCAGATGCTGAGCCCGAGACCGAGGCCGGAATCGTCGGGAGGCGCGCCGGTCCGTTGGAAGGGCTCGAACATCGCCTCGTACTCGGTCAGGGCGCGCATCGGTCCCGTATTGCTGAATCGGATCGCGACGACCGCGCCCTCATCGCGGGCCGAGACCGTGACCGTCGAGCCGGCGGGCGAGTATTTCGCGGCGTTGTCGAGGAGATTGATGAACGCCTGCTCCATCAGCACGAAGTCGACATGGACGAGCGGCAGGCCGGGCGGCAGATCGAGCGCGATGCGCCGCTCGGCGCAATTGAACTCGGCGTGCGAAACGGCGGTGCCGACCAGATCGGCGACATCGACCCAGTCGCAGTTGAGATGGAGGACGCCGGCTTCGAGGCGCGACATGTCGAGAAGATTGCCGATATAGCGGTGCAGGCGCTGACCGGATTCGAGGATGGTATCGAGGAGCCGTCGGCGGCCGTCCTCGGTGAAATGCGCCTGCGGGTCGGTGAGGCTCGAGGCCGCGCCGATGATCGAGGCGAGCGGCGTCCGGAAGTCATGGGTGATCGAGTTGAGGAGGGCGGAGCGGAGCTTCTCGGTCTCGGCGAAGAGCCGCGCCTCGTTCATCCGGGCCGAGAGCTGCGCCCGTTGCAAGGCGACGGCGATCTGGTCGCCAAGCGCGGAAAGGAGACCCTCGGAAATCTCCGTTCCGTCATGGGCGTCGATCCGGATGCCGAGGACGAGGCGCTTGTCGTCCATCCCGTGCAAGGGGTGGAACTGCAGAACCGAGCCCGGCTCGACGAGCGTCTGGTGTCCGGTCGGAATGCCATGTCGATAGGCGGCCCAGGCGGCCTGCCGCTCGGCGCGATCGAACGCGGCCGCGGGTCCGTTCGATGCCAGGAGGGCGACGCCGTCCTCGTCGACGGAGGCGAGAACCAGGGTCGTCACGCCCAGCGTCCACGTCGCATCGACCCCCGCCGCGACGAGCTCGCTCAGTGTCGTCCGCCCGCTCAGCTGGTTCGCGAGCCGTTGCAGAACCTGCGCCTCGGTGCGCCGCTGCTCGGCCATGCGGGCGATGCGCGTGAGCTCGGCGCTCTGGCGCCGCGCCTTCGTCGTCCAGTACGTCATGGTCGCCGCCGACAACACGAAGACCGCGAAGGTGACGTATTCGTGCGTGCCCTCGAGGCGGAACGTGTAGTAGGGCTCGATGAACAGGAAATTGCACGCCATCGCCGCCAGCATCGCGGTCAGCTGCGACGGCCAGGGACCGAACGCGACCGAAAGCCAGAGCACGGCGAGGAGGAGGAGCGCCGTGACATCGGCGACCGACATCCAGTCACGGAGCGCAAAGGAGCCGGCGCAGACGATCGACACCACCGCGAGGCCGAACAGGAACGGGCGAACGCCCGGCTCGAGGCGGGGAACGAAGGGAAGCTCGGCGAGAGCCCGCCGGCGCCGCCAGAACGGGGCCGCCGGCGCTCGTCGATCGGGGGTGTGGACACGGTCCTGCATGGCGCCCTCCCTAGGAGGCGTCGATCAAGGGCGGCATGGCGATGGCGAGCCGCGCCGCGATCTCGATGAGGCCGCGGAGCGTCCCCGGTGGCAGCGGGATGCCATGCCGGTGTCGCGCGACGAGAATGCGGTCGCCGCGCTCACCGGGGACCAGGATCTCGTCGCAGCCGGCGGCCCGCGGCAGCGCCTTCACCGCGGCGGCGAGCGCATCGACATTCGCCTTGTAGCCGGCGACGTCGGTGAACGCCGCGATGTCGATCGCGACGGCGACCGCGTTCTGACGGTGGCGTCGGTCTCCCGGCGCTTCGCCGAGGGTGGCCGAGATGATCGGGTTGCCGACGAGGAGGCTCGTCACGCACTCGAAGAGAAGGGAAAGCCCGGCACCCTTGGCGCCACCGAGCGGCAGCGGCAGAACCGCGGCGGCGGCATCGGTGGTCGGGTTGCCGTCGCGATCGAGCGCCCATCCGGCCGGGAGCGCCGTTCCCGCGTTCCGCGCCTGGACGATCTTGCCCAGCGCCGCGACCGCCGTCGCCATGTCGATGACGAGCGGCGCGTGCGTGGCGCCCGGCACCGCGATCGCGATCGGGCTGGTCGCGACGCCGGCGGCGCGGGCGCCATGATAGGCCATGTTGGGCACCGAGGTGACGATCACGAGCCCGACCATGTCGGCCGCAGCGGCACGGAGCGCGTAATAGCCGACCGCGCCCGAATGGGCGGTATCACGCACGGCGACCCAGCCGATCGCGGCGGCCCGCGCCTTCTCGATCGCCCGGTCCATGGCGCGCGTCATCGCGATCGGACCGAGCGCGTGGTCCGCCTCGAGGATGGCCGAGACCGCCGTCTCGCGCTCGAACCGCATCGTCGGACGTGGCTTGACCTCGCCCTGCTCGAACAAAGCGAGATAGCGGGGCAGACGGAGGACACCATGTGAATCGACGCCGCGGAGATTGGCCCACACCAGCACCTCCGCCTCGATCGCCGCATCCGCATCGGACATGCCGAGCCGGACGAAAACGGTCGTCACGAACTCACGGAGGATCGCTGCATCGATGCTTGGATGTCTGGCATTCATGCCCGGCGTCGGTCGCCCGGCACCGCGACCCTAAGCGGCCGCCCTTCGGCGCGACGGCGCATTGTGGCGCTCGTCCTTCGGGCGGTCCAGCCCGCAGTTGCCGGCCGATCGGGGCACCCCTAGACTTGCGCGACCGAGACGCGGGAGGACGAGAAATGCGCGAGGAAGCGGTCACGTTCATGTCGGGGGCGCTCAAGCTCGCCGGCGTCGTCCATCGGCCCGCGGACTGGCGCCCGGGCGAGAAGCGGCCCTGCTTCCTGGTGCTGCACGGCTTCGGCAGCAACAAGTCGAGCGGCAACTCGGTCATCCCGGCCAAGCTTCTCGCCGACTGGGGCTATGTGACCTTCCGCTTCGACATGCGGGGATGCGGCGAGAGCGAGGGCGAGTTCGGCCGCATCATCTGCCTCGAGCAGGTCGAAGACACCAGGGCGGCGCTCACCTACATGGCCGGTCGGGCCGAGGTCGACGGCGAGCGGATCGGCCTCATAGGCTCGAGCTTCGGGGCGGCGGTCTCGGTCTATGCCGGCGGGGTCGACAAGCGCGTCGCGGCGGTCGTCTCTTCCGGCGGCTGGGGCGACGGCGAGCGCAAGTTCCGCGGCCAGCATCCGACGCCCGAGGCGTGGGCGAAGTTCACCGCCATGCTGGCCGAGGGCAAGCGCCATCGCGAGCGGACCGGGACATCGCTGATGGTGCCGCGCTACGAGATCGTGCCGATCCCGCCGCATCTCCGCGGCAATCTCGCCAAGGGGTCGGTCGAGGCGTTTCCGGCCGAGACGGCCCAGAGCATGTTCGATTTCCGCGCCGACGATGTCGTCGGCGCCATCGCGCCGCGCCCGCTCCTCCTGCTCCACGCCTCGACCGACTCGGTGACGCCGACCGAGCAGTCGATCGAGATGTTCAAGCGCGCTGGCCAGCCGACCGATCTCCATCTCTTCGCCGAGGTCGACCACTTCATGTTCGGCGAGGAGAATGTCCGCGTGCGGAGCGTGCTCGCCGACTGGCTCGCGCGCTACTTTCCGGCGAAGGCGCGCGTGGCGGCTTGAAACGACGAGGGGCGGGCCACCGGCCCGCCCCCGCCTGCCGCGCGTGCGGCGGAGCCTATCCGAGATGGGTCTTGAGGAACCCCGCCATCCGGTCCCATGACTGGGTCGCCGAGGCGAGGTCATAGGCCTCGGAGCGCTCGTTGAAGAACGCGTGCTTGGCGTTGTAGCGATAGAGCTCGTGCTTGACCGCCCCCTTCTTGAGCGAGCCCTCGAGGTCGTTGACGAGGGCCGGCGTACACCAGTCGTCCTGGTTCGCGAAATGGCCCTGGAAGGGGATATTGATCGTCGCGGGGTCGGCATACTCCTTGGGCGGGATGCCGTAGAAGCAGACGCCGACGGAAACCTCCGGCACATGCACCGACGCGAGGACGGTGAGCGCGCCGCCCATGCAGAAGCCCATCACCGCGACCTTCTGGCCACCCTTCTTGAGGTCCATCGTCGCGCCGCGGATGTCCTGGCCGCAGGCGCCGCCGAAATCGAGCCCGGTCATCATGTGGTTGGCCTCGTCGGGCTTGGTGGTGACGCGGCCCTTGTAGAGATCGGGCGCGAGCGCGTTGTAGCCGGCGCGCGCGAAGCGGTCGGCGACGCCGCAAATCTGATCGTTCAGGCCCCACCACTCCTGGATCACGACGATGCCGGGACGATCCTTGCCGGCGATCGCGAGATAGCCTTTGCACTTGCTTCCGTCAGGGCGGAAAAACTCGACCATCTGTCCCATCATTGTCCTCCGTCGGGGTCTCTCTCGTTGAAAACGCGCTTCTGATACACCGGAGCGCGCCGGCACGCCACCGACGACGGTGGGGCTGCATCGACCGGTGTGGAGAGGGTGGACGGCGGTGGCCGAAAAGCAAGGCGCCCCGCCTGACCGGCCGGGAGGGGGTGGCCGGGGGCGGGGCGCGGTCTGCCGTGCGCGGTGGGGCGCGCGCCGGCTAGGTCCTGTACTCATAATGGGATTCCCCTGAGGCGGGAGATGTGATTCAAGCTTCCAAACGGAGGAGGCTTGGATCATGGCTCGCTTTGATCTGACGGATTTCGAGTGGTCGCTGATTGCGCCGCTG
>VGEU01000039.1 GCA_016869145.1 Alphaproteobacteria bacterium | reverse complement strand
CGCCGGTCGAGCCGGCGGCCGGGGCCATCGTCGCCGAAGCGCCTGCGCCCGCGCCGGTGGCTCCACGCCCGCACCACCGCGAGGAGAGGCCACGCGACGAACGGCGACGGTCCGAGCGGCCACGCCGCGAGCCCGAGGAGCGCGTCGTCGGCATGGGCGACCACACGCCCGCGTTCCTCCTCCGCCCGGTGCGGATCGTCGAGGAGCAGGGCTGAGGCGTGCAGACGATCTTCATCATGGTGAAGTGCGAGCTCGGCCGCGCCTACGAGGTCGCGGACGAGGCCGTGCTTGGCATCGAGCAGGTCTCGGAAGTCTATTCGATATCCGGCCAGTTCGACCTGTTGATGAAATGCTATCTCGAGGATACGGCCGACATCGGCCGGTTCGTGACCGATAAGGTGCAGCGCCTGCCCGGCATCAAGGACACCTTCACCCTCATCACCTTCAAGGCCTTCTCCTAGCCCTCAGCCGCCCGCCGCCTGCTTCTCGACATAGAGCGGCTTGGAGCCCTCGACGGCGATGCGAACGCCCTCTCGCTCGGGCGCCGTCAGCGCCTCGACCGCGCGGAGGCTCGCGAGGCTTCGCGCCGCGAGCCGGTGATAGTCCCGCGTCCCCGACTTCTTCCACGCGATCTCCTGCGGCTTGAGCGCCCGGATGATCTTCCCCGGCACGCCGGCGACGAGGCTCCGCGGCGGGATGTCGAGCCCGGCGCGGACGAAGGCGAGCGCGGCGACGATCGATTCCGCGCCGATCGTGGCGCCGTCCATGACAACGGCGTTCATGCCGACCAGAGCGCCGTCACCGAGGGTGCAGCCGTGCAGCACCGCGCCGTGGCCGAGCCCGCAATCCTCACCGATCAGGACACGGCCGCCGGCGAAGGAGTGGATCGTCGTGTTGTCCTGGATGCTGGAGCCGCGCCCGATCACGATCTGGCCGAAATCGCCGCGGAGCGCCGCGCCGGGCCCGATATAGCAGCCGGCGCCGACGATGACGTCGCCGATCAGGACCGCGGTCGCATGGACGAAAGCGGTGGGTTCGACGACGGGAACGACGCCATCGATCGAGTAGACGGTCGGCATGGAAATCTCCTGAAATAGAGACGGCGGCCGAGGGCCGCCGCCGGTTCTACGCCCTGTCGCGGCCGCTTACACGTGGAAGGATTCGCCGCAACCGCAACGGCCCTTCTCGTTCGGGTTGCGGAACACGAAGCCCGACTGGAACTTGTCCTCGACATAGTCCATCTCGGAGCCGATCAGGAACATCACGGCCTTGGCGTCGATCATCACCCGGACGCCCTTGTCGACGACGAGTTCGTCGAACCGGCCCTTCTCGGGGACGAAATCCATCGTATAGGCCATGCCCGAGCACCCGGCTGTCCGGATGCCGATGCGGAGACCCGCGGTCGGCTCGGCGCGCTGGGCCATGAGGTACTTGATGCGATCCGCCGCCTTGTCGGTGAGCGTCATCGCCTGCTTCATCGGTGCCATGCCGTCCGTTACTCCCGCATGTCCGTTCGGCTCACAGGAAGCCGAGCTCGAGCTTCGCCGCCTCGCTCATCCGGTCGGGCGACCACGGTGGTTCCCAGACCAGATTGACCGTGACGTCCG
This sequence comes from Alphaproteobacteria bacterium, assembly GCA_016869145.1. Classification (GTDB taxonomy): domain Bacteria; phylum Pseudomonadota; class Alphaproteobacteria; order MPNO01; family VGEU01; genus VGEU01. The sequence continues at coordinate 24,209 of VGEU01000039.1, read as the reverse complement.
CGACGCCCTCGACGCCTCGGATCTTGGCCTCGACCTCGCCCGGGAGCGAGCCCGCGACCGGGCAGGCCGGCGTCGTCAGGGTCATGTCGACGTCGACCTTTCCGTCGCGTCCGACGGCGAGATTATAGATAAGACCGAGCTCGTAGATGTTAACGGGGATCTCCGGATCGAAGATCGTCTTGATCGTCTCGATCACCAGCGCCCCGATGGCGGCCGGGTTGCCCTGGGCGACATCGGAAGCTCCCGCCTGGTCAGCTGTCGGTTCGATGGTCTGCATGGCCTCTCCGGCCGGAACGACCCGGCGCTACTCCGTCTTCACTGTCGTCCCCGACCCGTCGAGGGCCGAGGACATCGCATGCCAGGCGAGCGTCGCGCACTTCACCCGGGTCGGAAAATCGCGCACGCCGATCAGCGCGGCAAGGCCGTCGAGCGCCTCGAGGTTGGCTGCATCCGGCGCGTTCTTGGCGGTCACCGCCGCGTGGAAGCGGGAGAACAGCGCGCGCACCTCCTCGAGCGGTCGGCCCTTGATCAGCTCCGTCATCATCGAGGCCGAGGCGACCGAGATCGCACATCCCTTGGCCTCGAAGCGGACATCGGCGACCCGATCGCCGTCGAGCGTCAGATAGACCGTGACCCGGTCGCCGCACAGCGGGTTGTTGCCGCGCGCCTCAAAGGCGGGCGGGCCCAGCGTCCCGAAATTCCGCGGATGCTTGCTGTGGTCCAGGATCACGTCCTGGTAGAGATCGCGGAGTTCCATCACGACCGGAATATCTCCTGGACGCGGGCGAGCCCGGCCACCAGCCGGTCGACTTCTTCGCGCGTGTTGTAGAGCCCGAACGAGGCGCGCACCGTCGCCGGCAGGTCGAAGCGGTCCATCACCGGCTGCGCACAATGGTGGCCGGTCCGCACCGCGATGCCCTCGCGGTCGAGGATGGTGCCGATGTCGTGCGGGTGCACGCCGTCGAGCGTGAACGACAGGATGGCCGCCTTCTCCGGCGCACGCCCGACGATGCGGATCGCGTTGAGCGCGGCGAGCCGTTCGGTCGCATAGGCGAGAAGCTCGTGCTCGTGCGCCGCGATCCGCGGCAGGCCGAGCGAGCCTAGATATTCGATCGCCGCGCCGAGCCCGACCGCGCCGACGATGTGCGGCGTCCCGGCCTCGAACTTGAACGGGAGGCCGGCATAGGTCGTCTTCTGGAAGGTCACGGTCTCGATCATCTCACCGCCCCCCTGATAGGGGGGCATCGCCTCGAGGAGCGCGGCCTTGCCGTAGAGCACGCCGATCCCGGACGGACCGTAGAGCTTGTGACCGGAAAAGACGTAGAAGTCGCAATCGAGCGCCTGGACATCGACCGGGATGTGGGGCACCGCCTGGCACCCGTCGATCAGCACCTTGGCGCCGACCGCATGCGCGCGGCGGATGATGTCGGCGATCGGGACGACCGTGCCGAGCGCGTTCGAGACATGCGTGACGGCGACCATCCGCGTGCGCGGGCCGATCAGCCGCGCGAGCTCCTCCATCACAAGGGCGCCGTCGTCGTCGATCGGCGCCACCTTGATCACCGCGCCGGTCTGATCGCGGATCATCTGCCACGGCACGATGTTGGAATGGTGCTCCATCGTCGTGAGCAGGATCTCGTCGCCCGGCTTGAGATTGGCCCGACCCCAGCTCGCCGCGACCAGGTTGATCCCCTCCGTCGCGCCGCGCACGAAGATGATCTCGTGATCCTCGCGGGCATTGAGGAAATCGCGCACCTTCTGGCGCGCCGATTCCATCGCGTCGGTCGCGCGCTGGCTCAGATAGTGGACGCCGCGGTGGACGTTCGCGTACTCGGTCTCGTAGGCGTTCCGGATCGCGTCGATCACCGCGCGCGGCTTCTGCGCGCTCGCGCCGTTGTCGAGATAGGTGAGCGGCTTGCCGTAGACGCGCTCGCCGAGGATCGGGAAGTCGCCCCGGATCCGCGCGACGTCATAGGCGCCGTGCTCGGCCATCAACGCGTTCATGCCGCGGGTCCCGTACCGCCGGGCTCGCGCCGGAGCGCCGACCGGAGCACAGCGCCGATGTGATCGCGGACGGCACCCGTCGGCCAGTCCTCGATCAGCTCGGTCACGAACGCCTCGATCAGGAGCGCCCGCGCGGTTGGCGCATCGATGCCGCGGCTCCGGAGATAGAACAGCGCCGTCGCATCGAGCGCGCCGACGGTCGAGCCGTGACTGCACTTGACGTCGTCGGCGAAGATCTGAAGCTCCGGCTTGGCGTCGGCCTGCGCGCCGGGCGCGAGGAGAAGGCTCCGGCTGAGCTGGTGCGCATTGGTCTTCTGCGCATCCACGGCGACCAGCACGCGGCCCTGGAACACCGCGCGCGCGGTCTCGTCGACGACATTCTTGAACACCTGCCGGCTCCGCCCGTGCGGCTTACGATGCTCGATCACCGTCGTCGCGTCGGCGTGGCGGCGGCCATCGAGAAGGCTCGCGCCGTCGATTTCCGCCTCGGCGCCCTCGCCGTCGAGGATGACGTGATACTCGTTCCGCGCGACGAGCGCACCGGTCGAGAGGAGGAGCGCGCGATAGCACCCCGCGCGCTCGACCCGTACCTCGACGAGACCGACATGGTGGGCCTCGCGGCCTTCGGCCTGGACGCGGACGTGGCGGATATCGGCATTCGCGCCGACCGCGATCTCGGTCACGGCGTTGGTCCAGTAGGCGCCGCCGCCCGCGTCGACGAAGCTCTCGACTACGGTGGCCGCGCTCCCCGCCTCGGCCAGGATCAGATTGCGCGGCGGCACCATGAAGGGCGCCGCATCGCCGGTCGCGATGTGGAAGACGTGGATCGGCCCGGGGACCGTCACGCCGGCGCGGAGGCGGAGCACGATCCCGTCGGTCATGAACGCGGTGTTGAGGGCGGCGAGCCGGCGCTCGTCGAGCGCGACCTGGCGGCCGAGACGATCGCGCAAGGAATCGCCATCGGCATCGAGCGTCCGGCCGAGCGTCGTGACCTCGATACCGGCCGGAAGTGCCGGCAGGCGCGACAGCTCGGGATCGTGGCGGCCGTTGACGAAGACGAGGCGCGCCGCCTCGTCGCCGAGGGTCCACGGCGCGAGCCGGGCGGCATCGACACGACCGGCCGGCGCGAGCCGCGCCGTCGTCCGCGCAAGACGCTGAAGGTTGGTGTATTTCCACGCCTCGGTACGCGCGGTCGGAAATCCCGTGGCGGCGAAACGCTCGATCGCCTCGGCGCGCAGGCGCTCGAGCCAATCGAGGCCGAGGCCCGGAAGGCCCGCCTTCGCCGTATCGTAGAGCGCCCGGTAGTGCCCGGCGCTGTCGTCCAAGCGTGCCACGTCCGTTCCTTCCCGCTCAGGCCGCCGCCGCGTTGTCCTTGATGCCGAGGCCGGCATAGCCCTTCTGCTCGAGCTCGAGCGCGAGCTCCTTGCCGCCCGAGGCGACGATGCGTCCGTCCGCGAGCACGTGCACGCGGTCGGGGACGATGTCGCTCAGGAGACGTTGATAATGGGTGATCATCAGGATCGCGCGATCGGGCGCGCGCAGCCGGTTGACGCCCGCCGACACGATCTTGAGCGCATCGATGTCGAGCCCGGAATCGGTCTCGTCGAGGATCGCGAGCGCCGGCTCGAGCATCGCCATCTGGAAGATCTCGTTCCGCTTCTTCTCGCCGCCCGAGAACCCAACATTGACCGCGCGCTGCAGGAGCTTGTCGTCCATCTCGAGGAGCCGGGCCTTTTCGCGCGACAGCTTGAGGAAGGCCATCGCATCGAGCGGGGCCTCGCCGCGATAGCTGCGGATCGCGTTGAGCGCCGCCTTGAGGAAGGTGAGGTTCGAGATGCCCGGGATCTCGACCGGATACTGGAGCGCCAGGAACACGCCCTCGCCCGCCCGCTCCTCGGGCTCGAGCTCAAGAAGATCGCGGCCCTTGAACACGACCTCGCCCGCCGTGATCTCGTAGCCGTCGCGGCCGGCGAGAACATAAGAGAGCGTCGACTTGCCCGAACCATTCGGGCCCATGATGGCGTGCACCTCGCCGGCGGCGATCTCGAGCGAGAGACCCTTGAGGATCGGGCGGCCGTCGACGGTGGCGTGGAGATTGCGGATCGAAAGCATGGACGAGTTCCCTACCGAAGAAGTCAACCGACACTGCCTTCGAGGCTGACGCTGAGGAGCTTCTGCGCCTCGACCGCGAACTCCATCGGGAGCTCGCGCAAGACCTCCTTGCAGAAGCCGTTCACGATCAGCGACACCGAGTCCTCCGCCGAGAGCCCGCGGCTCCGGCAGTAGAAGAGCTGGTCCTCGCTGATCTTCGACGTCGTCGCCTCGTGCTCGACCCGCGCGTCGGGTCGCGCCACCTCGATATAGGGGACCGTATGCGCGCCGCAGCGGTCGCCGATCAGGAGCGAGTCGCACTGGGTGTGGTTGCGCGCGCCTTCTGCGGACCCGAGAACCTTGACCAGGCCGCGATAGGTGTTCTGGCCCCGCCCGGCCGAGATGCCCTTGGACACGATGGTCGAGGACGTGTTGCGGCCGATGTGGATCATCTTGGTGCCGGTATCGGCCTGCTGGCGGTTGTTGGCGATCGCGACCGAGTAGAACTCGCCGACCGAGTTGTCGCCTTCGAGGACGCAGCTCGGGTACTTCCAGGTGATGGCCGAGCCGGTCTCGACCTGGGTCCACGAGATCTTGGCGTTGCGTCCCTTGCAGGCGCCGCGCTTGGTGACGAAGTTGTAGATGCCGCCCTTGCCGTCCTTGTCGCCCGGGTACCAGTTCTGGACCGTGGAATACTTGATCTCGGCATCGTCGAGCGCAACGAGCTCGACGACCGCGGCGTGGAGTTGGTTCTCGTCGCGCATCGGGGCGGTGCAGCCCTCGAGATAGCTCACATAGCTGCCGGCGTCGGCGACGATCAGGGTTCGCTCGAACTGGCCGGTCTTCGCCGCGTTGATGCGGAAATAGGTCGAGAGCTCCATCGGGCAGCGGACACCCTTCGGCACGTAGACGAAGGTGCCGTCGCTGAACACCGCGCAATTCAGCGTCGCGAAGAAGTTGTCGGCATAAGGCACGACCGTACCGAGATATTTCCGCACCAGCTCAGGGTGCTTCTGAACCGCCTCGGAGATCGCGCAAAAGATGACGCCGGCCTCCTCGAGCTTGTCCTTGAACGTCGTCGCCACCGAGACCGAATCGAACACCGCATCGACCGCGACGCCGGCGAGCGCCGCCCGCTCGGCCAAGGGGATGCCGAGCTTCTCGTAGGTTTCGAGCAGCTTGGGATCGACCTCGTCGAGGTTCTTCGGCGCCGGCTTCCTCGGCGCGGCGTAGTAATAGACGTCCTGGTAGTCGATCGGCGGGTAGTGGACGAAGGCCCACTTGGGCTCGTCCATCGACAGCCAGTGGCGAAACGCCCGAAGGCGCCATTCGAGAAGCCATTCCGGCTCGTTCTTCTTTGCCGAGATGAAGCGGACGATGTCCTCGTTGAGCCCTTTCGGCGCGAACTCGGACTCGATGTCGGTGACGAAGCCGTATTTGTAGTCCGACTCGGTGACGTCGCGGAGCGCGGTCGTCGTGTCAACACCGGCGGCCATCTACCTGTTCTCCATCGATAACTACTCCGCCGCGAGCGGCGAAAGTGCGCCCGCCCGGACCGGTCGCGCGAGGCGGGTGTCGAACGGCGAGGCCATCTCGGCGAGCGTCACACCCCCGAGCGCAGCGCGGATCGCGTCGTTGATCCGCCGCCAATTGGTCCGCGTCGGGCAGAGCGCCTCGATCTCGCAGTTCGTATGCTGCTCGCTGGTGCACTCGGTGAGCGCGATCGGCCCGTCGAGAGCATGGACGATCTCGGCGACCGAGATCGCGGTCGCCGGACGCGCCAGCGCATAGCCGCCGCGGATGCCGCGCTGCGAGGTGAGAAGCCCGTCCTGGGCGAGGAGCTTCAAGAGCTTGCTCACGGTCGGCGTCGGCAGGCTGGTCGCCGCGGCGAGCTCGGCGGCGGTGGTGAGATCGCGCGGTTGGCGGGCGAGCTGGGTCATCAAGACGACGCCGTAGTCGGCCATTCTGCTGAGCCGGATCATGCGCAGCTTTCCCGAAAGAGGACCAATTCAGTGCTGAATGGAACATAGGCAGCCCGACTGGGCTGTCAAGGATTCTCGCCGCCCGGGTCGAGCCCCGTCTGCGCGGTTCGTTAACGGCCGGGGGCGACGCCGGCGAGACGGGCGAGCGCGGCCCCGATCGCGGTGATGTTGTCGCCGCCATGGCCCATCGCGGTCGCGAGCTGGAAGGTCTGGCGCGCCGCATCGCCGGCGAGTGCCGGGCATTTCTCGCTCTCGGCGAGCCGGGTGAACAGGCCGATGTCCTTGAGTGCGACCTCGGTCGCGAACATCGGGCTCAGATCGTTGGCGAGGACGCGCGGCCCCATCGTCTCCATGATCCGGCTGTTCGACATGCCGCTCTTGAGGACCTGGAACAGGAGATCGAGGTCGAGGCCGAGCTTCTTCGCCAGCGTGAAGCTCTCACAATAGGCGACGTGCGCGGTGAGGCCGACCATGTTGTTGAGGAGCTTGAAGGTGTGCCCGGCGCCGAGCGGGCCGCAATGGACCCATTGCTCGGAGACGGCCTCGAACATGGGCCGGCAGCGCTCGACCTGGTCCTTCGCGCCGCCGACGAGAAGGACGAGCGTCCCCTCCCACGCCTGCGGCTCCATCCGGAGCATCGGCGCATCGACGAGATGGACCCCGCGCGCGGCCGCCTTAGCGCCGAGCGCCTGAGTGAGCTTGGGATCGCTGGTCGAGGTATCGACCGCGATCGTGCCCAGCCGCGCGTTCGCGATCACCCCGTCCGGCCCGTCATAGACGGCCGAGATCGCAGCGAGGCTCGGCAGGCAGGTGACGACGATGTCCGCGCCCTGGGCGATGCCGGCGATGCCGTTCGCGGCCGTGGCACCCATGCCCACCAGCCGATCGACGGCGGCGCGGTCGCTGTCGTGCACGGCGACGGGGAAGCCCTTGTGGAGCATGTTGCGCCCCAGCCCCTTACCCATGATCCCGGCGCCGATGAGCCCGATCCGCGGCGTTTCGGTCATTCGCTCCTCCCGTGTTTCCCGCGCTCAGTTCGGCAGGAATTTCTCGGCATGAATGCGGTGCGGCGCGACGCCATGCGCGGCGAGCCAGCGTTCGGCGACCTCGATCATCGGCGGCGGCCCGCACAGATAGACGTCGCATTCCCCCTTGTTGATCAGATCGGGCGCCAGGAGATCGGTGACGTAGCCGGTCCGGCCCGTCCATCCCGCATTGCCCTGGACGACGATGCGATCGAGCGTCAGCGGGAGCGCGCCTGCGTGTGCGGCGAGGGCGTCGGCCGCGAACAGCTCCTCCGGCACATTGGCACCATAAAGGAGCCGGATCGGTTGTTCGGTGCCACCGGCAGCGCGGATCGCCTCGAGCATCGAGAGCATCGGCGCGAGCCCGGTGCCACCCGCGATCATCACGATCGGCCGGATGACCGGGCGGAGATAGAACTTTCCGAACGGCCCCGTCATCGGCATCTCGTCGCCGACCTGCGCGCACCCGACATAGTCGCTCATCGCGCCCGCGGGCAGAACCTTGACGTAGAACGCGTGCCGGCGCGTCTCGCCGGGCGGGTTGGCGAACGAGTAGGAGCGCTTCGCCCCGCTCCCCGGCACCGCGAGATGGACATACTGGCCGGGCAGGAACGGGATCGGCTTGTCCGGATCGGCGGGCTCGACGTCGAGGCGGACGACGTCCTTGGCGACCCGTTCGACGGCCGCGACCCGCGCTGCGCGCGTCTCGGGCGCAGTCTTGAGCGCGAGCGCGGAATCGTAGGGAAACTCGATCACGCATTCGGTCTTGGCGTGCATCTGGCAGGTGAGGACGAAGCGCTGCTCGGCCTCCTCCTGGGACAGCGCTTCCGCGCTGTACTCGGACAGCCAGTACTCACCCTGCGTGCAGCGCGCCTTGCAGGTAGCGCAGGCGCCTTCGAGACAGTCAGTCTGGATGCGAACCCGGCTCTTGAGGGCCGTCAGGTAGATCGTGTCGGCCTCGTCCGCCATGAGGCGGACGCTCCGCCCGTCCTCGAACACGAAGGTGACCGCGTGCTTGGCCATGCTCGTCCCGTCACGGATGAACGCCGGGGCGCGGCCCGGCCGCGTCTAGATAGACGAATGCCCGGCCGTCGTCACGCGGTGGGTACGAGAAGCGGCTTGACCGCCTCGCCGGCGAGGATGAGGTCGAACCCGCGCGGCGCCTCGGCGAGCGGCAACACGTGGCTCCGGATCGGGGCGAGATCGACGCGCCCCGTCGCGAGGAGCTCGACCGCCCGCTGCCAGGTGTCCCAGATGCGCCGGCCGTGGATGTTGATCATCCGCGGGCACTTGAGGAGCCACCACGTGAAATCGACCGGGATCGCCGTCGGCGGCGCGCCGACGAGACGGAAGTCGCCCCCCTTCGTGATGCACTCGAACACGGTCTTGAAGCCGTTCTCGGTGCCGGAATACTCGATGCCGACATCGACGCCGTCGCCGCCGGTGAGGTCCTTGACCACCGCGGCAACCGATTGCTCGCCGGCGTTGACGATGACGTCGGCGCCGAGCACGTGCGCGGTCGCAAGCCGGCGCGGGTTGAGGTCGGCCGCAATCACCCGCGTCGCGCCGAGGGCACGCGCGACAGCGACGTTCATCAACCCGATCGGCCCGCAGCCGTTGACGAGGACGCTCTGGCCCTGCACGCCTGAGCCCTCCAGGCTCGCGTGCACCGCGATCCCGAACGGCTCCATCATCGCCGCCGTCTCGTGCGGCAGATCCTTCGGGTTCTTCCAGGCGATCAGCGCCGGCACCGTCATGTACTCGGCGAACGCGCCGTCGATATCGATCCCCGGATAGCGCGTGTTGACGCAGAGATGGGCGCGGCCGAGCCGGCACTGGCGGCACACGCCGCAATAAATGTGGCTCTCCAGGCTGACGTGATCGCCGACCGCGACCGCGGAGACGCCGGCGCCGATCGCCTCGACGACGCCGCTCACCTCATGGCCGAGAACGCGCGGCAGCGACATGCGGCGCGCCATGCGCGGCGCCCATTTGTAGATCTGCATGTCGGTGCCGCAGATACCGGCCGCCCGGACCTTGATCCGGATCTCGTCCGGACCGGGGTCGCGCACCGCGACGTCGCGAAGCGCGATGCCGGCCTCGGCGGCCTCGACCTTGCAGAGTGCGAGCATGGCGGCCCCTTCGCGTCGGTTAGAGGTGGTAGACGTCGACCGCGCCCTCGAGCCGGTCGTCGATGAACACGATCTTCTTGCGCGCGATCTTGAGCGTGCCGTCGGTGCGGCGGAAGATGTAGTCGTAGAGGCTGCCGCGGGTTTGGCCGCCCTTCTTGCCGTAGGAATGGACGAGACAGTTCGCCGTCGCCTCGACGCGGTCGCCCTCGACCTTCTCGACCAGCACGTTGCCGACGAGATGAACCGTGCGGTCGAGCGGCACGGAGGCGTATGAATCGCGCGATTCGATGCGGAAGATGCGGTCCTCGATGCCGCCGCGGTCACGCAGATAGATCAGATTGAGCTGCGTCTCGGGATCGTCGGTCGTCTGCTCCTCCGACCGCCACGCCGGCACCCAGTAGACGGCGTCCTCGGTGAAGAGCTCGATCCACTCGTCGAACCGGCGCCGGTCGAGAAGCATGGTCTCGCGGCAGATCAGATTGGTGACCTCGGTCTGGAGGCCGATGTCGTTGCGCATCAGCGCGCGCTCCCGTTTCTGGATCCGTTGCCCTTCCCGTTGGCGCCCGGGCGCGGCGGGCGCGCCGGCACGTCCCGGTTCATCAGCGCCTGCCAGTGGCGATAGAAGCCGTGGAACAGTGTCTCGTGATCCCAGTTGTGGGTGCAGGCGGCCGGCGTGAAGCCGAGCGCCTTCGCGTCCTCGTCCGCGCCCTGGATGATCGCGTGCATGCCGCGGTTGAAATCGTTCCAGCGGCTGAGCGCGGCATGTGAACCGTCGTGGCAGTCTTCGAGCGCGGCGACGTCGTCGGAGGTGGCCATCCCGGTGGTGAGATAGAAGTCCTCGAACTTGCGGAGCCGCCCGATCCGGGCCTTCTGGCTCTCGCCCTTGGGCGCGATGCAGTAGACGGTGACCTCGGCGCGGTCGGCGGCGATCGGCTTGAGCACGCGGATCTGCGTCGAGGGGTTGTCCATCAGCATCATGTTGGGGAAGAGGTAGAGGTTCCGCCCGCGGGTCAGTATCCATTTGACCTGCGCCGGCGTGAGGCGGCGCTCGAGATCGTCCTTGCGCTCCCAGATCGGGCGCACCTCGGGCGTCGTGTGCTGGGCCCAGATCGCCATGTGGCCGTTGCCGAGATCGTAGGCCGCGCTCGGCACGCTGCCGGTGATCCGGCCGGATTCGGTCTTCTTGATGCCGGTATATTCGGCCTTCGACTCGCGCGCCGAGATCGTCGCGGCGAACACGCGGTGCACGGTCGAGACGTGATAGCCGTCGACGCTGTTCTCGGCCTGGAGCTTCCAGTTGCCGCGGATCGTGTAGGTGGCGGAACCGGGCACGACCTCGAGCCCCTCGGTCGATTGCTCGACGAGAAGATCAATCCAGGCACGCGATGCGCCGAGGAACGCATCGAGCGGGGCGATGTCGGCATTGAGGCTGCCGTAGACGAAACCGCGATAGCTCTCGACGCAGGCGACAGGCGTCAGGTTGAAACAGGAACGGTCGAAGGTCTCGGCCGGCCAGCCCGATTCCTCGTTCTTGGTCTTGATGCAGGTGCCGTCCGAGGCATAGGCCCAGCCGTGAAAGCGGCAGGTGAGGACGTTGGCGTTGCCTTGCTTGAACGGGGTCAGAACGGCGCCCCGATGCGAGCAGGCATTGAGGAAGCAAGCGATGCCGCCGTCCTTCTTGCGGATCACGAAGACGGGCTCGCGGCCGATCTCGGTCGAGAAATAGTCGCCGGGCTTCGCTATCTGGCTCTCGTGGCAGAGATAGACCCAGTTACCCTCGAAGATCTTCGCCATCTCGGTCTCGAAGATAGCGGGGTCGGTGTAGACCGAGCGGTCGACGCGGAAGACGCCGTCGCCGATGCGGTCGTCGACCATCTGTGGCATGGCGCTCGTCATTCCGCGGCCTCCTTGGCCCCGATCGCCTCGGTCGTCATCAGCGCTTTCCAGCGCCGGTAGAAACCGTGATAGAGCGTTTCCTGGTCCCAGGTGTTGTTGCTCGTCACGGGGTTGAACTTGCCGTCACGCGCGGCGGCGTCCGGGCCGTGGACGACGCTGTCGAGGCCGCGGTGGAATTCGCCCCAGCGCGCGGTGCGGCCGCGGCTTCCGGTCTGGCTGTCCTCGAGCGCCATCACGTCATCGGCGGTCGCCATGCCGGAGACGAGGAAGAAGTCCTCGAACTTGCGGAGCCGCGCGTAGCGCGCCGACTTCGATTCGCCCCGCGGCGCCAGGCAGTAGATCGTCACCTCGGTGCGATCGGCGGCGATCGGGCGGAAGGTACGGATCTGGGTTGCCGCAAAATCGTTGATCATCAAGCTCGGGAACACGATCAGATTCCGCCCGCGCCCGAGCATCCAGCGCGCCTTGGCCGCCCCGTAGTCGCGCTCAAGACGATCCTTCTGCTCGAACAGCGGGCTCGTGTCGGGCGGCGAGCGGTCGGCCCAGATCACCATGTGACCGCCACCGAGGTCGTAGCAGCCGTTCTCGACCTTGCCGGCGATACGGCCGGATTCGGTCCGCATCATGCCGTCATAGCCGGGCCGCTCCTCACGCCGCGCGACGGTCGCGCCGAACACGCGATGGACGGTCGAGACGTGATAGCCGTCGACTGCATTCTCGCTCTGGAGCTTCCAGTTGCCGTTGATGACATAGGTCGAGGAGCCGGGCAGAACCTCCATGCCGTCCGCCGACTGGTGGGCGATGAACTCGAGAAAGCGCGCCGCCTCGCCGAGAAACTCGACCAGCGCCGGCGCGGCCGGGTTGAGGCAGGCGAACACGAACCCGCGATAGGCCTCGACGCGCGGCAGGCGGGTGAGGTCGTAGTCCGTGCGGCGGAACCGTGCCGGATCGTAGCCGGTTTCCTCGTTCTTGATCCGGATGCAGTGGCCGTCGCTGCCATAGGTCCAGCCATGAAAGCGGCAGGTCAGGGTCTTCGCGTTGCCCTGCTTCATCGGCGTCAACAGCGCGCCGCGATGAGCGCAGGCGTTGACGAAGCCGCCGATGCCACCGTCCTGTTGGCGCATCACGAAGATCGGTTGGCGACCGAGATGGTTCGCGAAGTAGTCCCCGTGATTGGGGATCTGGCTCTCGTGGCAGACGAATTGCCACGTCGCCTCGAAGATGTTCGCGATCTCGGCCGCGAACACGGCGTCGTCGAGATAGATCGCGCGGTCGACGCGGAAGACCTTGTCCGCGGGCCTGTCGTCGACATATGCGGCGAACGATCCGGCCATGCTGCCCTCTCCTACCCGTTTCTATTCCGCCGCATCGGCGCGCACCGGCAGCGTGCCGCGATGGCCGAGCGCCGCCGATATCCGCGCCGCCGCCGCGCGTGCTTCGGCGAGGCAACGCGCCCGGTGATCGCCCCGAATGCGTGCCTCGGGGCCGAACACGCAGACCGAGCCCGCGGCGTCTCCCGCGTGATCGAAGATCGGCACGCCGATCGCGAGCGCGCCCGCGATGATCTCACCGGCCGAGATCGAGTGGCCGTCGGCGCGGATCAGCGCGAGCTCGCGCGTGAGCGATGCGCGGCGCGCCGTGTCGCCGAGCCCGGCCAGCGCACTCGCGATCATCGCCTCGGGCATGAAGGCGAGGATCGCCTTCCCCGACGAGCCGATCGGCAGCGGTTCGGTGAACCCGGCCCCACGGGTGAAGACGAGCGGCTGGCGGCTCGGCAGCTCGAGGGCGCAGAACTTGGCCGGACCGCTCGCGGCGACGAAGAGCGCGACCGTTTCGTCGATCGTCTCGCGGAGCGCCTTGAGGACGGCCTCAGCGGCACGCACCACGTCGTTCTGGGCGAGCCACGCATCGGCGAGTGCGACGACCCGGCCGTCGAGCTGGAAGCGCTGCGGCTCGCCTACGGCGCGGATGAGGCCGCGGCTCTCGAGCGCGCGGAGAAGGCGATAGAGCGTCGGCCGGCTGAGATCGAGCCGCTTCTGAAGATCGGTCACCGAAAGGCTCGGCGACACACGGTCGAACGCGAGAAGCACGTCGAGCGCGCGTTCGACCGCCCTCACGCTCTCCATCGCCAGACCTCCCACCCTTGCCTGTCCGTCTCGTCTGTCCGTCCTGTTGTCCGCCTGGCGGACAGTATGTACACGAAATCTAGCGCAGGCCCACTTCTCCCGTCAACACTCCGCCCCCCGCCGGGCCCCCCACCGCGCCCTATGGGCTCACACGTGGCCGATCGGCGAGAACGTGTTCGGCACGGTGTTCTGGACGATCGCCACCTTCCGGGTCGGCGGCGGGGTGTTGCGGCTCCGTCCGACGAAGCGCGGCACGCCGTCGGTGAAGACCGAGGCGATGGCGATGAAGTCGCCGTGCTTCATCGCGCCGAGGAGGTCCTTGCCGGTGCCGCCAAGCGGCGCATCGCCGACCACGATGTCAGCGTCCTTGCCCTTCTGGATGAAGCCGCTGTTGAGCCTGTAGATGCGCGCGTTGTTGCCCGCCGCCGCGGCGACCATCCATTCCGCCGGATATTCGGTCAGGCACGCGAGCGCGGCCATCGACTTGATCATCCCGAGCGGCATCACGCCGGTACCGGTCGGGGTGTCGGTCGCGATCAAGAATCGATCGAAGGCGTCGTTCTCGACCGCGAGCTTGAGGCAGAGGATCGCGGTCCGGATGTTGCCGGCCTCGCACATCTGGAGCGCGATGTCGCTCTCCCTGATGATGCGGATGAAGTCCTTGTCGGGCATCGCCGTCGGCCCGCCATTGATGTGGTAGGAGACGTCGGGCCGCATGGCGAGGAGATGGTCGCCGATGATCGGCGAGGAATCCGGGATCGATGCGCCACCGGTATGACAGTTCACGATCATGCCGGCCTTGTGCGCCATCTTGACGAGCGGCGCGTACTCGAACGGCGTCTTGAAGCGGCCGAACCCGGCCTTGGCGAGCCACACGCCTTTTTTGCGGATCTCGTCGAAGTCCTTCTGCTTGAGACCGGGCTCGAGGATCAGCGCGCCCGCGTGGACGCGCATGCCGCCTGGCCGGTAGTGCTCGAAGCACTTGAACGCGGCGACGGCGAGCGCCTTGACGCCCTCGGGATCGTTCGGCCGCCCGGGTACGTGAACCTCGCTCGCGCTGATCGAGGTCGTCGTGCCGCCGTGGAGATAGCTTTCGAGGAAGCCGACGGTACGCTGACGCGGCGTGTAGTCGCCGAAGGTCACGTGCACCTGCGAATCGATCAGCCCGGGCATCGCCGTCATGCCGCCGGCATCGACGACGACATCGCAGCCGCGCAATTCCTGCGCCGACAGCGTGCCGACCTTCTGGATGAGCCCCTTGTCCATCAGGATCGAATCGCCCTTGGCAAATGGCTTCCGCCAATCGCCTGTGCAGATGGTCTTGAGATTCACGATCGCGGTCTTCATGCCGGTGTCCTCGTTGCTCGGATCGGTTGGTTGCGTGCAGGGTCTCGCTCAGGGCAGGCCGAGCGCCGCCAGCCGCGTGCCGATCGCGGCGGCGATCGCGCGCTGGCCGATGGAGTTGGGGTGCTCGTCGACGTCCCCGAAATAAGGCATCTCCTCGGCCGCGGCGAGGGCGGGACCAAGATCGATCGCCGGCACTTTCAGCGCATCGAGCCGGGCGAGAAGACGCATCTTGAGCCGTTCCTCGCGCCGGATCAGCTCCGCGATCCGATGGTGGACGTCCTCGATCTCGACATGGAGCCCGAATACGGCGGGCTTGATCGGGACGAGCGCGACCAGAAGTCGGGCGCCGGCGCCACGGGCACGCCGGTCGATCCCTTCGATCGCCGCAAGCGTCATCGCCTCGCCGGCGCGGACGCGCGGATCCTCGTCATCCATGTTGTCGTGGAGATAATCGACGATCACCGTGGTGCGCCAGAACTTGACATGGAGCGGCAGGCAGCAATCGAGCCGCCGGCTCCGGATCGCCTCGTTGGTCTTGGCGAAGTCGCGCTGGATCAGAAGCGGCGGCCGCGGCGCAGGCGGAGACGCGATCACGAGATAGGCCCGCCGCACGAGGGCGCCCATGCGGCTGTGCGCGGCGATCCAACGCCGGACCTCGCTCCATAGGCCGGGCACCGCGGCGAGAGCGCCCGCACCGGGGAGCGGCCTTGCCTCGCCGGTATAGGCGATCTGCGACAGCCGTGCCCACGCATCGACGACCGAGCCCGCCGCTTCGCGGTCGAGCGCGCTCCGTGCAAGCGGTGCATCGACGAGGGCCGCCACGCGTCCCTGGCGCTTGGCGAAATTGAAGGCGTCGAGATAGTCGTTGCCGAGATAGAGCGCGAGCACGACGACGCGCGGCGCGAGGGCGAGCCCCTGATCGAGGGCGGCGGCGGACTGCAAGGGGCCATAGTCCGAGACCCCCATGTTGTAGACCGGCCGTCCCAGCGCGGCGCCGAGCACCGCCGGCCAGGCCTCCTCGCGCGCGACGCTCTCGCCATAGGTGTTCGAATCGCCGAGGGCGAGCACGGCCGCGCGGTCCGGCCTCCGGGCATTGCGGAAGCCCCACGCGTCGTGATCGGCGAAGCGCGAATCACCGCGATAGCCGAGCACCGGATCGTCGACGAAGGCGGTCTTGGACGGTGGGCTCGTCAGCCAGTAGACACGGTCGCTGACCGCGGCCCCGGCATGGAGGAGCCCCTCGCACACAAGGAGCGCGGCGGCGACGAGGACGAGGTTCAGGAACGCGTTGCCCAGTCGACCCGACGAGCGACCCGTGCGGTTGCCCTCGGTCATACCAGCCCGTCCTCGCCCTTGATGTCTTCCTTCTTGAGCCCGCCGACACGGTGATTGAGCCGGCCGCGGTTGGCGACGCAGCAGATGATTGCGATCTCGTCGGCGAGCGGTGCGTCGGGAATCATGACCGTCATGCCGTCATAGTGGGAGCGGACATAGAGCGCGTCCTTGTGGGCGAGCGGGATGTCGATCACCTCGCCCGGGCCGGCGCGCTTGGTGAACGAGGAGATCCAGGCCTTGCCGCCGCCGACCGCATCGCGCATCGCGTTGCCGAACACGGTGGTCAGCATCGCAACCCCGTGCTCCTGCTCGCCCGCGGTGCCGATCAGCGCCGCCTTGCCGTAGCTGTCGACCGTGTAGGGTCGCATCTGTTCGACCGCCATGCGGCCGATGCGCTCGCCGATCTCGCGGCTCGCATCGACGAGATCGGACAGGTTGTCGACATAGCGGTCACCGGCGTGGGGATTCCTGACCACGGCGACGACGGCGACCTTGCGCAGCGGCTCGGCCGCCCGTCGCCCCTTCTCGCTCAGTGTTTCCTCGACGACGGTATAGAGACGGCGGATGTCCATGGCGGCGATCCCTCGGCCTGCGCTGCCGGCGACGCGGCCGGCGCCGGCTGTTATGCCTCAGGGGACCCGCGAAGAAAAGCCGGGTGCCGAGCGTGACGGGTAGCGTCGCGCGGCAAAATTGGGCAGACTTCGTGAAACAACGGCGCTTACGACAAGACGCCGACGGAGGAGGTCATGAAGGGCGCGTCGATCCTGCTCGCGGAGATGATCCCGGACGCGGACTGGGAAGCCCGCTTCAACAAGTGGTACGACACCCACCACATCCCGACCCGGATGAGCGCACCCGGCTTCGTCAGTGCGCAGCGCTACCGCGACCCCGAGCGGTCGAACTATCTCGCCGTCTACGAGCTCGCCGCCACCACCGCTCTCGCAACGCCCGAATACACCCGGATTCGGACCCAGCCGAACGTCGAGACCAAGTGGATCCAGGCCAATGTCCAGGCGCCGACCCGCTATGTCGGCGACGAGATCGCCGATCTACGCCGCCCCGACCTCACCGGCGAGCCGCTCGATGCACCGATCCTCTACGCGGTCTTCTTCAGCGTGCCCGACGAGCGCGTGGCCGACTTCGATGCGTGGTACCAGGGCGAGCACGTGCCGCTTCTTCTCGCCTGCCGCGACTGGTGGATGTGCCGGCGGTTCCTGATCGTCGACGCCGATCCGCAGCCATGGACGCATCTTGCGCTCCACTATATCGGCGACGAGAAGGCCTTCGATTCGCCCGAGCGGGCCGCGGCGCGCTCGACGCCGCTCCGCGCCCGGCTCGCCGCCGAGCCGTGGTTCAACGCCTCGACGGTGGTGTTCCACCGACACGGCCGACGCTTTAAGGGACGCGGATAGGCCCTCTTCCGTCCTAGCGGCGGCCGAGCAGGCTCTTGTCCTGCAGCGTCGTATCCTGGCCGCGCACCGGGTCGGCGATCGCCTCGTCGAGCGAGCGCGCGCCCTTCCATTCGTTTCCCGGTCGCACCACACCGTCCGAGCCTACCTGGTCGAGGCCCCAATAGATCTCGAGCCGGTGTCCGTCCGGGTCGCGGAACTCGACCGCGATCTGGCAGCCGGCACGCCGGCGGCCCTCGAAGTCGATCACCGCGCCGTGGCGGCGAAGATGGTCGCGGGCGCGGATCACATCGTCGAGCGTCGGCACCTCGAAGGCAATGTGGTTGAGCTCGACATTGGGCGCCTTGTCCTGACCGCCGCCGACCAGCGCGACGCCGTGATGGTCGGCGTTACAGCGCATGAACACCATGCCGCCGGGCGCCATGCTGTCGGGATAGACGTCCGAGATCTGGAACCCGAGGACCTCGGTGTAGAACGCCGCCGACCGCTTGAGATCGTTCACGTGGATCACGACGTGGCCGATCTTGCCGATCTTGAACGGCATGCCGGGACGCCGTCGCATCGCCTTGATCGACGCGATGTCCGCTTCGGTGACGCTCATGGACCGTCTCCCGCGCGGTGGTCCCTATTTACGTCCGTCGAGGTCGTAGCCATCGAGCGCCGACTGGACGAGTGCGTTGGCCCGCTTGAAGTCGTAGGTCCGGAACATATGAGTCCGGACGATGAAGGGCGCGCCGGCGTAGAACTTCTCATACTGCTCGTGGCGGCCGGCGAACTCCGAGCCGACCGCATCCCAGGCGAGCTTGAGGAGCTTGATCCGCTCCTCGCCGGGCACGCCGGGCGACTGGACATAACGCGTGACGTCGCCCTTGGTCACCGCGCTCTTGAGGTCCTCGACCGAGGATGGAAGCTGGATCAGCCCGCCGCCGCAGAGCTCGCGGATGATGTTGAGTATGACCGGATAGATCTCGGACTGGAGGTTCATGTTGGCGTAGAGCTCGGCCTGGCCCGGCAGCACATAGCCGTGCTTGTTGGTCCAGGCATTGTGCTCCTGCGCATAGACCAGACCCTGGTACATGGCGGCATAGACCGCGAGCCTGCTGATGTCGCTCTGCACCGGCGGCATATTGCCGACGCCGTTCATCTCGACGATACGTCGCGCGAGACCGACCAGAAAGTGGAGCTTGGTCGCGAACCGGATCTGCGCCTGGCTGTTGCCCATGATATGAGCCGGCGTCTCGAACCACTGGGCGCGCGCGACGTCGAGGTTCTTGTAGACGAACACGCGCTCCCACGGAACGAACACGTCGTCATAGACGAGGAGCGAGTCGTTCTCGTCGAACCGGGTCGCGAGCGGATAGTCGTAGACGCTCGTCGCGGCGGCGCCGTAGGAGCGGCGCGAATAGAGCTTCACGCCGGGCGCGTTGCACGGCACGACGATCGAGATCGCGTAGTTTTCGTCGCCCGCCTTCATCGGGTGGATGGTCGAGAGCTGCACGTAGTCGGCGAAGATCGCGCCGGTGCCGAGCATCTGGGCGCCGCGGATGATCACGCCGTCGTCGCGTTCGGCGACGATGCCGGCGTAGAGATCGGGCGGGTTCTGTTGGCTCGCCGGCTTCGAGCGGTCGATCTGCGGCGGCACGATGGTGTAGGTGATATAGGCGTCGTGGTCGCGCATGAACTCGTAGAAGCGGGTCGCGTTGGTCGCGAAGCGCTCGTTGCCGCTGCGCCCCATCACGTCCGGCGCGCAGGCATAGCCGACGAAGAAACCGGCGACATGGTCCGGGCTCCGGCCCATATAGCCGAGGGTCGATTCCGACCAGCGCTCGATCGCCTTGCGGCGGAGCGCGAGGTCCTCGCGCGAGCGCGGCTGCATCCAGATTCGGTTCACCGGCCGACCGGTCTTCGGCGAGGCATAGGTCATCAGCTCGCGATTGGCGGGGTCGGCGGCGATGTCGAAGAGGTTGGCGATCGACCGCGCCGCGCCGGCGAAGGCCGGGTTCGTGGTCACGTCCGCGACCAGCCTGCCGTCGATGAACACCTGGCGGCCGTCGTTCTTGATGTCGGCGAGATACTCGGCACCGGTCCGCATCTTGCGCCCATAGCGCTCGCTCCGGCAGAAGCCGATGCACCCGCACATCGGCTGATTGGCGCACGCGGCCGGCGCGGGCTTGTTCGTGTCCGATGCCTTCGCGGTCGATAGTTTCACAGTCGATGCCATCGTTCAGTTCCTCGTACTCTGGATAGGGTGTCGACGCATCCGCGGGACCGCTTCCTGCGTCGCCGCTCGCGCGGCCGGGCGTCCGCCTTGTCGTTCAGTCCTCGGCCTTGATCGGACTGCGCAGCACGCCGACACTCGAGATGTCGACCTCGACCACGTCGCCCGCCTTCATGAAGACCGGCGGGTTGCGCGCGAAGCCGACGCCGCCGGGCGTCCCGGTGACGATCACGTCGCCCGGCATGAGGGGCACAAAGGTCGAGCAGTAGTTGATCAGCGTCGGAATGTCGAAGATCAGGAGATCGGTCGTCGCGTGCTGCATCTCTTGGCCGTTGAGCCGGGTGATCAGCGTCAGCTTGGTCGGATCCTTGATCTCGTCGGCGGTGACCATCCAGGGTCCGAACGCGCCGGTGCCGGGCCAGTTCTTGCCCGGGGTCCACTGCGAGGTATGGCGCTGCCAATCGCGGATCGAGCCGTCGTTGTAGCAGGCATAGCCGCAGATATAGTCGAGTGCCCGCTCCTTCGCGATACGGTGGCCGCGCCGGCCGATGACGACCGCGAGCTCGCCCTCGTAGTCGAACTTATCGGATTCGCGCGGGCGGATCATCGGCTGGTTGTGGCCGACCTGGCTGTCGGGCCAGCGGGCGAAGATGGTCGGGTGGGTCGAATCGTTCCGGCCCATCTCGGCACGGTGGGCGTGATAGTTGACGCCCGCCATGAGGATCTTGCCCGGGTTGCCGATCACAGGGAGGAAGGTGATGTCGGTGAGCTTCGCGTCGGGCGCCTGTCCGGTGGCCGCCTTGGCGACCTCGTCGAGCGCGCCGGCGACGATCACCGCCTTGAGGTCGGGAAAACGCTGCCCGAGCCGCTTGCCGACGTCGCAGACGCCGTCGCCGGTAACGACCCCGTAGGTATCCCGGCCCGAATTGCGGTAGCTCGTGACTTTCATCTCATCCTCGTCCGGAAAAGGTCGCGCATTATGCCATGTGAACCGGGGCGGGCAACGCAGAGGCTCGCGCTGCGCCAGCAGGTCGCACGGCGCTGTTCGGGTACGGGTTTCAGTGCGCCCGGACGGCGGCTATTCTACCGCCGGTGAAGACGGCCGACGGGCCGATGGGCAGGGATGACACCATGGACGGCGCACGCGACAGGAGCAAGCGGGGTGGATCGAACCCGCTTTATGGCGACAACCGGATGAAGCTCGGCATCATCGCCATGAATTGCAGCCACGGCTCCACCATCACGACCGCCGAGGGTGCCTGGGCGATGAACTGGCCCGATACGCGCGACGTCGCCGTGATGGCCGACAAGGCCGGGCTCGAGGTTCTCCTCCCGGTCGCCCGCTGGAAGGGCTATGGCGGGCCGACCAATTTCAACAACCGGACCTTCGAGACCTATACCTGGGCGGCCGGGATCGGGGCGCTCACCGACCGGAGCGCGGTGTTCTCGACCTCGCATGTCCCCCTCGTCCACCCGGTGACCGCCGCCAAGCAGGCGGTGACCATCGACCACATCACGGGCGGCCGGTTCGCGCTCAACATCGTCTGCGGCTGGTTCAAGAACGAGTTCGAGATGTTCGGCGCGCCGTGGATGAACCACGACGAGCGCTACGAGTATGCCGCCGAGTGGCTCGATCTCGTGCGCAAGCTGTGGTCGGCCGAGGAGGAGTTCGATTACGACGGGCGATGGTTCACCTGCCGCAATCTGTGGAGCGAGCCGAAGCCCGTCCAGCGCCCGTTCCCGCCGGTGATGAACGCCGGCGGATCGCCGGCCGGACAGCGCTTCGCGGCGACCCACTGCGACATGAACTTCGTGATCCTGAAGCAGCACGACCTCGAGGGCGGCAAGGCCCAGATCGACGCGCTCAAATCCATGGCCCGCGCGGTCGGCCGCGAGGTGCAGGTCTGGATCCACGTCTATGTCGTGTGCCGCGACACCGACAAGGGGGCCCGGGACTATCTCGACTACTATGTGCGGCAGAAGGGAGATCGCGTCGCAGTCGACAACCTCCTCACGATCTTCGGCATGCAGTCGGAGACCCTCGATGCCAAGGTGCTCGATGAATTCCGCTTTCATTTCATCGCCGGGCACGGCGGCTACCCGCTGGTCGGGCGACCGGAAACGATCGTCGCCGAGATGGACAAGCTGGTTAAGATCGGGGTCGACGGCTGCCTGATCTCCTGGGTGCGCTACAAGGAGGAGTTGCGGCAATGGATCGACGAGATCATGCCGCTCATGGTACAGGCGGGGCAGAGGAGACCGTTCACGCCGGCCGTCTGAGCCGCCCCCCGCGGACCGACTTCGAGAGGAAGGATAACGTGTGATGCATGTGACGCTCTTCCACCTGATGCCCTACGCCTATCTCGACATGGCGGAGCGCGAGAAGTACCGCTCGGCGTGGGTGATCCTTCCCAACACCTTGTTCGATCCCGACAAGGGCCACGAGCTCTACAACCGCTATCTCGACGAGCTCGAGATGGGCGAGCAGTACGGCTTCGATGCCATCGCGGTGAACGAGCACCACCAGAACGCCTACGGGCTGATGCCGTCGCCGGTCGTGATGGCGGCCACCCTGACCCGCAAGACCAAGCGCGTCCAGATCGCCGTCCTCGGCTCGGCCTTCGGGCTCCGCGAGCATCCTCTGACGCTCGCCGAAGAGCACGCGATGATGGACTGCATCACCGGCGGGCGGCTCATCTCCGGCATGGTTCGCGGCATCGGCGCCGAGTACTACTCCTTCCCCGCCAACCCGGCCATCAGCCACGAGCGCTTCCACGAGGCCCACGACCTCGTCATCCAGGCCTGGACGCGGCCCGGCCCGTTCTCCTTCGAGGGCAAGCACTATCACTTCGAGTACGTGAACCTGTGGCCGCGGCCCTATCAGAAGCCGCATCCCGCGATCTGGATCCCCTCGCAGGGCTCGACCGAGACGGTCGACTGGTCCTCGCACCCGTCGCGGCGCTACGTCTATCTGCAGACCTACAGCCCGATCAAGGCGGTCGCGAAATACCTCAACATGTATCGCGAGATCGCCAACAAGAAGCACGGCTACACGGCGAAGTCCTCCCAGCTCGGCTGGGCGACGCCGCTCTATGTCGCCGAGACCGACGAGAAGGCGATCGAGGACGCGCGCCGGCCGATCGAGCTCTTCTTCTCGAAGTTCCTCGCCCAGCCGCCCGAGATGCTATTCCCGCCGGGCTATCTGTCGATGGCCTCGCTCAAGGGCGTGACCCAGGCCAAGCAGACGCTCCGCGGCGGCACCCCGCTCACCATCGAGAAGCTGATCGCCGAGGGCGTCGTGATCATCGGCAGCGTCGAGACGGTCAAGAAGCGCCTCACCGAGGCGCATCGTCTGACCGGTTTCCAGAATTTCGTCACCATGCTGCAGTTCGCGACGCTCGATCGCGACAAGACGAAGCGGAGCACCGAGCTCTTCGTCGAGAAGGTCCTGCCGCATGTCCGCTCGCTCGACGACGACAACTTTGTCGGTCTTGCGGCGGCGGCGGAATAGGCGGCACCGGCGGTTCGGGCGCTCGTGACGGTGCGCACCAGCGGTCTCGCGATCGCCGCGCGCGCCGCTGCCGTGGCCGCGGCGCTTGCCGGAGCGTTCGCCTCGCCGTTCGTCCCGCCTGCCTTAGCCCAGTCACCCGCGCTCGTCGACGCCTACCGCGAGTACCAGGCGCTGTTCGATCGCGGTGCTTTTGCGCCGGCGGAATCCTTCGCGCGCCGCGCCCTCGACCTCGGCGAGCGCGAATTCGGCCCCGACGATCCGACGACCGCCATCCTGGTCAGCAATCTCGCCACGCTTCTCTATCGGCTGGGCCGTCACGCCGACGCCGAGCCGCTGTTCCGCCGCGCCCTCGGGGTGACCGAGCGACGGCTCGGTCCCGCGCATCCGAACGTCGCCTCCTCGCTCAACAACCTCGCGGCGCTCTACGAGGTGCAGGGACGGACGATCGAGGCCGAGGCGCTCAATCGGCACGCGCTCGCGATCCGCGAGAAGGCCCTCGGCCCGCGGCATCCCGATCTCGCGATCTCGCTCAACAATCTGGCCGGCTTGCTCCGTGGCGTCGGACGCTATGGCGAGGCCGAGCCGCTTTATCTCCGTTCGCTCGAGATCATGGAGAGCGCGCTCGGCGCGACGCACCCCTTCATCGCGACGACGCTCACCAATCTCGGCGCGCTCTACGCCGCGACGGGCCGGGCCGAGGCGGCAATACCCCTGCTCCAGCGCGCCTATGACCTGCGGAGCGCCACGGCCGGTCCACAGCACCCCGAGACGGTCGCTATCCGCGACCGGCTCGCGGCGGCGAGCGCAGGCGCCGGGACATCGACATCGACCGCCTCTCGTCCTGCCGGCGCCGCGCCCACGCCGGCCCCGGCCGCGATAGCCACGCCGGCCCCGATACCCACGCCGGCCCCGACACAGGCAGCGGTCGCGGAGGCGCCAACGGGCGCACCGCTGTTGAGCGCACCGAGCGCGCCGATTCCGCCGCCTACGCCATCGGAGCCGGCGCCCCGGAGCGTCGCCGCCGCGACCGCGCCGCCCAACACACCGCCTAGCGCACCGCCGAGCCCACCCCCGAGCCTGGCGACGGTCGCGCCCCCGGTTGGCCCGCCGATTGCGCCCCCGATTGCGCCCCC
>VGEU01000038.1 GCA_016869145.1 Alphaproteobacteria bacterium | reverse complement strand
GGGCGAACGCGCGAATCTGCGGCGGGTGCAATTCCTTTACACGGCGCGCGCACTAACTCTATAAAGACGGTGCCCACGCATGGTCGGCAACCGGCTGTCCCCTCGACGGGGACCGGGGTGCGGGACGCCGATCGATAATCCGGACCGGAACTGGCAAGGGGCGGGGAACGGCACGCGGCGGCCTCGGCCGGCGCGGGCGTCGCCGTAATATCGGGGCTGGACGATGGATGCGATGCTGGTCGAGTATTTGCCGATCCTGATCTTCCTCGGCATTGCCGCCGGCATGGCCCTTGCCGCGATCGGCGCCTCGTATGTGGTCGCCCGGCAGCGTCCCGATTCCGAGAAGGTCTCCGCCTATGAGTGCGGCTTCGACGCCTTCGGCGACGCGCGGCGCCAGTTCGACGTCCGCTTCTACCTGGTCGCCATCCTGTTCATCATCTTCGACCTCGAGATCGCGTTCCTGTTCCCGTGGGCCATCTCGCTCGGACAGATCGGGATGTTCGGGTTCTGGTCGATGATCGTCTTCCTCGCCGTGCTCACGGTCGGCTTCGTCTATGAGTGGAAGAAGGGGGCGCTGGAATGGGAGTGACCGCCGGACCCGGCCACAAGGCCGCCGACGCCGTCCTCGCCCGGGCGACCCAGGAGCTCTCCGATAAGGGCTTCATCGTGGCCCAGCTCGACAAGCTGGTGAGCTGGGCCCAATCCGGCTCGCTGTGGCCGATGACCTTCGGCCTCGCCTGCTGCGCGGTCGAGATGATGCACTCGGCGGCGAGCCGCTACGACCTCGACCGCTTCGGCGTCGTGTTCCGGCCGAGCCCGCGCCAATCCGACGTGATGATCGTCGCCGGCACGCTCACCAACAAGATGGCGCCCGCGCTGCGCAAGGTCTACGACCAGATGGCCGAGCCGCGCTGGGTGATCTCCATGGGGAGCTGCGCCAACGGCGGCGGCTATTACCACTATTCGTACTCGGTGGTGCGTGGTTGCGACCGGATCGTCCCGGTCGATGTCTACGTGCCGGGCTGCCCGCCGACCGCGGAGGCGCTTCTCTACGGCATCCTGCAGCTGCAGAAGAAGATTCGCCGGACCAGCACGATCGCCCGCTAGTCTCGCGGCCTACAGGAACGCGGCAGAACTTCATGGACCAGGCGCTGAAGGACCTCGGCGAGTACATCCAGGCGGCGCTCCCGCACGACGTGCTCGAGACCCGCGTCGCCCTGGGCGAATTGATGGTGAGCGTGCGCACCGATTCGATTTTGCGCGTGCTCACGTTCCTCCGCGACGACACGAACTGCCTATTCAAACAGCTCGTCGATGTCTGCGGCGCCGACTATCCCGGACGCGATCAGCGCTTCGACGTCGTCTACAATCTCCTGAGCCACCGCCACAATCTCCGCATCCGCGTCAAGGTCGCGACCGACGAGGCGACGCCGGTGCCCTCGGTCGCCGCGGTCTTCAGCGCCGCCGGCTGGTATGAGCGCGAGACGTGGGACCTCTACGGGGTCTTCTTCGCCGACCATCCCGACCTGCGTCGGCTCCTCACCGACTACGGTTTCGAGGGCCACCCGATGCGGAAGGATTTTCCGCTCACCGGCCACGTCGAGGTCCGCTACGACGAGGTCGAGAAGCGCGTCGTCTATGAGCCGGTCAGGCTCACCCAGGACTTCCGGTCATTCGATTTCCTGAGCCCGTGGGAAGGGACCGACTACGTCCTTCCCGGCGACGAGAAGGCCAAGGGTGGCGCGTGATGGCCGAGGCCCAGATCAAGAACCTCACGATGAATTTCGGGCCGCAGCACCCGGCGGCCCACGGCGTGCTCCGGCTCGTCCTCGAGATGGACGGTGAGATCGTCGAGCGCGCGGACCCGCATATCGGGCTTCTCCACCGCGGCACCGAGAAGCTGATCGAGTACAAGACCTATCTGCAGGCGGTGCCCTATTTCGACCGCCTCGACTATGTCTCGCCGATGTGCCAGGAGCACGCCTTCGCGCTCGCGACCGAGAAGCTCCTCGGCATCGACGTGCCGCTTCGCGGCCAGTACATCCGCGTACTCTTCAGCGAGATCACGCGCATCCTCAATCACCTCCTCAATGTCACCGCCTTCGCGCTCGACGTCGGCGCGATGACGCCCTTCCTGTGGGCGTTCGAGGAGCGCGAGAAGATGATGGAGTTCTACGATCGCGTCTCGGGCGCGCGGCTCCACGCCGTCTATTTCCGCCCGGGCGGCGTCGGCCGCGACATGCCGGCGGGTCTCGCCGAGGACATCATGGCCTTCACCGAGACGTTCCCGAAGATCGTCGACGACATGGAGGCTCTCCTCACCGAGAACCGCATCTTCAAGCAGCGCTGCGTCGACATCGGCATCGTCTCGGCCAAGGACGCCTATGACTGGGGCTTCTCCGGCCCGATGCTGCGCGCGAGCGGCGTGCCGTGGGACCTCCGCAAGGCGCAGCCTTATGACGCCTATGCGCGGATGGACTTCGACATCCCGGTCGGCAAGAACGGCGACTGCTACGATCGCTATCTCGTCCGCGTCGAGGAGATGCGCCAATCGCTCCGCATCATCCGCCAGTGCATCGAGCAGATGCCGGGCGGACCGGTGAAGGTCGACGACCGCAAGATCACGCCGCCACCGCGGGCCGAGATGAAGACCTCGATGGAAGCCCTGATCCATCACTTCAAGCTCTACACCGAGGGCTACAAGGTGCCGGCCGGAGAGACCTACACGGCGGTCGAGGCGCCCAAGGGCGAGTTCGGCGTCTATCTCGTCGCCGACGGCACCAACAAGCCCTATCGCTGCAAGATCCGGGCGCCCGGCTTCGCGTTCCTGCAGGCGACCGAGTTCCTCACCAAGGGCCACATGCTCGCCGATCTCGTCGCGATCGTCGGGTCGATGGACATCGTTTTCGGCGAGATTGACCGATGACCGACAACGCCCCGTTCGCGTTCACGCACGAGAACCTGGAACAGGCCAAGCGCATCATCGCGCGCTACCCGGCGGGCCGGCAGGCGAGCGCGGTTTTGCCGCTCCTCGATCTCGCGCAGCGCCAGAACGGCGGCTGGCTGTCGCGCGCGGCCATGGAACATGTCGGCGGTCTGATCGACATGGCGTCGATCCGCGTCTACGAGGTCGCGACGTTCTACACGATGTACAACCTGAAGCCGATCGGCCGGCACCATGTCCGCGTCTGCACGACGACGCCGTGCCAGCTCCGCGGCGCGATTGCGGTGGTCGATGCCTGCCGGACCGCGCTCGCGATCGAGCTGGGCGAGACGACGGCCGACGGCAGCGTGACGCTCGCCGAGGTCGAGTGCCTCGGCGCCTGTGTCAACGCGCCGGTCGTCTGGATCGGCGACGACTATTTCGAGGACGTCGACCCGGCGCGGATGAACGCGATCCTCGCGGCCTTGCGGAAAGGCGAGGCGGTCGTCCCCGGCCCGCAGATCGAGCGCCTCAACTCCGCGCCCGATACCGGGCTCACCACGCTCGCGAACACCGTACGCTAGGCGCGCCCCATGTTGAGCGACAAGGACCGGATCTTCACCAACCTCTACGGCCAGGCCGATTGGGGGCTCGCCGGCGCACGAGCGCGCGGCGACTGGGACAACACCAAAGCGATCCTCGAGCGCGGCCGTGACGCGATCGTCGAGGAGATGAAGAATTCCGGGCTCCGCGGCCGCGGCGGCGCCGGTTTTCCGACCGGGCTCAAATGGTCGTTCATGCCGAAGCAGTCGGATGGTCGGCCGCATTATCTCGTCGTCAACGCCGACGAGGGCGAGCCCGGCACCTGCAAGGATCGCGACATCCTCCGCCACGATCCGCACAAGCTCGTCGAAGGCTGCCTCATCGCGGGCTTCGCGATGGGCGCCCACACCGCCTACATCTATATCCGCGGCGAGTTCTTCCGCGAGGCCGAGAACCTCCAGGGCGCGATCGACCAGGCCTATGCGGCCGGCCTCCTCGGCCCCGACGCCTGCGGCTCGGGCTGGGCGATGGACGTCTACGTGCATCGCGGCGCCGGCGCCTATATCTGCGGCGAGGAAATGGCCCTCATCGAGAGCCTCGAAGGCAAGAAGGGCATGCCGCGGCTGAAGCCGCCGTTTCCGGCCAATACGGGTCTCTATGGCTGCCCGACGACTGTCAACAATGTCGAGACGATCGCGGTCGCGCCGACGATCCTCCGCCGCGGCGGCGCGTGGTTCGCGGGCCTCGGCCGCAACAAGAACACCGGCACCAAGGTCTTCTGCATCTCCGGGCACGTGAACCATCCGTGCAACGTCGAGGAGGAGATGGGGATCCCGCTCAAGGACCTCATCGAGAAACACGCCGGCGGCGTGCGCGGCGGCTGGGACAATCTCAAGGCGATCATCCCGGGCGGCTCGTCGGTGCCGATCCTGCCGAAATCGATCTGCGACACGGTGCTGATGGATTTCGACTCGCTCCGCGCGGTCAAGTCGGGGCTCGGCACCGCGGCCGTGATCGTGATGGACAAATCGACCGACGTCGTCGCCGCGATTGCGCGGCTGTCGCGCTTCTATGCGCATGAGAGCTGCGGCCAGTGCACGCCGTGCCGCGAGGGCACCGGCTGGATGTGGCGGGTCATGGAACGCCTCGTCACCGGCGATGCCGAAATCGAGGAGATCGACATGCTGCTCGAGGTCGGATACCAGATCGAGGGCCACACGATCTGCGCCCACGGCGATGCCTCAGCGTGGCCGATCCAGGGCCTGGTGCGTCACTTCCGCCACGACATCGAGGAACGGATCGGGCGCGTCAAGGCCGCGCGCGCGAGCCGGGCCGCCTGAGCCCCATCGAGGGACATCATGGCCAAGCTCACCATCGACGGCATCGAGATCGAGGTCCCCGACGGCGTGACCGTCCTCCAGGCCTGCGAGATGGCGGGAAGGGAGATCCCGCGCTTCTGCTACCACGAGCGCCTGTCGATCGCCGGCAATTGCCGGATGTGCCTGGTCGAGATGGAAAAGTCGCCGAAACCGATCGCGTCCTGCGCGATGCCGGTCGGCAACGGCATGGTGATCAAGACCAACACCGCGATGGTGCAGAAGGCGCGCCAGGGCGTGATGGAGTTCCTCCTCATCAACCATCCGCTCGACTGCCCGATCTGCGACCAGGGCGGTGAATGCGACCTCCAGGATCAGGCGATGGCGTTCGGCTTCGACCGCTCGCGGTTCCTCGAGATGAAGCGCGCGGTGAAGGACAAGGATCTCGGTCCGCTAATCGAGACCCACATGACCCGCTGCATCCACTGCACGCGCTGCATCCGTTTCGCGACCGAGGTCGCCGGTGTCGAGGAGCTCGGCGCGACGGGTCGCGGCGAGCACATGGAGGTCGGCACCTATGTCGAACGGTCGCTGACCTCCGAGCTCTCCGGCAACCTCGTCGATCTCTGCCCGGTCGGCGCGCTCACCTCGAAGCCCTACGCCTTCAATGCGCGACCGTGGGAGCTCAACCGGATCGAATCCGTCGACGTGATGGACGCCGTCGGCAGCAGCATCCGGATCGACTCGCGGGGGGGCGCGGTGCTCCGCGTGCTGCCGGTCCTCAACGAGGACATCAACGAGGAGTGGATCTCCGACAAGACGCGCCACGCCTGCGACGGGCTCCGCCGCCAGCGCCTCGACCGGCCCTATGTCCGCCGCGACGGCCGCCTGGTCGAAACGAGCTGGCAGGACGCGTTCGCCGCGATTGCAGCCCGCATGAAGGGCCTCGCCGGGACGCGCATCGCCGCGATCGCGGGCGATCTCGTCGACGCCGAGGCGATGACCGCGCTCCGCGATCTGATGAGCGCACTGGGCTCGCCGCATGTCGACTGCCGCCAGGACGGCGCCCGGCTCGATCCGGCGTGCCGGGCCGGCTACGTGTTCAACACCACGATCGCCGGCATCGAGGAGGCGGACGCCTGCCTCCTCGTCGGCACCAACCCGCGCCGTGAGGCGGCGATCCTCAATGCGCGGTTCCGCAAGCGATGGCTCGCGGGCGGGTTCAAGATCGCGCTGATCGGCGAGCCGGCCGATCTCACCTACAAATACGAGCATCTCGGGGCCGGGCCGCGGACGCTCGCCGATATCGCCGCCGGGCGGCACGGTTTTGCCCAGACGCTGCGCGAGGCCAAGCGGCCGATGCTGGTGCTGGGGCAGGGGGCGCTCGCGCGGGCCGACGGCGCCGCCGTGCTCGCGACCGCACGCCGCATCGCCGAGGGCCACGGCCTCGTCTGCGACGACTGGAACGGCTTCAACGTCCTCCACACCGCGGCCGCGCGCGTCGCCGGTCTCGACCTCGGCCTCGTGCCCGGCGCGGGCGGGCGTGACGTCGCCGGCATCCTCGCCGGCGCCGCGTCGGGCGAGATCGAGGTCGTCTATCTCCTCGGCGCCGACGAGATCGACACGAGCCGGCTCGGCCGCGCCTTCGTCGTCTACCAGGGCCATCACGGCGATGCCGGTGCGCACCGCGCCGATGTGGTCCTGCCCGGTGCCGCCTATACCGAGAAGAGCGGCACTTGGGTGAACACCGAAGGCCGCGTGCAACGCGGCGCTCAGGCGACGTTCCCGCCCGGCGATGCCCGCGAGGACTGGAAGATCCTGCGCGCTCTCTCGGGTGCGCTCGGCCGGCCGCTTGGCTTCGATACGCTCGATGCAGTGCGCGCGCGGATGGCGGCGATCAATCCGGTCTTCGCTCGCCTCGGGGCGCCCGCGCGCAACAACTGGGGTGCGTTCGGGTCCGACGGTCCGCTCGAGGACGCCCCGTTCGCCGGCCCGATCCGCACTTTCCACATGACCTGCCCGATCAGCCGCGCCTCCGAGACGATGGCGAGATGCATCCAGGCCGCCGCGGCCGAAACGAGACGCGCGACGGGCACGCATGGCTAGTCTCTGGCAGGGCTATCTGTGGCCCGGACTCATCATCGTTGCGCAGATTGTCGCGATCATCCTGCCGCTGCTCGGGGCCGTCGCCTATCTAACCTATGCCGAGCGCAAGGTGCTCGCCGCGATGCAGCTCCGCAAAGGGCCCAACGTGGTCGGCCCGTTCGGCCTCCTTCAGCCGCTCGCCGACGGGCTCAAGCTCCTCAACAAGGAGACCATCCTGCCGTCGGGCGCGAACCCGATCGTGTTCGTCGCCGCGCCGATGCTGACCTTCGTGCTCAGCCTCGTCGCCTGGGCGGTGATCCCGTTCGATGCCGGCGTCGTGCTCGCCGACATCAATGTCGGGATTCTCTATCTGTTCGCAATCTCCTCGCTCGGCGTCTACGGCATCATCATGGCCGGCTGGGCGTCGAACTCCAAATATCCCTTCCTCGGCGCGCTCCGCTCGGCGGCGCAGATGGTCTCCTACGAGGTCGCGATCGGCTTCGTGATCATCACCGTCCTTCTCTGCGTCGGCTCGCTCAACCTGTCGGCGATCGTCAAGGCGCAGGAGACGGTCTGGTTCTGCGTGCCGCTCTTGCCGATGTTTGTGATCTTCTTCATCTCGGCGCTCGCCGAGACCAACCGCGCACCGTTCGACCTGCCGGAGGCCGAGGCCGAGCTCGTCGCCGGCTACAACGTCGAATACTCGTCGATGACCTTCGCGCTCTTCTTCCTCGGCGAGTACGCCAACATGATCCTGATGAGCGCGATGACCGCGCTCCTGTTCCTCGGCGGCTGGCTGCCGCCGATCGGCATCCCGCCCTTCACCTGGATACCGGGCCCGTTATGGTTTGCGGCCAAGGTCGCCTTCGTCCTGTTCCTGTTCCTCTGGGTCCGCGCCACGTTCCCGCGCTACCGCTACGACCAGCTGATGCGGCTTGGATGGAAGGTGTTCCTGCCGTTCTCGCTCCTGTGGGTGGTAGTGACCGCGGGCGTCCTCGTCGCATTCGACTGGACGCCCAAGTGAGGAAGGAGACCGCCTGATGGCATTCCTGGATCGCACGGCCCGGTCGCTCCTCCTGAGCGAGCTCCTGTCCGGCCTCGGGCTGACGCTCCGCTACATGTTCAAGCCCAAGGTCACCGTCAACTACCCCTACGAGAAGGGCCCGTTGTCGCCGCGTTTCCGCGGCGAGCACGCGCTCCGGCGCTATCAGAACGGCGAGGAGCGCTGCATCGCGTGCAAGCTCTGCGAGGCGATCTGCCCGGCGCAGGCGATCACCATCGAGGCCGAGCCGCGCGCCGACGGCAGCCGGCGGACGACCCGCTACGACATCGACATGACCAAGTGCATCTATTGCGGCTTCTGCGAAGAGGCGTGCCCGGTGGATGCGATCGTCGAGGGACCGAATTTCGAGTTCGCGGCCGAGAGCCGCGAGGAGCTCATGTACAACAAGGACAAGCTCCTCGCGAACGGCGACCGCTGGGAGGAGGAGCTCGCGGCTCGGCTGACCGCGGACGCTCCCTACCGGTGACGACACGGGACTGATCAAGAAGAAGCGGCGCCCCTGCGTGCGCTGCCGGACGTTGAGGGACACGATATGGTGATACAGGCGATCGCCTTCTACATGTTCGCGATCGTGACGATCGCCGCCGCGGTGATGGTCATCTCCGCGCGGAACCCGGTCCATTCGGTGCTGTTCCTGATCCTCGCGTTCTTCAACGCGGCGGGTTTGTTCGTCCTGATGGGCGCCGAGTTCATAGCGATGATCCTGGTCATCGTCTATGTCGGCGCGGTCGCGGTCCTGTTCCTGTTCGTCGTCATGATGCTCGACATCAATTTCGCCGAGCTGCGCCAGGGCTTCCTTCAATATCTGCCGATCGGCGGCCTGATCGGGATCGTCCTCCTGGTCGAGCTCCTGTTCCTCGCCTCGACCTGGCTCGCCAAGCCGCTCAAGACCGCGTCGCCGGCCTCGCCGGCGCCGGCTGCGGACGCGGTCACCAACACCCACGCGCTCGGGCGCGTGCTCTATACCGACTATGTCTATCTGTTTCAGGCGGCGGGGCTCGTCCTCCTGGTGGCGATGATCGGCGCCATCGTGCTGACGCTCCGGAGCCGCGAAGGCGTCCGCCGGCAGAACGCCGCCGCCCAGCTCAACCGCCGGCGCGACCAGGCGGTCGAGGTCAAGAAGGTTCAGCCGGGGAGCAGCATCTGATGATGCTTGAGATCGGCCTCTCCCATTTCCTCGCCGTCGCCGCGGTCGTATTCACGCTCGGCATCTTCGGCATCTTCCTCAACCGCAAGAACGTCATCATCATCCTGATGTCGGTCGAGCTGATCCTGCTCGCGGTCAACATCAACCTAGTCGCCTTCTCGGTCCACCTCAAGGACCTGGTCGGCCAGGTCTTCGCGCTCCTCGTGCTCACGGTCGCGGCGGCGGAAGCCGCAATCGGACTCGCCATCCTCGTCATCTACTTCCGCAACCGCGGCTCCATCGCGGTCGAAGACATCAATCTGATGAAGGGCTGAGGCCGCCGTGTACGCACTCGCGATCTTCCTGCCGCTTATTGCGGCAGTGATCACTGGCCTTTCTTCGCGCTGGATCGGCGATCGGGGCGCCCACATCGTCACCTGCGGCGCGATGGCGCTCTCGGCCGCGATCGCGGTCGTGATCTTCTTCGACGTCGCGGTCGGCGGCAACACGCGCGACGTCCTCCTGTTCACCTGGATCGCGTCCGACCGTCTCGACATCACCTGGTCGCTCCGCTTCGACCAGCTGTCGGCGGTGATGATCGCCGTCGTCACGATCGTCTCCTCTGCGGTCCATTTCTACTCGATCGGCTACATGCACCACGATCCGCATGTGCCGCGCTTCATGGCCTATCTCAGCCTCTTCACCTTCTCGATGCTGATGCTGGTGACGGCCGACAACTTCGTGCAGCTCTTCTTCGGCTGGGAAGGGGTCGGCCTCTGCTCCTATCTCCTGATCGGATTCTGGTACGACCGGCCGTCGGCCAATGCGGCGGCGATCAAGGCCTTCGTGGTGAACCGCGTCGGCGATTTCGGCTTCGCGCTCGGCATCATGGGGGTGTTCTTCCTGTTCGGCAGCGTGAGCTTCGATGTCGTGTTCGGCGCGACGCCCGAGAAGGCGGCGGCCCGGCTCGACTTCCTCGGCTTGGACTTCCACGCGCTGACGGTGCTCTGCATCCTTCTCTTCATCGGCGCGATGGGTAAGTCGGCCCAGCTCGGCCTCCACACCTGGCTCCCCGATGCGATGGAGGGCCCGACGCCGGTCTCGGCGCTGATCCATGCTGCGACGATGGTGACCGCCGGCGTCTTCATGGTCGCGCGTCTGTCGCCGATGTTCGAGTATTCGCCGGTCGCGCTCGCGCTCGTCACCGTGGTCGGCGCCTCGACGGCGATCTTCGCGGCGACCGTCGGGCTCTGCCAGAACGACATCAAGCGCGTGATCGCGTACTCGACCTGCAGCCAGCTCGGCTACATGTTCTTCGCCTGCGGCGTCTCGGCCTATGCCGCCGGCATCTTCCACCTGATGACCCACGCCTTCTTCAAGGCGCTCCTCTTCCTCGGCGCAGGCTCGGTCATCCACGCCATGTCGGCGGAGCAGGACATGCGCAAGATGGGCGGCATCTGGCGGATGATCCCGTTCACCTACGCGGTCATGTGGATCGGCTCGCTCGCGCTCGCCGGCATTCCGTTCTTCGCCGGCTACTATTCGAAGGACATCGTCCTCGAGGCGGCCTTCGCGGCGGGCTCCTGGATGGGGCAATATGCGTTCTGGCTCGGGCTCCTCGCCGCGCTCCTGACCGCGTTCTATTCCTGGCGCCTCCTCTTCATGACCTTCCACGGCGCGCCGCGCGCCGATGAGAAGACGATGGCGCATGTCCATGAATCGCCGCTCTCGATGACCGGCCCGCTCGCCGTTCTCGCCGCCGGCGCCGTCCTCTCGGGCTATCTCGGCTACGCCCTCTTCGTCGGCGACCACAACCACGACTTCTGGGGCAAATCGATCTTCGTGCTGCCGACCAACACCGCGCTCTACGACGCCCACCACGTGCCGGGCTGGGTCAAGCTCGCCCCGATCGTCGTCGCCGTTGCCGGCATCGCGATCGCCTGGTGGATGTACATGGCGCGCCCGGGTGCGGCCGCTGCCGTCGCCGACCGGTTCCGCCCCCTCTATCTCTTCTTCTACAACAAGTGGTACTTCGACGAGCTCTATGACCGCGTGCTGGTCAAGCCCGCGATGCGCCTCGGCCGCGGCCTCTGGAAGGACGGCGACGGTGCGATGATCGACGGCATCGGGCCCGACGGGATCGCGGCGGCGACGCGGAGCTTCGCGCGGCGCGCGAGCCGGCTGCAGACCGGCTATGTCTACCACTACGCGTTCGCCATGCTGATCGGGGTGGTGATCCTGGTCACCTGGAACCTCTACACGACGGCGGGCTGAGCAACATGGGTGCGCTCCCGATCCTGTCGATCGTCACGTTCCTGCCGCTGGTCGGCGCGCTGTTCATCCTGTTCGTCCGCGGCGATGCGGAGACGGTGGCGCGGAATGCGCGCTACACCGCGCTCTGGACCTCGCTGATCACCTTCCTCCTGTCGCTCTGGCTCTGGATCGGCTTCGATACGCGGACCGCGGAGTTCCAGTTCGTCGAGAAGGTGGCCTGGATCCCGGCCTTCGGAATCCACTACCACATGGGCGTCGACGGCATCTCGATGCTGTTCGTGCTCCTGTCGACGCTGCTCACGCCGATCTGCGTGCTCGCCTCCTGGGAGGCGATCGAGACCCGCGTCAAGGAGTACATGATCGCCTTCCTGGTGCTCGAGACCCTGATGGTCGGCACCTTCGCGGCGCTCGATCTCTTCCTCTTCTATGTCTTCTTCGAGGCCGTCCTGATCCCGATGTTCCTGATCATCGGCGTCTGGGGCGGCGCGCGCCGGGTCTATTCGGCGTTCAAGTTCTTCCTCTACACCCTGACCGGCTCGGTCCTGATGCTGGTCGCGATGCTCGCGATGTATTTCGCGGCCGACACGACCGACATTCCGACCCTCATGACGCATGGCTTCGCGCGCGATCTCCAGCTCTGGCTGTGGCTCGCCTTCTTTGCGAGCTTCGCGGTCAAGGTGCCGATGTGGCCGGTCCACACCTGGCTTCCGGACGCCCATGTCGAGGCGCCGACCGCGGGCTCGGTGATCCTCGCCGGCGTCCTCCTGAAGATGGGCGCGTACGGCTTCCTCCGGTTCTCGCTGCCGATGCTGCCCTACGCGAGCGAGTACTTCACCCCGCTCGTCTACACGCTGAGCGTGATCGCCATCATCTACACCTCGCTCGTCGCGCTGGCGCAGGAGGACATGAAGAAGCTGATCGCCTATTCGTCCGTCGCCCACATGGGCTTCGTCACGATCGGCATCTTCACCGTCACCTTTCAGGGCCTCCAGGGCGCGCTGATCCAGATGCTGAGCCACGGCATCATCTCGGGCGCGCTCTTCCTCTGCGTCGGCGTCGTCTACGACCGTCTCCACACGCGCGAGATCGCGCGCTATGGCGGGCTCGTCAACCGCATGCCGGCCTATGCGCTGGTGTTCATGATCTTCACCATGGGCTCGGTCGGGCTTCCCGGAACAAGCGGCTTCGTCGGCGAGTTCCTGATCCTGGTCGGTGCCTTCCGGGTCAACACCTGGGTCGCGCTCCTCGCCACGACCGGCGTGATCCTGGGCGCAGTCTACATGCTCTACCTCTACCGGCGGGTCATCTTCGGCAAACTGACCAAGGACGATCTCAAGTCGATGCTCGATCTGAGCCCGCGCGAGATCGCCGTCTTCGTGCCGCTGGTGCTGCTCACGCTATGGATGGGTATCTATCCGGCACCCTTCCTCGCGGTCATGAAGGCCTCGGTCGGCAACCTGATCGCCCGCCACCAGGCGGCGCTCGCCGCGCTCGGCCCGGCCATGCTCGCCGCCGGAAACTGAGGGGGCCCCGTGAACGCGACCTATCTCGTCCACAGCCGCCCCGAGATTCTGCTCGCCTGCCTCGGCATGGCGCTCCTGATGTACGGCGTCTTCAAGGGCGACCGCAGCTTCCGCACCGTGTCGTGGATCGCGGTCCTTGGCCTCGTCGCGGCCGGGTGCGTGCTGTCGGCCGTTTCCGGCCCGCGCGCGCTCGCCTTCGGTAGCCAGTTCGTGCTCGACGGCTTCGCGCTGTTCATGAAATGGCTGGTGCTGATCGGCTCGGCGCTCGCGATCGTGATGTCGCTCGCCTTCAACGAGCGCGAGCGCATGGCGCGGTTCGAGTACCCGATCCTGATCCTGTTCGCGACGGTCGGCATGCTGATGATGATATCGGCCAACGACCTGATGTCGCTCTATGTCGGCCTCGAGCTGCAGAGCCTCTCGCTCTACGTCATCGCCGCCTTCAACCGCGACAGCACGCGCTCGACGGAGGCCGGCCTCAAATATTTCGTCCTCGGCGCACTCTCCTCGGGCATGCTTCTCTATGGTGCATCGCTCGTCTACGGTTTCGCCGGCACGACCAACTTCACCGCGCTCGCCGCACTCCTCGATGGCTCGGACGGCAAGGCGCCGGGTCTCGGCCTGCTCGTCGGCCTCGTGTTCGTGATCGCGGGCCTCGCGTTCAAGATCTCGGCGGTGCCCTTCCACATGTGGACGCCCGACGTCTACGAGGGCGCGCCGACGCCGGTCACCGCCTTCTTCGCCGCCGCGCCCAAGATCGCCGCCATGGCCTTGACGGTCCGTGTCCTCGTCGGCCCCTTCGGCGAACTCGTGCATCAATGGCAGCAGATCGTCATCTTCGTCTCGATCGCCTCGATGATCCTCGGCGCGCTGGCAGCGATCTGGCAGACCAATATCAAGCGCCTCCTTGCCTATAGCTCGATCGGGCACGTCGGCTTCGCACTCGTCGGGCTCGCCGCCGGGACCGAGGCGGGTGTCCAGGGCGTTGCGATCTACATGGCAATCTATCTCGTCATGAATGTCGGCACGTTCTGCTGCGTCCTCTGCATGCGCCAATACGGACGGGCGGTCGAGGGGATCGAGGACCTCGCCGGTCTCTCCAAGACCCAGCCCATGCTCGCCCTCGCGCTCGCGATCTTCATGTTCTCGATGGCGGGCATCCCGCCGCTCGCCGGCTTCTTCGCCAAGCTGTATGTCTTTCTCGCCGCGGTCGATGCCAAGCTCTACGGGCTCGCCGTGATCGGTCTCCTGACCAGCGTCGTCGCGGCGTTCTACTATCTCCGCATCATCAAGCTGATGTATTTCGACGACGCGAAGGAGAGCTTCGAGCGTCCGGTGCCCGGCGAGATCGGGGTGATCCTGGTCGGCTCGAGCCTGTTCATCCTTCTCTTCTTCGCCTATCCCGCGCCGATCATCGCGGGCGCATCGGCCGCCGCCAAGGTCCTGTTCCCGGGCTGATGGCAGACGGTCCGCGCGATCTCGTCACGCTGGTCGAGACCGACAGCACCAACGACGACTGCCGGCGCCGGATCGCGCGCGGCGCGGGCCACGGCCTCGCCGTCCGCGCCGAACGCCAGACCGCGGGCCGCGGCCGCCGTGGCCGGCGCTGGGAATCACCTGCCGGCAATCTCCATCTGTCGCTCGTCGTCACGATCCCGGATCGACCGGTCGCCGAGCTCGCCTTCGTCGCCGGCCTCGCCACCGCCGAGGCGGTCGCCGTGCTGGTGCCGGCGAACCACGCGCTCCGGCTCAAGTGGCCGAACGACCTCCTCCTCGACGGCCGGAAGCTCGGTGGCATCCTGATCGAGCGGGAAGGGGCCTTCGCGATCATCGGCATCGGCGTCAATGTCGCGGTGGCACCGCAGGTCGCGGCCTATCCGGCGACCGCGCTCGCCGCGATCGGCGGACCGCCGGTCGGCCTCGACGACCTCGCCCGCCGCATAGCCGCGGCGATCGAGACATGGTATCTCCGCTGGCGGGACGACGGTTTCGCGCCGGTGCGCGCGGCGTGGCTCGGGCGCGCCGCCGGTCTCGGCGAGACGATGGAGGCGCATCTGCCCACGACCCGGCTCTGCGGCATTTTCCGGACGCTCGATGCCGACGGCGCGCTCGTCATCGAGGACGCGACCGGCACGATGCACCGCGTGACGGCCGCCGACGTCCTTTCCCCCGCGCCTTGACCGCCATGCTGCTCGCGATCGATTCCGGCAACACCAACATCGTCTTCGCCGTGTTCGAGGGCGACACGCTCAAGGGCGAATGGCGGAGCTCAAACGATTCCCGGCGCACCGCGGACGAGTATGGCATCTGGCTGTCGCAGCTCATGGCGCTCAACGCGATCAAGGGCGAGGCGGTCCGCGAAGCCATCATCGCGACCGTCGTGCCGGAGACGCTGTTCAGCCTGAAGACGCTGTGTCGGCGCTACTTCAGATGCGAGCCCTTGGTCGTCGGCGAGGCAGGCGTCGATGTCGGGATCGGCGTACTCGTCGATTCACCCGAGGAGGTGGGGGCCGACCGTCTGGTCAACGCGGTCGCGGCCCAGGCGCGCTATGGCGGCCCGCTGGTCGTGATCGACTTCGGCACCGCGACCACCTTCGATGTCGTCGACGCCGGCGGAAATTACTGCGGGGGCGTCATCGCGCCGGGCGTCAACCTGTCGATGGAGGCGCTCCACATGGCGGCGGCGAAGCTGCCGCATGTCGCGATCCAGCGCCCCCGGACGGTGATCGGCAAGCGCACCGTCCCGGCGATGCTGTCGGGTGTGTACTGGGGCTATGTCGGGCTGATCGAAGGGCTCGTCAGCCGCATCAAGGCGGAGTTTGGCGCGCCGATGAAGGTGATCGCGACCGGCGGCCTCTCGCCCTTGTTTGCCGACGCGACCTGCGTCATCGAGATCCTCGACGTCGA
This sequence comes from Alphaproteobacteria bacterium, assembly GCA_016869145.1. GTDB lineage: Bacteria > Pseudomonadota > Alphaproteobacteria > MPNO01 > VGEU01 > VGEU01. Next base: position 10,075 of record VGEU01000038.1, on the reverse strand, counting down.
GCTGACGCTCCGCGGTCTCGCCGCCATCCACCGGCACAACAAGAAGTCTTGAGGCGTATGGCCGAGTCAGAACTGTTGTTCGTTCCGCTCGGCGGTGCCGGCGAGATCGGGATGAACCTCAATCTCTACGGCTACAACGACCGCTGGCTGATGATCGACTGCGGCGTTTCGTTCGGCGACGAGACGACGCCGGGCATCGAGCTCCTCGTCCCCGATCCCGCCGCCATCGTCGAGCGGAAGGACCGGCTCGAGGCGATCGTGATCACCCACGCGCACGAGGACCATATCGGCGCGGTGGCGTGGCTGTGGTCACGGCTGAAGAAGCCGGTCTACGCGACGCCGTTCGCGGCCGGGCTCCTCCGCCGCAAGCTCGGCGAGGTCGGGCTCGCCGACGCGGTGCCGATCCACGAGATCAGACCCGGTCGCGCGCACAAGCTCGGCCCGTTCTCGTTCCGACTGATCGCTGCTGCCCACTCGATCCCGGAAGGGAACTTCGTCGCGATCGCGACGCCGGCCGGCACCATACTTCACGCCACCGACTGGAAGCTCGACCCGACGCCGCTCGTCGGCCCGCCGACCGACGAGACCGCGCTCAGGGCGCTCGGCGACAAGGGGGTGCTCGCCCTCGTCTGCGATTCGACCAACGTCTTCGTCGAGGGCCGCGCCGGCTCCGAGGGCGCGCTCCGCGACAGCCTGATCGAGCTCGTCGGCCGCTTCCGGAACCGCGTCGTCATCACCGCCTTCGCGAGCAACATCGCCCGCGTCGAGACCATGGCGCGGGCAGCGGCGGCCAATGGCCGCCATCTCGCGCTCGTCGGTCGCTCGCTCGACCAGTACACGACCACCGCGCGCGAGACCGGCTATCTCGCCGACTTCCCCGATTTCATCGACGAGGCGGAGGCCGGTTTCCTGCCGCCCGAGGCGACGCTTCTCGCCGTCACCGGAAGCCAGGGCGAGCCGCGCTCGGCGCTCGCCCGCATCGCCGCCGACGACCATCCGCATGTGAGCCTTGAGCCCGGCGACACGGTGATCTTCTCCTCGCGCGTCATCCCGGGAAACGAGAAGGCGATCGGGCGCGTCCAGAACCACCTCGCCCGTCTCGGCGTCGAGGTGATCACCGATGCTGACCATTTCGTCCACGTCTCCGGCCATCCGGCCCGCGACGAGCTCGCCGAGCTCTATCGCTGGACCCGGCCGCGCGTTCTGGTACCGATCCACGGCGAGACCCGCCACCTCGCCGAGCACGCCCGTTTCGCCGCCGAGTGCGGCATCGCCGAGACGCCGATGGTCGAGAACGGCGCCATCCTTCGTCTCGCGCCGGGCGCGCCGGAGATCGTCGGCCATGTCGAGACCGGCCGGCTCGCGCTCGACGGCAAGCGCCTCGTTCCGGTCGGCGGCGGCATGATGCGCGACCGCCACCGCCTCGGTGTGACCGGCACCGTCCTCGTCACGGTCGTCTTCGACAAGAAGGGCCGCCTCGTCGCCGATCCGCAGGTGTCCGCCCCCGGCCTCCTCGAGCCCGACGATCCGGCGCTCGATGTTCTCGTCGATCAGACCGCCGCCGCACTCCGCGCGCTCGGCGCCGAGTTCCGCCGCGACGACGAGGAGGTCGAGGAGACCGTTCGGCTCGCGGTGCGCGGCTGGCTCAAGAACAACGCCGGCAAGCGTCCGCCCGCGCATGTCCATATCGTCCGCGTGTGATAGATTGGGCGCGGACTCGAGGGAGCCGAGATGAGCGTGCTCGCGGGTATCGTCGTGTTCGTCATCGTCTGGTGGCTCGTGTTCTTCACGACGCTCCCGTGGGGCGTGCGCTCGCCGCACGAGGCCGGGCTCCCGGTCGAGCCCGGTCACGCGCCGAGCGCACCGGTCCGGCCGCGCCTCTGGCTCAAGGCCGCGGTGACGACCGCGATCACCGCGGTCATCTGGATCATCGTCTACATCGTGATCGACCGCGACTGGGTGTCGTTCCGCACGCCATGAGCTATTGCGAGATCGCGCCCGGCCATCCCTGGCACGGACCCTATCACGACACCGAGTACGGCTTTCCCGCCCGCGACGACCGGGTGCTGTTCGAGCGCCTGGTGCTCGAGATCAACCAAGCCGGGCTGTCCTGGCTCACCATCCTCAAGAAGCGCGCGGCGTTCTCCGCCGCCTATGATGGATTCGACCTCGATCGCGTCGCCCGCTACGGCGCGCGGCAGGAGGCGCGTCTTCTCGCCGATGCCGGCATCATCAGGAACCGCCTGAAGGTTGCGGCCACGATCGAGAACGCGAAACGGCTCCGCGTCATCCGCGACGAGCACGGCTCGTTCGCCGACTGGATCGACCGTCACCATCCGCTCCCGAAGGAGCAATGGGTCAAGCTCTTCAAGAAGACCTTCGTCTTCACCGGCGGCGAGGTCACCGGCGAGTTCCTGATGAGCCTTGGCTATCTGCCCGGTGCGCACGTGCCGGCGTGCCCGATCTACAGCCGGATCGCCGCGCTTTCGCCGCCCTGGATGCAGGCCTGACCGCAAGGATTCCTTAACCGGAGACCGGCGAGCCTCTTCTCATGCGCGCACTCGCCGTCCTCGTCGTCCTCCTGCCGGTCGCCGCCGCCGCCGAGACCATCACGGTGACCGCGGACGATTGCCGCCGCGTCGTCCGCCACGTGCCGGACGCCTCCGTCGCCTACACGCCCGGGCGCGACGTCGACGGCAACGCGGTCGCCCCGGCCGATCTCGGCGGCTCGGTCGCGATCCGGCCACCCGAGACCATCCTGATCCCGATCACCATCAAGCTCGGGCCGCGCTTCGGCGTACCGGCCAACCCGACCGCCTACAAGGCGGAGGCCCATGTCGGCCTCGTCCAGTATCGCGACGGCCGGTTCTGGTACAACGGCCAGCCCCTCGACGACGAGGCGGACCGCACCATCCGCGCGCGCTGCCGCGCCGTGCAACGGTGACGGCGAAGCGCCGGCGGCTTCCACCGAGTCCCGATACGCACTAAAGTCCGCCCGCACGGCGCGGTGAGGACCGAATGCGGCTTTCCCAGTTCTTCATGCCGACGCTCCGGGAGGACCCGAGCGAGGCGCAGATCGTCTCCCACAAGATGATGATGCGGGCGGGCATGGTCCGCCAGGCCTCCGCCGGCATCTATTCCTGGCTGCCGCTCGGGCTCCGTGTGCTCCGCCGGGTCGAGACGATCGTCCGCGAGGAGCAGGACGCCGCCGGCTGCCTTGAGCTCCTGATGCCGACCATCCAGTCGGCCGATCTGTGGCGCGAGAGCGGACGCTACGACGACTACGGCAAGGAGATGCTCCGCATCCGCGACCGCCACGACCGCGAGATGCTGTTCGGGCCGACCAACGAGGAGCTCATCACCGATATCTTCCGCGCCTATGTACGGAGCTATCGCGATCTGCCGAAGCTCCTCTATCACATCCAGTGGAAGTTCCGGGACGAGATCAGGCCGCGCTTCGGAGTCATGCGCGGCCGCGAGTTCCTGATGAAGGACAGCTACTCGTTCGATCTCGATTTCGAGGGCGCGAAGCGCGCCTACAACAAGATGTTCGTCGCCTATCTCCGGACGTTCGCCCGGATGGGCCTCAAGGCGATCCCGATGCGCGCCGACCCCGGCGTCATCGGCGGCGACATGAGCCATGAGTTCATCATCCTCGCGAGCACGGGCGAGAGCCAGGTCTACTGCGACCGCGCGCTCACCGAGCGCGACGTGCTCGGCACCGCTGTCGACTACGGCGCCGATCTCCAGACCGAGGTCGATCGCTGGACGACGCCTTACGCGGCGACCGACGAGATGCATGACGCGGCCAAGGCGGCGGCGCTCGGCGATCGCCTTGTCGAGGCGCGCGGCATCGAGGTCGGCCACATCTTCTATTTCGGCACCAAGTACTCGAAGCCCATGAACGCGACTGTCGCCGGCCCCAACGGCGAGCCGGTTCTCGTCGAGATGGGCTCCTACGGCATCGGCGTGTCGCGGCTCCTGGGCGCGATCATCGAGGCCTCCCATGATGAGGCCGGCATCGTCTGGCCCGACAGCGTCGCGCCCTTCGCGGTCGGCCTCGTCAATCTGAAGCCCGGCGATGGCGCCTGCGACAGGCTCTGCGACGACGTCTACGCGCGGCTCCGCAAGGCCGGCACCGAGGTTCTCTACGACGACCGGTCGGAGCGCGCCGGCGTCAAGTTCGCCGACATGGATCTCATCGGCCTGCCGTGGCAGGTCATCGTCGGCCCGCGCGGCGCCAAGGGCGGCCAGGTCGAGGTGAAGCGTCGTGCCTCCGGCGCGCGCGACGAGCTCGGCGTCGACGCCGCGCTCGCGCGGATCGCCCGCTAGCGCATGATCTTCTCCGCCTTCGAGCGCCTCGTCGCATGGCGCTATCTCCGGACGCGGCGGGAGGAGGGGTTCGTCTCCGTCATCGTCGGCTTCTCGTTCGTCGGGATTATGCTCGGCGTCGCGACGCTGATCATCGTGATGTCGGTGATGAACGGCTTTCGCGCCGAGCTGCTCGGGCGGATCCTCGGCTTCAACGGCCATCTCGGGGTCTATGCGCGCTCGGGTCCGCTCGTGGATTTCGATCCGATCGCGGTGCGGCTCCGCGCACTTCCCGGTGTCAACGAGGTGACTCCGATCGTCGAAGGCCAGGTGATGGTCAACGCCAACAACGTCGCCGCCGGTGCGATGGTTCGCGGCGTCCGCCGCGCCGACCTCGATCGCCGCGCGGCGATCGTCGGAAACATCCGTGCCGGCACGCTCGAGCGGTTCGAGGACGGCGATCACGTCCTGATCGGAAGCCGGATGGCGTTCCGCTTCGGGCTCGCGCCGGGTGATGCGGTGACGCTCCTCTCGCCGCAGACGAATCCGACCGCCTTCGGTTCAGTGCCCCGGCTCAAGACCTACCGGGTCGCTGCGATCTTCGAGGTCGGGATGTACGAATACGACAACAGCTTCGTGTTCATGCCGCTCGCCGCCGCCCAGACTTTCTTCCGGACCGGCGACGGCGTGACCAATCTCGAGCTCCGCCTCGACGATCCCGACCGCGCACCGCGGCTCCGCGCGGAGGTGGCGAGCCGGGCCAGCGCGCCGGTGCGCGTCGTCGACTGGCAGCAGCAGAACGCGAGCTTCTTCACCGCGCTTAAGGTCGAGCGTAACGTCATGTTCCTGATCCTGACCTTGATCATCCTGGTCGCCGCCTTCAACATCATCTCGGGCATGATCATGATGGTGAAGGACAAGAGCCGCGACATCGCGATCCTCCGCACCATGGGCGCGACGCGCGGCATGATCATGCGGACCTTCTTCCTGACGGGCTCGGCCGTCGGCGTCGTCGGCACCGTCGCGGGCTTCGTCCTCGGCCTCGCCTTCGCCGACAATATCGAGACCATCCGGCGCGCGCTCCAGTCGCTCACCGGCACCGAGCTCTTCGCGGCCGAGATCTATTTCCTGTCGCAGCTCCCGGCCAAGGTCGTCGCGAGCGATGTCATCAGCGTCGTCGCGATGTCGCTCGGTCTCTCCTTCCTCGCGACGCTCTATCCCGCCTGGCGTGCCGCCCGCCTCGATCCGGTCGAGGCGCTCCGCTATGAATAGCCTCCCCGCCGCCCTCCAGCTCATCGACGTCCGGCGCACCTATGTGCAGGGCGCGACGTCGATCGAGGTGCTCCGCGGGGCCGCGCTCGAGCTGGAGCCGGGCGAGATCGTCGCGCTGGTCGGCCCGTCCGGTGCCGGCAAGTCGACGCTTCTCCATCTCGCCGGTCTCCTCGAGCGCCACGACGGCGGCGAGGTGATCGTCGCCGGCCAGCCGACCGGGCCGCTCGGCGATCGCCAGCGCACGGCACTCCGCCGCTCGTATATCGGTTTCGTCTACCAGTTCCACCATCTCCTGCCCGAGTTCTCCGCGCTCGAGAACGTCGTCGTGCCGCAGATGATCGCCGGAAAGCGGCGCGCGAGCGCGCGGGCGCGCGCGGAGGAACTCCTCGTCGCGGTCGGTCTCGCCGACCGTCTCGACCATCGCCCGGCGCGGCTGTCGGGTGGCGAGCAGCAGCGCGTCGCGATCGCCCGCGCGCTCGCCAACGCGCCGCGCGTCCTCCTCGCCGACGAGCCGACCGGCAACCTCGATCAGAAGACGGCCGACATCGTGTTCGATCTCCTCCTCCGTCTCGCCCACGACACCTCGGTCGCGGCCCTGATCGCGACCCATAATCCGGCGCTCGCGGCGCGGATGGACCGGACGCTCGTCCTCGACCAGGGGCTGGTCGGCACGGCCTAGCCGGAACGCGGCGACAACGAATCCCGGGTCCTGATTCGTTCTTTCGGTCCTCGCGGCACGCTGATAGTTCCGATCGGAGACCGATTTCCGCAACATCGCGCGGTTTCCGGATTCGTCCACACGGAATGTTGTAGTTCTGTATTCGTTCTCGATGACCCCGAATCGGGGGTGTGGGATGAATCGCCCGGGGTCATCACCCAGGCTTCCGCGAACGGTCCATGCCACACGCCGATTTCATCCATCTCCGGGTCCATTCGGCCTTCTCGCTCTCGGAGGGCGCCATCAAGGTCGGCGATGTGGTCGGTCTCTGCCGGCACCACCGCATGCCGGCGGCGGCGGTCACGGACACCGACAACCTGTTCGGCGCGCTCGAGTTCGCGCTCGCCGCCGCGCCGGCCGGGGTTCAGCCGATCATCGGCACGCTCCTCGGCGTGCGCCACGGTCTCGGCGGCGAAGGCGGGGGCCGGATCGGCGAAACGCGCCGGACCATCCATCGCCTGCCGCTCCTGGTCCAGAACGAGGCGGGCTATCGCAATCTCTGCCGGCTGTCCTCGATCGCCCATCTCGAGACCGCGCCGGGCGAGCAGCCCCATATCGGGCTCGACACGCTCGCGCGTCACGCGGACGGGCTGATCGCGCTCACCGGCGGCCCCGAGGGTCCGCTCGGAGCGCTCCTCGCGGATGGCCAGCGACCCGCCGCCGCCGCGCTTCTCGACCGGCTCGCGGCGATCTTTCCCGGCCGGCTCTATGTCGAGCTTCAACGCCACGGGCTCGAGCTCGAGGAGCAGATCGAGGGCGCGACCCTCGATCTCGCCTACGCGACGGCGCTGCCGCTCGTTGCGACCAACGACGTCTACTTCGCCGACGCCGAGGACTACGAGGCGCATGATGCGCTTCTGTGCATTGCCGAGGGCGTTCAGGTCGCGGTGCAGGAACGCCGGCGTCTCACGCCCGAGCACCGCTTCCGCTCGGCGGCCGAGATGCGGGCGGTGTTCGTCGATCTTCCCGAGGCGTGCGACAACACGCTCGTCATCGCGCGCCGGACGGCGTTCATGCCGGCCAAGCGGAAGCCGATCCTGCCCGAGTTTCCGACCGCCGACGGGCGGAGCGAAACCGACGCGCTCCGTGCCGCCGCCGCCGCGGGCCTCGAGCAGCGGCTCGCCGCCTCCGTGCTCCGCCCGGACATGGACGCGGCGACCCGCGAGACGGTTGCGCGGCCCTATCGCGAGCGGCTCGATTACGAGCTCGGCGTGATCGGCCAGATGGGGTTCCCGGGCTATTTCCTCATTGTCGCCGAGTTCATCCAATGGGCGAAGGAGCAGGGCATCCCGGTCGGACCCGGGCGCGGCTCGGGCGCCGGCTCGGTTGTCGCCTGGGCGCTCACCATCACCGATCTCGACCCGCTCCGGTTCGGCCTCCTGTTCGAGCGCTTCCTCAACCCCGAGCGCGTCAGCATGCCGGACTTCGACATCGACTTCTGCCAGGACCGGCGGGACGAGGTGATCGAGCACGTGCGCGAGAAATACGGCGCCGACCGCGTCGCGCAGATCATCACCTTCGGCACGTTGCAGGCGCGCGCGGTGCTGCGCGACGTCGGCCGCGTGCTCGGCATTCCCTATGGCCGCGTCGACCGGATCTGCAAGCTCGTGCCCTACAACCCGGCCAAGCCGGTCAAGCTCAAGGAAGCGATCGAGGGCGAGGCCGAGCTGCAGCGCCAGCGCGATTCCGACGAGACGATCGCGCGACTGATCGATATCGCGCTCGATCTCGAGGGCCTCTACCGGCACGCCTCGACGCACGCCGCGGGCGTCGTGATCGGCGATCGCGCGCTCGCCGATCTTGTGCCGCTCTACCGCGATCCGCGTTCGCCGATGGCGGCGACCCAGTTCTCGATGAAATATGTCGAGCTCGCGGGCCTCGTGAAGTTCGACTTCCTCGGCCTCAAGACGCTGACCGTGCTTGACCGCGCGGTGCGGCTTCTCGCCGGCAAGGACGTGCCCCGCGATCTCAACACGCTGGCGCTCGACGATCCGGCGACCTACCGGCTCCTCGGCCGCGGCGAGACGACGGGCGTGTTCCAGCTCGAAAGCGCCGGCATGCGCGACATGCTGCGCCAGATGAAGCCCGATTCGTTCGAGGACATCATCGCCCTTGTCGCGCTCTACCGGCCCGGGCCGATGGAGAACATCCCGCATTACATCGCGTGCAAGCACGGGCGCGAGAAGCCCGACTACCTTCACCCGAGCCTCGAGGGCATCCTCAAGGAGACCTTCGGCGTCATCATCTACCAGGAGCAGGTGATGCAGATCGCGCAGACGCTGTCGGGCTACAGCCTCGGCGGCGCCGATCTCCTGCGCCGCGCCATGGGCAAGAAGATCAAGGCCGAGATGGAGGCCCAGCGCGAGACCTTCGTCGACGGCGCGGTCGGGCGGGGCGTCGACCGCGCCCAGGCCGCCCAGATCTTCGACCTCGTCGACAAATTCGCCGGCTACGGATTCAACAAGTCGCACGCGGCCGCCTACGCGCTCGTCGCCTACCAGACGGCCTGGCTCAAAGCGAACCATCCAGTCGAGTTCCTCGCCGCGTCGATGACGCTCGATCTCGGCAACACGGACAAACTCAACGTGTTCCGCCAGGAATTGCAGCGTCTCGCCATCCCGCTGCTGCCGCCAGACATCAACCGCTCCGATGTCGAGTTCACCGTCGAGCCGCCGCTCCAGGGCCAGTCGAGCGGCGCGGTGCGCTACGCGCTCGCCGCGATCAAGGGGGTCGGCGCCCAGGCGATGCAAGCGGTTGTCGCCGAGCGGAAAGCGAACGGCCCGTTCCGCTCGATCGCCGATGTCGTGACACGGCTCGGCGCCCGGGTACTCAACCGTCGTCTCCTCGAGAGCCTGATCAAGGCCGGCGCGTTCGATGCGATCCATGCCAACCGCCGCCAGCTGCTCGAGGGCGCCGAGCTCCTGACGCGCCTCGCCGGCGCGGCGAGCAACGGCGACAAGAACCAGACCTCGCTGTTCGGCGACGGCGACACCGCTGCGCTCGCTTTGCCGCTGCCCGCGGTCGAGGATTGGCCGATCATGGAACGCTTGGCACAGGAGTTCGAGGCGGTCGGGTTCTATCTGTCGGCCCACCCGCTCAACGCCTATGGCGGCAGCCTCGCGCGGCTCGGCATCCAGCCATCCGCCTCGATCAGCCCGCGCGCCTCGGGCACGCGCCCCCGCCTCGCCGGGGTGGTGATCCGGAAACGCGAGCACACCTCGGCCAGGGGCAACCGCTTCGCGTTCGTCACGTTCTCCGACATCTCCGGCGTGTTCGAGGTGACGGTGTTCGCCGATCTTCTCGCCACCGCACGGGACGCGCTAGAGTCCGGTCAGCCGCTCCTGGTCAACGCCGAGGTGCGGGCCGAGGGCGACGCGGTCCGCCTTTCCGCGACATCGATCGAGCGGCTCGATGCCGTCGTCGCGGAGAGTAATGGCGGTCTCCAGCTCCACCTCGAGCGCGGCGATCCCCTCGAGCGCATCCGGCGCGCGATCGGCCAGAGCACCCGGGGCAAGGGGCGGATCAGCATCGTCCTCGCCGTCGACCGCGAGCAGGAGGTCGAGATCGCGCTGCCCGGGCGCTACGCCATTTCGGCCGAGCTGCGCGCCGCGCTGGGGGCGGTGCCCGGGATCGCGGCGGTGCGGGACACTTAGCACTAGGGTCTGTACTCAATTTGGCTTACTGATTTGGGTTGGTGGTGATTCAAGGCTCTGATTTTGGGGAGCCTCGGATGAGAACGATTTATTGGCTGAATGATGCTGAATGGGCTCGGAT
>VGEU01000037.1 GCA_016869145.1 Alphaproteobacteria bacterium | reverse complement strand
CGCGCGCCCCCGGCCCCGGCGCGCCCGGCGCGTGCCGCATCGCCTGGGCGCGGCGGATGACGCGGCGGGTTTCGGGCCAGGCGACGTAGGTCTCGGCGGCGGCGATCGGCACCCAGCGGCACACCGCGACGTCGTCGCCCGGCATCGCCGTGCCGGCGCGCCACTCCGCGACATAGTCGACGAGGGTGTAGTGGAAGCGGACGCGGCCCGCCTCGTCGCGCGTGATCGCATCGACCACGTCGATCAGCCCGACGATCTCGGCCGTGATGCTGGTCTCCTCGAGGAGCTCGCGGAGCGCACCCTCGGCCGCCGTCTCCCCGACATGCTGCGCGCCGCCCGGGATCGACCAGGTGTTGAGCCGGGGCGGCTTGCCGCGTTGGACGAGGAGAACATCGTCGCCGCGGAAGACGACGACACCGACGCCGACGAAGGGCCGGTCGGGGTAGTCGCGGTTCACCGCTGTGGCGCCGGGCGGGGCCGGTCGTTCCGCTTGCTGGCCATGCACGCTGGACTCTATAGATGCGGGCGCGCGCCGACAACGGCGGCGCCGGAGGGCCCGATGAGCCGCTTCACCACCCGCCCCGTGATCCGCGGCACGCACGGGATGGTCGCCGCCACGCACTATCTCGGCGCGCTCGCCGGCTGGGAGATCCTCCAGCGCGGCGGCAACGCGGTCGATGCGGCGTGCGCCGCGGGCTTCGTCCTCCAGGTCGCCGAGCCGCATCTCTGCGGGCCGGCGGGCGAGGTGCCGATCCTGATCCACAGCGCGCGCGACCGCCGCGTCGTCGCAATCGCCGGCCAGGGCGGTGCGCCCGGGACGGCGACCATCGCGCATTTCGATGCGCTCGGCCTCGACGTGATCCCGGGCACCGGCCTGCTCGCCGCGACCGTGCCGGCGGCGTTCGATGCCTGGGCGACGGCGCTCGGCCGCTACGGCACGATGACGCTCGCCGATGTCCTCGAGCCCGCGGTCGCGCTCGCCGAGAAGGGCTGTCCGCTGCTGCCCGGCGCCGCCGCCGCGATCGAGGCGATGGCGCCCTATTTCCGCGACGCCTGGCCGAGCTCGGCGGCGCTCTGGCTCCGCGACCCGGCCCTGCGCCGCCCGGGCGCGCCGTTCCGCAACCCCGAGCTCGCGGCGACCTGGCGGCGCATCCTCAACGTCGAGTGGCAGAGCGCGCCGCACGGGCGCGAGCGCGCGATCGAGGCGGCGCGCGATGCGTTCTACAAGGGCTTCGTCGCCGAGGCGATCGACCGGTTCGTCCGCGCCGAGGCGCTGCCCGATTCCTCGGGCCGCCGCCATCGCGGCCTCCTCGGCGCCGATGATCTCGCCGCGCACGTGACCGCGGTCGAGGAGCCGCCGTCGGTCGACCATGCCGGGCTTCGCGTCTTCAAGTGCGGCCCGTGGAGCCAGGGGCCGGTATTCCTGCAGCAGCTCCGCCTGCTCGCGGGCTTCGACCTCGCCGCGATGGGCTTCAACAGCGCCGACTATCTCCACACCGTGATCGAGACCGCGAAGCTCGCCTATGCCGACCGCGAGGCGTGGTACGGCGATCCCGCCTTCGCCGACGTGCCGCTCGCGACGCTCCTGTCCGAGGACTATGCCGCGGCGCGCCGCACGCTGGTCGATGCGAACGCCGCCTCGCAGGCGCTCCGGCCGGGCGCGCCGGACGGACGGCTGCCCGATCTCGCCTTCCTCGCCCGCGCCGAGGCGCACGGCGACACCGGCTTCGCCGATGCCGGCGGCGTCGGCGAGCCGACCGCGACGCGCGCGCGGCCGCGCTGGGGCGACACCGTCCACATCGACGTCGTCGACAAGGACGGCAACATGGTCGCGGCGACGCCGTCCGGCGGCTGGCTGCAATCCTCGCCCGCCGTTCCCGGGCTCGGCTTCCCGCTCGGCACCCGGGCGCAGATGTTCTGGCTCGTCGACGGCCATCCCAACGCGCTCGCACCGCGCAAGCGCCCGCGCACGACGCTGACCCCGACGCTCGTCACCCGCGACGGCGCGCCGCACCTCGCCTTCGGCTCGCCCGGCGGCGACTGCCAGGACCAGTGGACGCTCCACTTCTTTCTCGCCCACGTCCATTTCGGCCTCGACCTCCAGGCCGCGATCGAGGCGCCCGAGTGGCAGTCGATCCATTGGCCGGACTCGTTCTATCCGCGCGGCTACACGCCGGCGGGCGTCCTGTTCGAATCGCGCATGGACCGCGGCGTGCTCGAGACGCTGGCCCGGCGCGGCCACCGCATCGGCGTGCTCGGCCCGTGGGATGCGGGCCACCAGCTCGCCGTCGGCTACGATGCCGAGAGCAGGCAGATGACGGGGGCCGCCTCGCCCCGCGCCGAGGCCGCCTATGTCGTCGGGCGTTGATCCGCGCCCGCGTCGCCGCCCGTAAGCCTGTTGCAAGGGACCGCGCGGGCGCTATCGTCGCCCCCGCGCCGCGCGCAACGTAGTCGAGTCGTCGTCATGACCTTGAGAGAGAGCCAGCTCGAACCGGGGCAGCGTTTCCGGTCGCAGGACGGTCAGTTGTGGGATGTCCGCAACATCGTCCGGATCGAGGGCAATGTCCCCCATGTGAGCCTGATCAGCGTCAAGGACCCGACGACCACCAAGCTCATCTCGGTCAACGCGCTCCTCGACCAGCGCCATTTCCGCTTCGTCGAGGCGAAGCTCAAGGCCTGAGCCGGCCGCGCCCGGTCCGTCCCCGTCCGCGCCGCCATCCTGGTCGCCCCCCTCCCCTCGCGGGGGCGGGGGTAACAGGGGCATTCAGGCCCGCAAGGCGACCGGGGGTCTCCTCAGCGCCGGAGGGCGCCGAGATGGGCGACGATGTCCTCGATCTCCTGGCGGGTGAGGCTCGGGTTGGGCATCGGCGGATGCGGGTCGGAGAGCCAGGCCCTGAGCCAGCCGGGGTCGCGTCCGCGCGCGGCGAGGACCGTGAAGGGTGGTGCCGAATCGCTCGCCCGCGTGCACCCCTCGGGCACGTGGCAGGCAACGCACCACTGATCGACGAGGCGCTTGCCGGCGGCGGCATCGGCCACGGCCGCGGCGGGCGCGAGTGCCGCCGCGGCGGCGAGGACGGCGAGCACCCTGCGGACGGCCCGATTTGACATCCGTATCATTCCCTATGAATTATTCCGCGCGCCTGAGGGTTCATGCTGACGGCGGGCCCGGGTCCGGTCCTTGATCGAGATCAACGCCGTCGCGCGCGATCAGGTTCGTGAGCCGCCGCCTCTCCGCCGACCGCGATTGATCCGACGCCCCATTTCAACGCCCCGCCATCCCCATGATCGATCCCCTCCTCCTTGCCATGTCGTGGCGCATGGACGCGCTCGGCCGCTGGCTCGGGGTCGATATCGGCGGCCCGTCGGTCGCCTATGCCGCGCTCGCGGCCGTCCTCGGCGTGCTTCTGGTTCGGCCGTGCCTCGGCGACAGGCTCGCGGCCTCGCGCGCCGTCGTAGCCGCCGGCGCGTTCCTCGCGGGCGCCGGGCCGCTCCTCGCGCTCCTCCTCCTCGCCGCCGCCCTCCTCTATGTCGCGCTTCCGGTCTTCATCGATCACACCGAGCCGCATGTCGCGGCACTCGGCTGGCTCGCCGCGACCGGGCGGCCGATCTATCACGGCCCCGATTCGGCGGCGCAGTTCGCGATGTTCTATGGACCGCTCGTCTATCAGCTCAACGCCGTGATGCCGGCGCTCCTCGGCCCGTCGATGGCGACCGCGAAGCTCGGCGGCGCGGCGGCGCTGGTCGCGACCCTCACGCTCGCCTGGATCGCGCTCCGCCGGGCCGGCGCCGAACCGGCGACCGCGCAGGCGCTCCTCGGCGCGCTCGCGGTGCTCCTGCTCCAGTTCGAGACGATCGCCTACTGGAACCGGCCGGACTCCTTCATCCTCGCGCTCGTCGCGCTCGCGCTCGTCGTCGCGGGCCGCGGCGCGCCGCTCTGGCGCTGGCTCGTCCTCGGCGCGATCGCGGCGGCCCTCCTTCATCTCAAGCTGCACGCGGTCTGTTATGCCGCGCCGATCCTCGTCCACGAGCTCGTGCGCGCGCGGCAAACGTGGCGGCCGCTCGCGGCGATGGCAACGGGCTTCGCGGCGACGCTGCTCCTTCCCTTCGCGCCCGAATCTGTCCGCATCGACCATTATCTCTACTGGCTCGGCATTGCGCACCAGCAGGGCTGGCTGCCGGTGCTCTTGCCGGTCGTGAGCGCGTTCGCCGCCGCCTGCCTCGTCCCGATCGCGGTGCCGGTCGTCCGGCGCTGGCACAATCTCGGCGGAGCGACGCGCGCGATGGCGGTCGCGATGCTGCTCGCGACCGCGCTCGCGGTCTATCCCGGAACGCGCAATGGCGGCGGGCCGTGGCATCTCCTGCCGCTCGCGCTCGTCGCCGTCCATCTCGGGCTCCGCATCGCGGTCGAGCTATGCGACCGTGACCGCGGCGATCCGCGCGCCGTGCAACGCGCCCTCCGCGGCGTCGCGGTCGTGGTCGCGCTGGTGGCGCTCCCCGGCGCTGTCGCAGCCCAGGCGCGGCTCATGGAGGCCGCGGCCATGCGCGCCGAGGGCCGCGCCGCGACGGCCGAGCTCAAGGCCGCGCTCGACCGGTACCCCGACCGCTCGGTCGTGGTCGGCTATGGCGACTCGCGGCACTATCGCTGGAGCTTCCTCCGCCCGATCGCGGTGTTCGCCGGCCATCCCTACCCGGTCGACATCGTGACCGTGACCGACCTCGCGCTCGCCGGACGGCCCTTCCCGACCGGCCTCATCGGCCAGATGCGCGAGTGCGCGGTGGGCGTGTGGCTGGTTCCGGCGGGCGGCGAGCCCTTTACGGTGGCGAGCTTCTATGACCGCCGGCCCGCCTTCCCGCCCGAGTTTCGCGCCGCCTTCGCGGCCGCGTATCAACGGGCCGCGACGGGGCGGTTCTACGACACCTGGACCTGCCGTGGTGGCGGGTGACGACGGGGCTGCCCAGCGCCGGGATCGTCCACTATGATCGGTTGCGGCACACGGGGTAAGATGATCGACGTGATGATCGAGCGCTGGATCGCACCGGGCGGCCGGACCGATTTCCTGTGGTCGGTCTGGCGCGACGGCAAGCGCGTCCACATGGGCGGCAAATGCGCGAGCGCGGACGCCGCCGAGACCGATGCCCGCGTATTCTGCCGCCAGCGGCTCGGTCGGGAGCCCGACGAGATCACCCGGCTCTGAGAACAACCGGCCGGACGCGGCAGGCGCCGACATCCGGCCACGAACAAGGGGAGACGATGATGAGGATGTTGACCAAGACCGTTTCGACCAGGACGGCTTCGACCAAGATGGCGACCGCAATCGGGCTCGGCGCGCTCGCCGCCCTCGCCTTCACGGCCGCGCCGCCGGCGCTGGCGCAAACCAAGGTCAAATACGCCGAGGTCGTGCGCTCGGTGTTCTATCTGCCGAAATATGTTGGCCTCGTGCAGGGCTTCTACAAGGCCGAGGGCCTCGACATCGACATGACGACCGCCCAGGGCGGCGACCGCGGCACGGCGATGCTGCTCTCGGGCCAGGTCGACATCGCGCTCTTGGGCCCGGAGACCCCGATCTACGTCCACAACGGCCCCTCGCCGGAGAAGGTGAAGATCTTCTCCGCCGTCACCGCGACCGACGGCCTCTTCCTCATGTCGCGCGAGAAGATGACGATGCAGTCCTTCAAGTGGGAGATGATGAAGGGCAAGGAGGTCTTCGGCTGGCGGCCCGGCTCGTCACCCGCGATGTTCTTCGAGCACGCGCTCAAGAAGCACGGGCTCGATCCCAAGACGGACTTCACCCACACGACCAACATCGCGATCCCGGCGCGGCTCGGCGCCTGGTTGGCCGGCCGCGGCCAGTTCGGCATCTTCGCCGAGCCCGAGGTGGTGCGCCTCGAGCGCGAGGGCGCGGGCTCGGTCGTCGCCTCGATCGGCAAGGAGGTCGGCCAGATCGACTACACCGTCTTCCTCGCGACCGATGCCTACATCAAGAAGAACCCGCAGATCATCCAGGCCTGGGCCAACGGGACCCAGAAGGCGCTCGACTTCGTCGCCAAGGGCGATCCCGAGGCGATGGCGAAATCGGTCTCGACCTACTTCCCGGAGGTGCCGGCCGGCGACATCGCGAAAGCGATCGAGCGCTACCGCTCGCTCGGCATCTGGAAGATGGACGGCATCACCAGCGCCAAGGCGTTGAATGATTTCCAGACGCTGATGATCGAGGCCGGGCTCATGAAGGACAGCGAGCGCGTCGCCCACGACAAGATCGTCCTGACGAGCTTCGCCGAGAAGGCGAAGGCGCGCTGAGCGGCCGACGTGGCGGTGATGACGGCCAAGGTCGAGCTCCGCGACATCTCGCTCCGCTACTTCACGACCGAGAGCGATACCGAGGCACTGCGCTCGGTATCGCTCAATGTCGGTGCGGGCGAGTTCATCGCGATCGTCGGCCAATCCGGCTGCGGCAAGTCGACGCTTCTGTCGCTCGTCGCGGGCATCCTCAAGCCGACCGGCGGCGCGGTGCTGGTCGACGGCCGGCCGGTGACCGGGCCGATGCGCGCCTGCGGATACATGCTGCAGCAGGACTATCTCTTCGAGTGGCGCACGGTGCTCGAGAACGTGCTGATCGGGCCGGAGATCCAGGGCCTCGACATGAAGGCCGCGCGCGAGCGCGGAGTCCAGCTCCTCCGCCGCTATGGGCTCGGCGAGTTCATCGACTACTACCCGCACCAGCTTTCCGGCGGCATGCGCCAGCGCGCGGCACTCGCGCGCACGCTCTGCACCGAGCCCGACATCCTCCTCCTCGACGAGCCGTTCTCGGCGCTCGACTTCCAGACCCGGCTCGCCCTCGCCGACGAGGTTTCGGAGATCCTCCGCCGCGAGAACAAGACCGTCATCCTCGTCACCCACGACATCTCCGAGGCGGTCTCGATGGCCGACCGCGTGATCGTGATGAGCCGGCGGCCGGGGCGCATCAAGGCCGAGCACCTGATCACCTTTGCCGGCGCGGGCGGCACGAGGCCGAAGCCCTTCAAGGCCCGCCACGAGCCCGAGTTCGGCCGCTACTTCGACACCATCTGGGGGGAGCTCGAGATCCATGTCGGTCATTGATCGCGACGCGACCGCGGAACCGGCGCTGCCGGCGGATGATGGCCGGAGCGAGGCCTATCGCGCCTTCCTCCGCGCGGTGCGGGTCCGTCGCTGGATGATCTGGGTGAGCCAGGCGCTGCTCCTCGTCCTCTTTCTCGTCCTCTGGGAGATCGCGCCGCGCGCGCATTGGGTGAACCCGATGCTGACGAGCTATCCGTCGGCGATCGTCAGCGCGTTCGACCGGCTCGTCCTCAGCGCCGGCAACGAAGGCAACATCTTCCACCACACCTGGGTGACGCTCGTCGAGGCCGTGGTCGGGTTCGTCGTCTCGATGATCCTGGGCCTCGCCGTCGCCGTCGCTTTGTGGTGGTCGACGTTCCTCTACAAGGTCATCGATCCCTTCCTCGTCGTCGCCAACGCACTCCCCAAGATCGCGCTGGTGCCGATCTTCTACATCTGGCTCGGCGACACGACGTCGATCTACGCGATGGCGATCGCGATCGCGGTGTTCATCACCATCCTGATGATCTTCAACGGGTTCCAGGAGATCGACCCGAACAAGGTGAAGCTCGTGCGCACGTTCGGCGCGACGCGGGCGCAGATCCTCGCCAAGGTCGTGCTGCCCGGCAGCGTGCCGACCATGATCGCGGCGATGAAGATCAATGTCGGCCTCGCGCTCGTCGGCGTGATCGTCGGCGAGTTCCAGTCGTCCAAGGCCGGGCTGGGCTACCTCATCGTCTATGGCAGCCAGATCTACAAGATGGACCTCGTCATGACCTCGGTCTCGATCCTCGCGGTCATGTCGACGGTGATGTATCTCGCGATCGCGGCCTTCGAGCGTCGCATCCAGCGCCGCCGCCAATAGCGGCGATGGGGGGTGCTACTCGGCGGCGTCGCGCGCGGGCGCAATCACCGTGTTCCAGGCATGCGTCTCGATCCGGTGGTTCTGCGCCGGATCGCGCACGATGTTGGGGGGGTCCTCGCCCTGCTCGATCGCCTTGAGCCCGTCCTTCAGCATCTTCCGCATCAAGACGACGCCGGTATCGGAGAGCGCGAGGTTCTCGAGCGCGTGCACCGCGATCGAGCGCTGGCTCTCCTGCGCCTCCATGTCGTCGGGCCGGCGCTGCTTGTCCTCGTAGGGACGCTCGCGGAGATTGCCCGGGCGGATCGAGGTGATCGTGTCGGTGCCGGGCTTCCAGCCCGCGACCGGCCGCCCGTTCTCGAGCGGCCAGCACACGAGCGAGAGCCCACGCACCTGCGTGTCGTCGACCGGCACCACCCAGGACAGCTCGCTCGCCTTGGCGCGCTCCTTGGCCTCCGTCCCCTGCTCGTGGATCGAGGGCACGAGATAGGCGTTGACCGGGATCACCTCGGCATAGCGCTGGAGCCGGTTGCCGTTCGGAAGATCGCGGAACATCCGGTAGCGCACGCCGATCGTGGTCTTCTCGAAGCCGATGTCGGGCCGGCCGGCGCTGGTCACGACCGAGCCGAACTGATCGCCCGAGTTCGCGGCGTGGAGCTGGATCAGATGAAACGCATCGACGACGTTGTCATAGGCCTGGAGCCAGTTGCAGTCGCGCACGAAGCCGATCGAATGATCGTCCCAGAGCCGCATCGCGCGGAGCTCGATGTCGTCGCGATAGCGGGTGTCGATGATGTCGTACATCGGGAACAGCGGCATCTTGTCCGGCGGGCCCATATAGACGAACACCATCCCGCCGAAGCGGTGCACCGGATAGGCCGGCTGCCAGACGTCCATCCGCTC
Source organism: Alphaproteobacteria bacterium (assembly GCA_016869145.1). Lineage (GTDB taxonomy): Bacteria > Pseudomonadota > Alphaproteobacteria > MPNO01 > VGEU01 > VGEU01. Next base: position 18,477 of record VGEU01000037.1, on the reverse strand, counting down.
GGCATAGCCCGGCTTCTCGCACGGCATCTCGACGACTTTGCCGTCGGCTCGCATCAGCCAGCCGTGATAGCAGCAGCGCAGGCCCTCGCGCTCGATGCGGCCGAACTCGAGCGAGGTGCCGCGGTGCGGGCAGTGGAGGTCGAGGACGCCGACGCGGCCGGTCTTGTCCTTGAACGCGACGAGGTCCTCGCCGAGGATCCGGACCTTCTTGGGCAGCCCGTCGCCGAGCTCGGCCTCGGGCAAGAGCGGCTGCCAGTAGCGGCGCATCATCTCGCCCATCGGCGTCCCGGGCCCGACATGGGTGAGCGACACGTCCTCCCGGGGGATGGTCCGTCCATAGGCCGAGCGCATATCGTCCTCCCCTCTCTCGGGCACCGTGAACGCGGTTCAGGATAGGCGGATTATGTCCGCAACAGTAGCCGGAAAATATTAAGCCGGACGGGCGGTCATGGCTCCGACCCTGTCATGGCGCCGATATCGACCGGGGCGATCGCGCAAAGGCCGCGGCCGGGGCGGCTACACGAAGCGCGGGCGCTCGGCGACGTAGTGGGCGCGCATCGCGGGGCGGAAACGCTCCATCAGCGCGTGGTTGAGCTCGACCGGCGGCTTCTGATCGGCCGGGATCAGCGGCCGGTAGACCTTGCCGCCGAGCTCCTCCTTGAACTTCGCCTTGGCGCGCTCGGCGAGCGCGGGCTCGGCGAAGATGTCGAGCACCGAGGCGGCGAGCGCCTTGGCGCCGACGACCGCGCCCTTGTGCGCGATCGAGGTCGCGAGCGTCACGCCGGCGCCCCAGTGGTGATAGTTGACGTGGGGCAAGTTCGAGGGGAATTGGAGCCGCGCCATCGGCACCGCCCACGAGACGTCGCCGCAGTCGTTGGAGGCGGCGATTTGGCGCCCCGGCCCGTCGAGACGGCCGATCTGGGTCGCGAGCCCGACCGGCTTGACGCCTGCTTTCTCCTGCACCGCGCGGGCGAGCGCGACCTCGTCGGCGGTCCAGGCCGGCATGCCGACCAGCTCGATGTTGCGCTGGACGATCTCGGCCATCACCTGGTTGCCGCGGGTCGGCCACACCGCGCTCATCACCTCGACCTCGACCTCGGTGTTGGTCATCATCGCCGCCCCTTGTGCGATTCGCCTGCCCTGCTCGAACAGCGCCCGCGCGCCGTCGGCATCGACATCGCGGAAGCACCACCACACGGTCGCCTTGGCCGGGATCACGTTGGGCTGGTCGCCGCCGTCGGTGATGACGCGGTGCGCGCGCATGGTGGGGCGCATGTGCTCGCGATACTGCGCGAGCCCCATGTCCATCAGGACGACGCCGTCGAGCGCGTCGCGCCCCTGCCACGGCGACATCGACGAATGCGCGGTCTCGCCGCGGAAGGTGAAGCGCGAGTTGACCGCCGCGGTCTGGAGAAGGCCGTACTCGGTCTTGAACTCGCCCGCGATGTGGTCGTGAAAGGCGACGTCGACGTCGGCGAAGAGCCCGTCGCGCACGTAATAGGGCCGGCTCACGAGCTGCTCCTCGGCCGGCGCGCCGAACACCTTGAGCGTGCCCTTGAGGCCGTGCTTGTCCATCGCGCGCTTGGCGGCGATGGCGGCGGCGACCATGACGGCGGCGTTGACGTTGTGGCCCTCGCAATGCCCGGGCGCGCCGTCGACGATCGCCTTGTGCTCGGCGACGCCGGCGGCCTGCGAGTTGTTGGGGTTGGCGTCGTACTCGGTGTGCATCGCGACGACCGGCGTGCCCGAGCCGCAGGTCGCGAGGAAGCCGGTCGGGAAGCCCGAGATGCCGCGCTCGACCGTGAAGCCCGCTTCCGCGAGGATCTCGGTCATCAGCCGCGCGCTCTCGTGCTCCTGCATGCCGAGCTCGGCGAAATAGAAGATCGCATCGCCGAGCGTCGCGATCGCCCGGGTGTTCTTCTCGATCACCTCGAAGGCGAACGCCTTGTCGGGGCGGATATTGGTCGATGCGTCCATGGTCGCCTCCCTCTGTCGCGCAGGTCTCAGTTGAAGCCGCGGGCATCGTCGCGCACATACGCGATGCGGCCATCCACGATGGTCATGTCGACCTCGATGCCGCGGATGCGCTCGGGCGCGACCGCGTAGGGGTCCTCGCCGAGGACGGCGACGTCGGCGAGCTTGCCCGGCTCGAGCGTCCCCTTGATGTCCTCCTCGAAGCCGTTGAAGGCGGCATTGCGCGTGAACAGCGCGAGCGCCTGGTCGAGCGTGAGCGCCTCGTGCGACTGGTGGACGCCGCCGTCCCAGGTGTCGCGCGCCACCGCGAAGGAGATGTCGCGCAGGATGTCGACCGGCCAATAGCCCGGCCCGTCCGAGCCCGAGGTGATCGGGATGCCGGCGGCCAGCAGCGTCTTCAGGTTGAACGAGTTCTCGAGCCGGCCGGCGCCGATGCACTCGAGCACGGTCGGCGTCAGGAAATGGAGGAACGGGATGTTGGGGACCGGCAGGATCCCGAGCCGCTTGACGGTGGCGAGCCGGTCGGGCGTGACGAGCCAGTTGCCCATGTGCTCGACGCGGTGGCGATGGTCGTCGCGCGGCGCGGCGGTGATCGCCTTGTCGAGCGCGCCGAGCGCCATGTCGAGCGCCTTGTCGCCGATCGCGTGGATGCACACGCGGTGACCGGCGCGGTGGTAGAGATCGACCGTCTCGTCGAGCTCGTCCGACTTGATGCGGATGAGACCGCAATTGCAGTCGTTGTTGGCATAGGGCTCGTGGAAGGCGGCGGCCTGGCCTGTGATGCCGCCGTCGATCGACATCTTGACGCCGCCGATCTTGAGCCAGTCGGAGCCGAAGCCGGTGTGGATGCCGAGATTGAGGAGGCTCTCCTTCTGGATCGCGGCCTCGATGATACGGACGAGGACCGAGGTGCGCACCGGCAGCCGGCCGTCGCGCGCGAGCTCCTGGTAGGCGCGCATGGTCTGGTGGTTGGTGACGATGTCGTGCACGGTCGTGATGCCGCGCTCGAGGCATTGCTTGCCGGCAAACACGATGCCGTCCTTCATCTCCTCGTAGGAGTAGCTGCCGTGCGCGGCGCGCACGATGAGCTGCGCGCGCTCGACGAGCTTGCCGGTCGGCGCGCCGGTCGCCGGATCGTGGTCGATGTGGCCGCCCTGCGGATCGGGCGTATCGCGGTCGATGCCGGCGAGCGCGAGCGCGCGGCTGTTGACGATCGTGATATGGGCACCGAAGCCGATCGCGACCGGATGGTCGGGCGCGACGCGGTCGAGCTCCCAGCGATCGGGGAAGCGGCGTTCGCCCATGCGGAGATCCTGCATCGGGCTGCCGTGGCCGATCAGCCAAGTGCCGGCCGGCTTCTCGGCCGCGACGCCCTTGACCTGGGCGAGGATGTCGGGGATCGAGCGCACATTGGTGTAGAAGTCGCGCACGTCGAAGCGATAGAGATCGTCGGTCCCCTTGTCGGCGAGATGGACGTGCGGGTCGGTGAGGCCGGGCAGCGCCACGCGGCCGCCGAGATCGACGATGCGCGTCTTCGGCCCGCACGCCGCGAGCACCGCCTTGGTGGTGCCGACGCCCGCGATGCGCCCGTCCATGACCGCCATCGCCTCGGCGATCCGCCCCTCGCCGTCCATCGTCAGGATGCGCCCGTTGATCAGCGCCAGATCGGGTGCCCAGAACGCCATCTTGCCCTCCCGTGCCCGCCGTCGGGGTCCGCCATCGGACGCCGGATCGCGCGCGCGGTCAAGTCGGCGTTCGGCTGTTTACAGCGCGCCGCGGCCCGGGAACAATCGCGGCTGCCAGACAGGGAGAGACCGATGCCGGATACGAGCGGGCGCGCGCCCTACGACCCGAAGACCACGCGGCTGTTGTCGTTCCACGACGCGGTGCCGCGCTTCGCCGACGGCAGCGACAGCCCGCGTGCCTATCTCGAGCGCTGCCTCGCCACTATCGAGGCCCGCGAACCATTGGTGCGGGCCTTCGCGACGCTCAACATCGAGAGCGCGCGCAAAGTCGCCGACGCCTCGAGCGCGCGCTACAAGGCCGGCCGGCCGCTCTCCGTCGTCGACGGCATGCCGTTCGGCATCAAGGATCTGTACGAGACCTTCGACATGCCGACCCAGATGAACAGCCCCTATTACATGGGCTGGCAGGGCCCGCGCGACAGCGCCCACGCCTATGTGATGCGGAAGGGCGGCGCCTCGATCCTCGGCAAGACGACGACGACCGAGTTCGGCTCCTCCGCGCCGCCGCCGACGCGCAACCCGTTCGACGCGCGGCGCACCGCGGGCGGCTCGTCCTCCGGCACCTCTGCCGCGATCGGCGCCATGATGCTGCCGGCCGCCTCGGGCAGCCAGGTCCGCGGCTCGATCCTGCGCCCGGCCGGCTATTCGGCGAACTTTGCCTTGAAGCCAAGCTTCGGCGCGCTCAACCGCGGCGGCGGCCACTCGATCTCGCCGTCGCAGAGCGTGCTCGGCATCCACGCCGGCTCGCTCGAGGATTGCTGGAACACCGCGTTCTACATCGCCGCGACCGCGGGCGGCGATCCCGGACAGCCGGGGCTGTTCGGCGAGCCCGCGATCGGCGCGGCGCGGAAGATCGGCCGCGTCATCCGCCTCGACACGCTCGGATGGGACGAGACGACGGCCCAGACACGCGAGGCGTTCGAGCGCTTCGCGGCCGATCTCGCCCGCATCGGTGTCGGCGTCATCTCGAGGCGAGACGATCCCGCGATCGAGACGTTCGAGAAGGCGCTCCGCACGATCCCCGATTTCCTGTTCCCGATCCTCGGCTATGAGGGCCGCTGGCCGCTCGCCGACTACGAGGAACGCCGGCCCGGCACGCTGAGCGCCGCCATGCTCGAGGCGCACAAGCGCGGGCTCACCGTCACCGTCGAGCAGTACCGCGCGCATCTGAAGACGCGGGCGGCGATCCGGGCCCAGTTCGAGGCGCTCCGCGGCAAGGCCGACGCCTTCGTTCTCCTCTGTCAGCAGGACCCGGCGCCGATCGGCATGGGCATCGGCAACCCGGTCTATGGCGATGTCTCCTCGACGCTCGGCTGCCCCGCCTTCGCGCTGCCGCTCCTCGCCGTCGAGGGCATGCCGGTCGGCGTCCAGCTCATGGGCTGGCCGCACGACGACTACGCGCTCGCCTGCATGGCGAAATGGCTGATGCCGGCGCTGCTCGCGCCGCGCTGAGCGGCCCGGCGCACCGCGTCAACGCCTGCGCGCGACGATGTGGAAGATGTGCCAGTGCTTCGGCCGGCCGCGCGGCGTGGTCGAATCGTCCTCCTCCTCGCGCCAGTGCTCGACGACGAAGGGGCGGACGAGCGCGTCGACCTCGGCGCGGTCGTGGAACGTGATGGTGGGATCGCCGAACCACGAATCGCGCGGACCGTAGAGCTGGCCCGCGAAGCGGCCGCCGGGTTCGAGCGCGGCGACGATGCGGGCCCAAACCGCGGGGAATGTCGCGGGCGGGGTGAGCGGCAGCGCGAAGCTCGCATTGACGAGATCACAGGCGGGCCAGGTCGCCGCCGCGAACGGCGCGCACTGCGTCTCGAGCCCGGCGCCGGGCGGCAGATCGGGTCGCGCGCGGAGGCCCTCGAGCGCCGCCGCCTCGGCATCGATCGCGAGCACCCGCCAGTCGCGGCGCAGGATCTCGACCGTGTCGCGGCCGTTGCCCGAGCCGAGATCGACCGCGAAGCGCGGCCGGCCGGCCGGCGCGGGCTCGGCGTCGAACCGGTCGAGCGCGAAGAGGAGCGTCGCCCGCGGCGGCCGCGCGCCGGTCTTGGCGTAGTAGCTCTGCCAGCTCTCGCGTCCGGTCATGGCCGGAGCCTAGAGCGAAGGCCGGCGCGCTGTCGATGCTTGCCGTCGGCCGCGCGCTTCGCTAAGACGGTGGCGGAGGGAGCGCCCGTTGAGCGAGAAACCGAGCGAGAAGGAAGGCGACGTCGCCCGCCGCATCGCCGATGCGGTGCACGAGGCCGGAATCTCGCTCGTCGCAAGCCTCCCCGACGGTTGGATCGCGACCCTCATCCGCACCTTCGATGCCGACGCCCGCTTCCGCCACGTCGCGGTCAACCGCGAGGAATCGGCGATCGGTCTGTGCTCGGGGGCCTATTTCGGCGGCGTCGGCGCGCTCGCGCTGATGGGCGCCTCGGGGCTGATGACCTGCGTCTACGCGATCTCCAAGATCAACTACACCTACCAGGTGCCGTGCCTGATCTTCATCACCATGCGCGGCGATTTCGGCGACACGGCGAAGTTCCACGTCTCGAACGGGCTCTATCTCCGCCCGCTGATGGGATCGATCGATCTTCCCTATACCGTCGTCGAGAGCGCCGGCCAGATCGCCGGCATCAAGCGCGCGTGGGTCCATGCGAAGACCTATGCGCGGCCCGTCGTCGTCGGCTTCACCCGTGACGTCTTGCGGGGCTCGGCATGACGCTCGCCGATTGCTTCGCGTTCCTGATCCGCCAGTGGCGGGACGAGATCGTCGTCACCTCCGCCGGCAACGCCTCCGAGATGTGGTGGCATCTGACGCGCGAGACCGACCGCGTGTTCTATCTCGACGCCTCGATGAGCCTCGCCTCGATGTTCGCCTCGGGCATCGCGGTCGGGCTGCCGGCGCACACGGTGTGGGCGTTCTCGGGCGACGGCGCGTTCTGCATGAACCCCGGCATGCTGATGGTCGAGCGCCAGATGGCGCTGCCCAACCTCAAGCACTTCCTGGTGTCGAACCGCACCTATGGCTCGACCCACGACGTGGCGCTCTCGAACGCGGCCGACAACGACTATGTCCAGATCGCCCGCGGCATGGGGCTCAGCCGCGTCTTCGCCTTCGACAACATGAACGCGCTCGCGACCGGCTTCGAGGCCGCGGTCCGCTCGCCGGGCCATGCCTTCGTCGTGCTCGAGGTCGAGGCCCTCGGCCACACGATGCCGGCGCCGCCGATGGACGGACCGGAGCTCAAGTTCCGCTTCGGCCGCCATCTCGAGCGGATCGGCGGCATCAGGATCTTCGATTCCCTCGACTGAACGGCGCTCAGACCGCGACGGCGAGGTTCTCCACGACCGAACGGAGCGCGAGCACCGTACCCGCCGCCGTCGCCGCCCAGGTGTAGCGGCGCGCGTTGCGCTGGCCCGCCTGGCTGAGCGTCCGGCGCTGCGCCGGATCGTCGGCGAGGGTCGCGATCTGGCGCGCGAGCCCGTCCGCATCGTGTGGATCGCAGTAGAGCGCGGCGCCGCCGCAGGTCTCGCGGAGCGCCGGCGTGTCCGAGACAATCACCGGGCAGCCGCACAGCATCGCCTCCTGCGGCGGAATCCCGAAGCCCTCGTAGAGCGAGGGGAAGACGAGGCACTCGGCGCGTTCGTAGAGCGCGCGGAGCTCGGCATCGGTCACATAGCCGAGCGCGACAATGCCGGCGGACCGGCCGAGACCGGCATCGGCGAACACCTTGGAGTTGGTCGCGCCGACCACGGCGAGCTTGAGGTCGCTCCGGCCGAGCCGCGCGAACGCCTCGACCACGAGCGCGAAGTTCTTGTTCGGGCTGAAGCTCCCGACCGCGAGCACGAAGCGGGCCCCGGCGAGGTCGTGAGCGACGACCGCCGCCGGATCGCCCGGCGCGGCGAGGATGTGGTCGGCGCCGCACGGGACGACCGACACCTTCTCCGGCGCGATGGCGCAATAGCGCGCGAGCTCGCCGCGCGAGAAGGCCGAAACCGTGAGCACGCGCTTGGCCGCGCGCCCGACGAGCGGGTGGAGAACATGGATCACTCGGCGGAACAGCGCCGAGAAGTTCTCCGGGTTGGCGAAGGTCGAGGCATCGTGCAGCACGACGACATGGGTGCCGTGGAGCGCCGGTCCGGAATTGGCGAGGCTCAAGAGGAGCCCGTCGCGGGCCGCGAGCGGGAGCTCGGTCTGGTCCCAGAGATGGCCCGTCGTGAGACCGACCCGGCGGACCGGGATCGCCCGGAGCCCCGGGTCGGCCGTCGCGTTGCACGCCGGACCCGTCGGACTGCGGCGTCGACTATTAATCCTAGCACGTCCGCGCCGCCCCTGTCGCCGCGGAGCCCGTCCTGTTAACCATGCTCGACCATGCTCGTCGCCGGCCCGGCCGCGGTCGCGACGGGACCGTCGAGGGAGCCGCTCGTGCCGAGCCCGCCGCGTGTCGCGCTGTTCAGCGTCCACTACCTGAAGTCGAAGCGGCGCGCCGATCCGCATTTCATCGCGGCGGCGTTCCACCGTCTCGGCTGGGACGTCGTCTTCGTCACGGTCTCGATCAGCCACTTGTCCCGGCTCCGCGGCGACGACCGTTTCGCCTATCCGATCGGGCCCGAGCTCGGGCGCATCGTCACTGTCGAGGAGCGGCTCCGGAGCTTCATCTGGCATCGGCCGTGGCATCCGGTCAACCTCCGCCATCCCGTCCTCAATGCGCTCAGCGCGCCGTTCTTCGCACGCTACGGCGCCGGCGATCTCGGCGCCGTGCGGCCGCTTCTCGTCGATGCCGATCTTCTCGTCTTCGAATCGACCGCGGGCATCATGCTGTTCGACCAGCTGAAGGCGCTCAATCCGCGTGCGCGCGTCGTCTATCGCGTCTCCGACGACATGCGGGTGATCGGCAACCACCCGGTCGTCATCGCGGCCGAGGAGCGGATCGGCCCCCGCTTCGATCTGGTGAGCCTGCCCGCGCGCACCATGCGGCCCGTGTTCGGCCGCTTCGGCAACGTCGCCTTCCACCGCCACGGCCTCGACAGCGCGGCATTCGACCAGCCGTCGACGAGCCCCTACGAGCCGGGCACGGTCAATGCGATCTCGGTCGGCGCGACGCTGTTCGACGCCGCCGCGCTCGCCGATGCCGCCGATGCCTGTCCCGACTGGCGTTTCCACGTCTTCACCTGGCACCGCGATCTGCCGACACGGCGCAACATCATCGTCTACGACGAGCGCCCGTTCGCCGAGACCGTCCCCTATATCCGCCACGCCGACATCGGTCTCGCGCTCTACATTTGGCGCAAGGGCGCGGAGAATCTCGCCGATTCGAGCCTCAAGATGATCCAGTACGCGTATTGCCAGCTGCCGACCGTGGCGCCCGCGTTCGCCCGCGCCCCGGACGCACCGCACGTGTTCGGCTACCAGCCGGGCGATGCAGCCTCGATCGCGGCAGCGCTCCGCGCCGCGCGCGCGTTCGACCGCAGGGCGATCGACCCGGCGCGCATCGGCACCTGGGAGGATCTCGCCCGCCATATCGCGACGGGCGCGCCCGATCCGGCCTAGCGTCGCGGCGCGCCGCCGAAGGTTCCGAATCCGAGCCTGCGGCGTGCGATCACCTCGAGCGCGAGCGCCGATGCCGCCGCCGTCACCAGGGCCGCCGCGGCCGCGCCCTCGATGCCGGCGAGCGGGATCAAAGCGAGGTTGAGGACGACCGTCACGATCACCGCGGCGCCGAACACGAGCGCGGTGCGGTCCTCCTCGCTGGTGAGGCTGAGGAGCGAGCCGGTGAGAAGCCGGTGCGCGACGAAGATCTTGGAGACGGCGAGGAGGACGAGCGTCGTCGCGCCGCCCGTGAAGCCCGCGCCGAACAGCGCGAGCACCGGCTCGGCGAGCGCGACGAGCACGGCCGAGACCGCAAGCGTCGGCCACAGGATCGCGTGGTTGGCACGGCGCACGAGCCGGACGAGCTCGGCCGTCCGCGTCTCGGCATGGAGCGCGGCGAAACGCGCCGGCGCGATCGCGAGGACGGCGATCGCGATGAACTCGACCAGCGTCGCGGTGCGCGCCGCGGCGTTGTAGACCGCGACGTCGGCCGGGGTCAGCAGCATGCCGATCATCAGGACGTCGATCCGGGCGAGGAGCTCGAGGAAGGTCGCGACGAGGAGAAGGGGCAGCGCGACGCGGAGCCAGGCCCGGCGGCGGTATTCCGGGGCCGGCGCGCCGATCGCGGCGGCGAAGCGACGGCGGACGAGAAGCCCGTGCACCAGCGCGACGAGCGCGAGCGCGGCGAGCATCGCCCCGAGCGCCACCGTCGCTGTCGGTGTGGCGCCCGAGACCGCGAGGAGCGCGACGAGGACGATGAGGAGACCGTTGAACGCGACCTCGCGCGGGGCGAAGGCGAGGACGGGCTGCTCCATCGCCCGGCTCGCGTCGCGGAGCACGTTGAGCGCGGCGAAGAGCGGGATCGCGGCGGCGCCGAGGAGAAGCGGCGCGACATAGGCCGGGTCCATCCACGGCCGCATCAGCACGACGAGGAGTCCGGCGAGGAGCGCGGCCGCGAGGCTCGCGCCCGTGATGGTCGCGGCGACGAAGCGGCCGAGCCCGCGCGCGAGCCCGAAGGCGCGCTGCGCCGCATAGGTCGGATGGAAGCGGAGAAACACGGTCTGGAGGCCGAGCGTCGCCGGCACCGCGAGGAGGACGCCGAGCGTCCAGCCATAGGAGAAGTGGCCGAACGCCTCGGCGCCGAGCCAGCGCGCGATGATGACCTGGGCGAGATAGATGAGCCCGGCACCGACGATGCGGAGGACGAATGCCGCCGCGCCGCCGCGCACCAGTGCGCCCGGCCTCAACAGGGCGCCCCACCGCCCGCCTGTCGCACCCGCCTCGCCCACGCCCTGCCGCCCCGCCGTGATCGGCCGGAGGCTAACCCGGCATGGTTAACGGCGGGCGTCCAAAAACGAAGGGGCGGGTCCTCCGACCCGCCCCCCGATCGATCCGCCGGGCGCGCCCGGCGTCGTCGCGCCCGATCCTAGCGCCCGGTCCTAGCGACCTGTCCGCGCGAGCGACAGCACCCAGCCGCGCATGCGGGCCTTCATGTCCTTGATCTGGGCGTCGGAGAAGAACTTCGCCGGGTCGACCCGGTCGACCGGATAGACCGGGCGCAGGAAGTCCGACTCGTAGCCGAACGGCACGGTGGCATCGATGCCCATGCCGCCCTCGAACACCGTGTTCGACGCCGTCCACTGCTTCTCGCCCGCCGTCATGCGCTCGGCCGGCATGAAGGTCTGGCCGCGTCCGCCCGGGATCGGGTTGAGGATGTCGGTCTTTGGGTTGACGCGGGTGGTGAGGCACCACATCACGTCGTCCATGTCGTAGGGGTCGGTGTCCTCCGAGACCGCGATCGCGAGCCGCATGCCCTGCGAGGTCGCGAGCGCCGCGGCCATGAAGTTGCGCTGCCAGCCCTCGTCGATCTTGTTGCGCTTCTTGACCTGGATGATGCATCCGCCCCAGTCGGTCATGCAGTACGGGATCACGACATCCTGTACGATGCCGGGCTGCATCCGCTCGCACAGCTCGAAGATCGCCGCCTCGCGCACCGTGGTGTCGATGTTGTGGTCGTCGAGCATGTGCACGCCGAGCGCGAAGATGATCGGCTTGGTCTCCGGCTTGCGCATGGTGATGCCGGTGACGTGGAAGGTCGGCGCCTTGTACGCCTTGCCCATATAGCCGGCCCACTCCGGGTGGAAGTGGAAGCGGCCCTGGATGCCGGCCTCCTCCGATTCGGCGGTCTCGTAGCGGCGGTCGCGCGGGTTGACGTAGCCCTCGACGACGATCTCGGCATCGGCGAGGCCATAGGCGTCGACCGTGCGCGCCTTGACGAGGCGGATCGGCGCGCCCTGCACGGCGCCGGCGACCGCGAGCTCGTCGCAGCCCTGCGGCAGGATCACGTAGTCGAAGCCCGCGCCGGCCAGGAGCGTGCACGCCGGCGGCACGCCGAAATTCATCGTGATCGGCACCGGCTGGTCGTCCTTGTAGTGCTTGGACACGACCTGCCACATGTGCGAGCCGGGCGAGATCTGGAACGTGCCGACATTGCCCCAGCGGAAGTTCATGCGGTTGTAGCCGACGTCGGTGCCGCCGTCGAAATACTTGCCGGCGACCAGGCGGATGCCGGAGCCGACGGTGAGCTCGGGCTCATACGTCGTGTGCCGGATCGGCACCAGATACTGGTTGACGTCGTTCGGGTTGGTGATGACGTGCTCCTGGACGGGCGCGTCCTTCTGCGAGATCTCGACCGGCTTCATCGGGTTGCGGAACGCGCTCGCGATCCGCCGCGTGCGGTCGGCATCATCCGTCCAGCCGAACATCTTGTTGATGATGTCCATGTTGGCGAACAGATTGGTGACGACGCGGTGCTGCGGCTTGCCCTTCACGTTGTTGAAGAGAATCGGGCAGGAGCCGTCGAAGTGCTTCTGGATGCCGGTGACCTCGAGGTCGGGGTCGACCTGCTTGTCGGTCTCGATCAGATCGCCCTGGCTCTTCAGCCAGGCGAGGGAGCCGCGCAGGTCGCGGACCTGGTCGGCGGAGGCGCGCTGGACGGCCTTCTTCGCGGTGCTCATGGGCTTTCTCCATTGGTCGTCCGGGGTCCCGCGTTTATCGGCGGGGGACGACGGGTTGCCGCGTTTGTCGGCGGCGACAGGGGTGGTTGCGCCGCGGGCCGATTAGTCACGGCCCGGTCGCGCCGGGTTCATAGCCGAGACCACCCCGTCCTGCAATTGCTATGCGCCCGCGCGCGCGGCAAGGGCCGGGCCGGGCCGCAACGGGCCGGGTCCTTAACGCGCGCCTATTCGGCGGCGCGCGCCGGGCCCGCGGTCGCGCGTTCGGCTTCGAGGAGGCGGGCGTACATGCGCCGGGCCTGCAAGGGCGCGTTGTCGATGTTGATGTCGACGAGCGGCGCGCCCGCGCTCCGGTCGAGATTGGCCTGCTGGATCTCGATCGCCTCGGTGTCCTCGGTGAAGGTCTGGTGGCCACCCTTCTGCAGGAGATCGGTCGCCGCCGCGTCGTCAAGCCGGAAGTTCCGCGCGTAGCACCAGTTGTAATAGGTCGCCCGCTCGGTCGACGGCGTGATCAGGTGCGTCGACCAGATCGAGATGCCGCGGCGGCGATCGCCCTCGGGCGCGCCGGTGCCGGCATCGGCGCAGCCGATGTCGAGGACGACCGTCGACGGCGGCGTCCAGCGCGCGAGCTGCCAGCGGTCGACATGGCCCTTGAACTCGCCCGCCGCCTTGAACATCGGCGGCGGCGGGATGTTGAGCATCCAGCGGTCGAAGCGCACCGCGTTCTCCTCGCGCGTCGCCTGGCCGATGATACGGCTCTCGATCGCGGCGTCGCCCGAGATGGTACGCGAATGGAGATAGCTCACATGCGTGAAGTCGAGGAGATTGTCGACGAGGAGCTGGAAATGGGCCTTCATCGGGATCGTGCCGCGCACCGCCGCCCAGCCCGGATCCTTGAGCCAGAAGAGCGCGGGGATCGCCGCCGGATCGGCCTCGGCCGGATCGCCCATCCAGATCCAGATCACGTTCCAGCGATCGACGACGGGAAAGCTCCGCACCCGCGCGCCGGGCGGCACATGGGCCTGGCCGGGCACGCGCACGCAGGCGCCGGTGCGGTCGAACTCGAGCCCGTGATAGCCGCATTGCATGCGGTGGCCGATCACCTTGCCGAGCGACAAGGGGAGCGAGCGATGGCAGCAGCGGTCCTCGAGCGCGACCGGCGCGCCGCCCGCCTCGCGCCAGAGGACAACCGGCGTGTCGAGGAGCGTCTTCGCGACCGGCGCGTCGCCGAGATCGGGCGACCACATCGCGCAGTACCAAGTGTTCTTCAGAAACATCGCGCCCTCCGTCGCGGCCGCCGGCCGCTCAGTGCATGATTTCGCCGCCATCGATCATGATCGTCTGGCCGGTCATGAAATCGCTGTCCGGCGAGGCGAGGAACAGGACCGCGCCGACCAGGTCCTCCGGCACTTGCTCGCGCTTGAACGAGCGGCCGCGGAGCGCCCATTCGCGGTTCATCTTCACGCTGTCGCCCTGGGCTAGCACGTTCTCGCTCATCGTGAGGCCGGGGCCGATCGCGTTGACGCAGATGTTGAACTCGCCCACCTCGCGCGCGAGCGATCGGGTGAACGCCTCGACCGCGCCCTTCGAGGTCACGTAGTGGAGGAGCAACGGCACGCCCTTCCACACCGTGGTCGAGGCGATGTTGATGATCTTGCCGTAGCCGTTCTTCTTCATTTCCGGCACCGCGGCGCGGACGCAGCGCCACGGACCCGTGACATTGACGTCGATCACCCGATCCCACTCGGCGTTGTCGATCTCGCTCTGCGGCTTGCGCTCGAGCTTGCCGAAGATCGCCGCGTTGTTGACGAGGATGTCGAGCTTGCCGAAGGCGCCGACCGTCTTCGCGACCATCGCCTCGACGGATGCGGTCTTGGTCATATCGGCGACGATCCCGATCGCCTCGCCGCCCTGCTGCCTGATCGAATTGACCACCGGCGTCGGGTCGAGGATGTCGGCGACAGCGACCTTCGCGCCCTCCGCCGCGAGCCCCTTCGCGTAGTGCGCCCCGATCCCCTGTGCGCCCCCGGTGACGATCGCCACCCGCCCGCCGAGCCGTGCCATGCGTTCCTCCCTGGTCCCGGCTCCAACCATAGACCCGGCCCGGCGCCGGCGACAATCGGGCGCGCGGACGCACCCGAAGCGGGTTGATTCGTTATATTCATTTGAATATAACGATGCCGATCACGTCAATCCGGGCCCCGCCCATGCGTCCGCGCCTTCGCGACCGATCTTTCCGACTCGCCGGCCGACGAGCGCACACGGTCGCGCGCGTCGCCCTCGCCTTGGCGATGGCCGTGCCGACGACCGCCGCGGCCGAGGACCGCCCCGTCCTCGTCTTCGCCGCCGCGAGCCTCAAGAACGCGCTCGATGCGATCGCCGCCGACTGGACGGCGAGCGGCGGGGCGCGGGCGATGACGTCCCATGCCGCGAGCTCGGTGCTCGCGCGCCAGATCTCGGCCGGCGCGCCGGTCGATCTCTTCGTCTCGGCCGACGCGGAGTGGATGGACCGGCTCGCCGCGCGCGGCCTGATCAGGCCGGAGACCCGGCGCGTCGTGATCGGCAACCGCCTCGTCCTGATCGCGCCCGCGAATTCGACCGCGACGCTCCGGATCGCGCCCGGCTTCGCGCTCGCCGCCGCGCTCGCGGGCGGCGTCCTCGCCATGGCCGATCCGCGCGCGGTGCCGGCGGGCAAATACGGCGAGGCCGCGCTCACCGCGCTCGGCGTCTGGCCCGACGTCGCGCGCCGGATCGCGCGTGCCGACAATGCGCGCACCGCGCTCGTCTTCGTCGCGCGCGGCGAGGCGCCGTTCGGCATCGTCTATGCCTCCGATGCGCATGCCGAGAAGCGCGTCCGCGTCGTCGACCTGTTCCCGGCCGCGACGCACCCGCCGATCGTCTACCCGGCCGCACTGACGCGCGATGCGCGCCATCCCGACGCGGCCCGGTTCCTCGACCATCTCGTCGGCGCCGCGGCACGCGCCCAGTTCCTCGCGCACGGTTTCACCGCCCTCGACTGAGGCGTCCGCGCGCGTGATACTCGCGCGCCGCGAGGGAGACGGGAATGGCCAGCCGCAACGAACCGGTCTCAGTGGTGCGCGACCGCGCGAAGCTCGGCGAATCGCCGCTCTGGGTGCCCGAGGAGCGCGCGCTCTACTGGGTCGACATCCGCCGTCCCGCGCTCCACCGCTACGCGCCCGCGACGGCGGCGCACCATTACTGGACGATGCCCGATCTCGTCGGCTCGATCGGGCGCGCCACCGGCGACCGGCTCGTCGCCGCGCTCGCCTCGGGGCTTCATTTCTTCGACCCGGCCACCGGCGCGCTCGACAAGATCGTCGACCCCGAGCCCGACTTCCCGGCGCACCGGCTCAACGACGGCAAGGTCGATCCGGCCGGACGCTACTGGGTCGGCTCGTGCCTCGATCCCGTCTACACGCCGGTCGGCCATCTGTGGCGGATCGACAGCGACCGGCGCGCGCGCCGCACCCTGTCGGGCATCTCGATCCCCAACTCGCTCGCCTTGAGCCCGGATCACCGGACGCTCTATTTCTCGGATTCGCGCACCCGCCGGATCACCGCCTACGACTACGACGCGGCGACCGGCGGAATCGCGAACGGGCGCGTGTTCGCGACCGTGCCCGAGGGCGAGGGCTCGCCCGACGGCGCGACCGTCGATGCCGATGGCTTTCTGTGGAGCGCGCAGATCTTCGGCGGCCGCGTCACGCGCTACGCCCCCGACGGGCGCATCGACCGCGTGATCCGGCTGCCGGTGAGCCCGGTGACGAGCTGCGCCTTCGGCGGGCCGCATCTCGCGACGCTCTATGTCACGGCCGCAACCACGCTCCTCGACGCCGAGGCGCTGGCGCGCCAGCCGCTCGCCGGCAGCCTCTTCGCCGTCGACGTCGGCGTACGCGGCCTCGCCGAGCCGGTCTTCGCCGGTTGAGCGCGCCCGCCGACACCACGCGCTGGGGCACCGTCCTTCTCCTCGTCGGGATCGGCGTCGTCGCCGCGATCCAGATGGGGAAGGTCGCCGCCGCGCTGCCAGAGATCCGGGCCGAGCTCGCGCTCGGGCTCGTCGGCGCGGGCTGGCTCGCCTCGGTGTTCAGCCTGATCGGCGCGAGCCTCGGCATCCTCGCCGGCGCCGCCGCCGACCGCGCCGGCCACCGCCCGGCGCTGATCGCGGCACTCGCGGCGCTCGGCACCGGCAGCGCGATCGGCGCGCTCGCCGGGGACACGACGGCGCTCTTCGCGAGCCGCATCCTCGAAGGCCTCGGCTTCGTCGCCATCATCACATCCGTGCCCGCGCTCTGCGTCCGTGCCGCCGCCGCGCGCGACGGCCGCCTCGTCCTCGGCGTGTGGACGGTCTATCTCCCGATCGGTCTCGCCGGCATCATGGTCGCCGCGCCGCCGCTCCTCGCCGCCGGCGGCTGGCGCGCGATCTGGGCGGGAAACGCGGCGCTCGCCGCAGGCGCGCTCGTCGCCGCCCTGATCGCGACCCGCGCGCTTGCCGATCCGCCGCGGAGCGCCGCCGCTTCCTCGCCGGTCGCCGCGATCCGCGCCACGCTCGCGCGCCCGGGCACGGTCCTCTCGACGGTGCCATTCTGCTGCTACAGCATGAGCTTCATCGCCGTCATCTCGTTCCTGCCGACATTCCTGATCGAGGACCGCGGCGCGAGCCCGGCGGAGGCGGGGCTTCTCGTCGCCGCCGCGATCCTCTGCAACGGGATCGGCAATCTCGCCGCCGGCTGGATGATGCGCCGCGCGCTGATGCCGTGGGCGGTGATGACGATCGGCTGCGCCGGCATGGCGGTGGTCTCGCTCGGCATCTTCGAGCCCGGTCTCGACGGCGCGCTCCGCCAGGCGCTCGCGATGGCGTTCCCGTTCTTCGGCGGCCTCGTCGCGCCGGCGGCGATCGCCAATGCAGCACGTCACGCGCCCGCGCCCGCGCTCGTCGGCACCGCGATCGGCGTCGCGATCCAGGGGACGAGCGTCGGCCACTTCCTCGGCCCGCCTGTTCTCGCGATGGTGGTCTCGGCGTTCGGCGGCTGGGACCGCGCGGCGGTGTTCACCGGTCTCCTCGGCCTCTGCGGCGTCGTGGCCGCGCTCGTGCTCCGCCGCATCGAGCGCCGAATGACCGCTTGACGCCGCGCGCCGGCGGCGGACAGTGCCGGGACCAGAAGCCCGCGAGGACACGATGACCGAGACCGAGACCTTCCGCCCGCGCCGCTCGCTCCTGTTCGTCCCCGGGCTCCGGCCCGACCGCTTCGCAAAGGCGGTCGCCGCCGGTCCCGACATCGTGTGCGTCGATCTCGAGGACGCGGTCGCGCTGCCGCGCAAGGACGAATCGCGCGCGCTCACGCTCCCCTTGTTCGCCGCGCCGATCGATGCGCGTGTCGAGCCGATGGTGCGCGTCAACGCGATCTCCTCGCCCGACGGGCTCAAGGACATCCTGGCGCTCCTCGCCTGCCCCGCGCCGCCGCCGGCCTTGATGCTGCCCAAGGTCGGCTCGGCCGACGAGGTCCGGCTCTACGACACGCTTCTCCAGGGAAGCTGCGCCCGGATCCGCTTCCACGTCATCATCGAATCCGCGCACGGGCTCGCCAACGTGCACGCGATCGCGCAGGCCTCGCCGCGAATCGACTCGCTTCTCTTCGGTGCCGTCGATCTCTCCGCCGATCTCCGCGCCACCAAGAAATGGGAGACGCTCCTCTACGCCCGCTCGCAGGTCGTCAACGCCGCGGCCCGGCTCGGCCTCGACCTCCTCGACGTGCCGTTCCTCGATCTCAACGACAAGGCCGGCCTCGAGGCCGAGGCGACGGCGAGCCGCGATCTCGGCTTCCTCGGCAAGGCCGCGATCCATCCCGACCAGATCCCGATCATCAACCGCGTGTTCTCGCCCTCGCCCGAGACGATCGAGCGCGCGCGGCGCATCGTCGCCGCGTTCGCCGAGAACAAGGACGGGCTTCTCGTCGTCGACGGCCAGCTCATCGAGAAGCCGGTGCTCCGCACCATGCTCCGCGTCATCGCCGTCGCCGACCGGTTATCGGCGCGGCCATGAGCGCGCGCGCCGAGCGTTTGCGCGCAGCCGCTACCCACCTCGCCGAGGGTCGGAGCGAGGCGGCCGCGGCACTCCTCGACGACATCCTCGCCGCCGAGCCCGACAACGCGGCCGCGC
>VGEU01000036.1 GCA_016869145.1 Alphaproteobacteria bacterium | reverse complement strand
CCCTTCCCAAAGCAATGTGCGCGTCCGGCGCGTCGTCGAGACCGGCATCTACCGTCAGCGCAATCTGGTCGAGCGCTTCTTCAACAAACTGAAGCACTTCCGCCGTATCGCCACCCGTTTCGAAAAGCTGGCGCGCAATTATCTGGCCGCCGTCCTATTGGCCGCTACCCGCCTATGGACTCGTGCTTATGAGTCCACGACCTAGGCGCTTCAGGGTGCTGTGCATCCGGTGAATCTCCCCTTGGTGTATTGATTAACCGAGATAGTGCTTGAGCATCTCGGCGTCGGCAAGAAGCTTGGCGGACGGCCCTTCCATCACGATCTCGCCCTGGCGGAGCACATAGCCGCGCTGGGCGAGGCGGAGCGCGCTGTAGACGTTCTGCTCGACGAGAAGGATAGCGATGCCTTCCGCGTGGAACTCGCCGAGGACGGCGAAGGCCTCCTCAACCAAGGCGGGCGCCAGGCCGAGCGATGGCTCGTCGACGAGAAGGACGCGCGGCGGGTTGATCAGGGCCCGGGCGAGGGCGAGCATCTGCTGCTCGCCGCCCGACAGCGTGCCGGCGAGCTGGTCGTGGCGTTCGCGAAGCCGCGGGAAACGCTCGAAGACCCGTTCGAGCGCGGCCTCGAAGCTGCGATCGGCGGGCCGCACGTCATAGGCGATGCGGAGGTTCTCGCGCACCTCGAGCCGGCCGAGCGTGCCGCGGCCCTCGGGGATGTGGAACAGGCCGCGGCGGGCGAGCTCGTGCGGGCCGGCGCGCTCGGTCGGTGCGCCGAGATAGCGGACCGAGCCGCTCTCGTGCGGCAGAAGATTGGAGAGTGCACGGAGCAGCGTCGTCTTGCCGGCGCCGTTGGCGCCGACGACGGCCACCGTCTCGCCGGCATCGAGCCGGAGCGTGCAGCCGCGCACCGCCTTGATCGGTCCATAGGCGACATGGAGCGCCTCGACGGCGAGCACCGGCTCAGACAAGCTCGCCCTCCGTCGTGCCGAGATAAGCGCGCTTCACCTCGGGGTGGCTCAGCACCTCCGTGGGCCTGCCTTCGGCCATCTTGCGGCCGTAGTTCATCGCGACGACGCGGTCGGCGATCTTGCGGATCATGGTCATGTCGTGCTCGATCAGGACGATCGCGGCGAGCCGTTCCCGGCATTTGTGGATGTCGGCGATGAGGCGCTCGGTCTCCTCCTCGTTCATGCCGGCGCCCGGCTCATCGAGGAGGAGGAGGCGCGGTCCCGTCGCGAGCGCGCGCGCCATCTCGAGTCGGCGGGCATCGCCATAGGGAAGCGAGCCCGCGATCCGGTCGGCCCGATCGGCGAGCCCCATGAACTCGACGAGCGCCATCGCCTCGTCGATGTCGTGGCGCCTGCCGCCGAAGCCGAAGAAGGCGCGAAGGGGCTTGCGCGTATAGCGCGGGTTCGCGGTCATGACGTTCTCGAGCACCGTCATGCGTCGGAACAGCCGGATGTTCTGGAACGTCCGCGCGATGCCGAGGCGGCCGATCTGGTGCAAAGAGAGATCGGTGATCTCGCGGTCGAACAGCCGGATCGTGCCGGCCGTCGGCCGGTAGAAGCCGCTCACCATGTTGATCAGCGCGGTCTTGCCGGCGCCGTTGGGGCCGAGGATGCCGAGCGCCTCGCCGGGCTCGACCGTGAGCGAGAGCGAATCGACGGCGACGAGGCCGCCGAACGTCTTGGTCACGCCGTCGACGGAAAGGACCGAGCTCATGCGTCCGCCTTGCGGCCGCTCCGCGCGGTCACGCTCCGGAACGGCAGGATGCCGTCGCGGCGGAACAGGAGGAGGATCACGATCAGGAGGCCGAACACCCCCTGGCGCCATTCGCCGATGAAGCGGATCGCCTCCGGCAGCACGGTCAGGATGACGGCGCCGACCACCGAGCCCCACATGTTGTTGACCCCGCCCATGATCACGTAGAGGACAATGAACACGGACACGATGATCGTGAAATGGTCGGGGGCGACGAAGAACATGTGATGGGCGTAGAGACCGCCGGCATAGGCGGCGAGCGCGGCGCCGATACCGAACAAGGCGAGGCGGACATAGACGACATTGATGCCGATCGCGCCGGCGACGTGCTCGTCCTCGCGCACGGCATCGAGCACGCGCTGCAACGGCGAGCGCGACAGGAGCCAGATCAGCGCGCCGACGACGATGACCGAGCCGTAGACGATCTCGAACGACGTCCCCATCATGCCGCCCATGCCCTGGACGCCGCCGACAAACTTGGTGTTCTCGATCGCGGTCTGAACGAAGAAGGTGATCGCGAGCGTGACGAGGATCAGATAGATGCCGCGGGTCCGTAGCGCCGGATAGCCGGTGA
This sequence comes from Alphaproteobacteria bacterium, assembly GCA_016869145.1. GTDB lineage: Bacteria > Pseudomonadota > Alphaproteobacteria > MPNO01 > VGEU01 > VGEU01. Next base: position 25,277 of record VGEU01000036.1, on the reverse strand, counting down.
GCACACCGATCACCGCGGAGGCCGCGGCGGCCATCGCCATCGCCGGCATGTAGCCGATCCCGAACTTCGCCGTCAGCACGCCAGACACGTAGGCACCGAGCGCCATGAACGCGCCATTGGCGAACGAGAGCGTGCCGGTCAGGAGGATCAGATAGACGCTCCACGCGAGCAGGATGTTGATCCCGGTAAAGAGCGCGAGATCGAGGCTCATGCCCTGAGCTCCCGGTTCACCGACCGGCCGAACAGGCCGTTGGGTCGGACCAGGAGAACGACGATCATCAGCACCCAGACGAGGACCTCGGACAGCTTGCCGAGGCCGTACTGGAAGGCGAGCCCCTCGAGCACGCCGATCAGGATCCCGCCGATCATCGCGCCGCGCACATCGCCCATGCCGCCGATCGCCATGATCGCGAGCGCCTTGAGACCGAAGGAGAGACCAACATTGGGGTCGGCGAAGCCGCCGCGCATCGCGAGCATGAGGCCGGCGATTCCGGCGAGCGCGGAGGCGATGAAGAACGTCTGCTGCGTGACGCGCTTGACGTCGATGCCGAGGAGGGAGGCCGTGGTCGAGGACTCGGCGACGGCGCGGATGTTCCGGCCCATCCGCGTGCGCGCGATCAGGATCTGGAGCGCGATCATGATCAGGAGCGTCACGATCAGGATCGCGAGCTTGATGTAGACGATCTGGAGCCCGAACAGCTCGGTCGAGGCGGTGTAGATGGTGTTGGGGATGCCGAGATCCTTGGGATCGGAGCCCCAGAATTTTTGCGTCACATCGATCAGGACGATGCCGGCGGCGAACGAGCTCAGCGCGGCAGTGATGTGGCCGTCGGGCGTGTTGAACTTGCGGAAGCTGACGAGCTCGGTGATTAGGCCCTGGATGCCGGCGACGACGATCGCCAGCGGGATGGCCCACCAGATCGGCACGCCGAGCGCGACCGTAAGGACGCCGACATAGCCGCCGAACATGAAGATCTCGCTGTGCGCGAAGGTGAGCTTGTCGAGCACGCCGAAGACCAGCGAGTAGCCGATCGCGATGAGGGCGTACATGCTGCCGAGCACGAGCCCGTTGATGACCTGTTCGGCAAGCATTGCCGCCGTCCCCCGTTGACACCCGCATGCCCGACCGCGCCGGTCACGCGGCGTCCGTTCGCGGTCTCCGCCGTCGCCCCCGGGTTCTCGCGATCGCCCGTTTCGCGCGGCGCCATAAGGTTGCCCAACGCGCCGCGCCGCGCAAGGCGGTTCGCGGCGCGATGCGTCGGGCTTGATCGCGGTGTCGGCCTCTCCCTATGCTGCGGGCGGGCGGCGCGACACGACCAAGGAAGGGACTACGCGATGGCGGCTCGGCAGACCCGGTTCTACGTCACGGTCGGCGGCGTCCGGCTCCATTATCTCGAGTTCGCCGGCGACGGCCCACCGCTGGTCCTGATCCCGGGCATCACCAGCCCGGCCGCCGCCTGGGCGTTCGTCGGCGCGCGGCTGTCGCAGACCAACCACGTCTATATCCTCGACAATCGCGGTCGCGGCCTTTCCGACCAGCGACCCGGGCTGCGCTATCGGCTCGAGGACTACGCGCTCGATATCGCGGGCTTCATCGAGACGCTCGGTCTCGGCAAGCCCATCGTCCTCGGACACTCGATGGGCGGGCGCATCTGCGTCAAGCTCGCCGCCGACCATCCCGATCGCGTCGGGAGCATCGTCGTCGTCGACCCGCCGGTCAGCGGGCCGGGACGGCGGCCCTATCCGACGCCGCTCCAGCCTTATCTCGACGCGATGCGCGCCGCATCGGCGGGCGAGCCGCTGCCGGCGACGCCCAACTGGACGCCCGACCAATCGCTCACCCGCGCGGAATGGCTGCCGAGCTGCTCGCTCGAGGCGGTCGTCCAGTCGCACAAGGGCTTCCACGAGGAGGACTTCCACGCGGACATGCCCAAGGTCCGCTGCCCGACGCTCCTCGTCTATGCCGAGCTCGGCGGCGTCGTGACCGAAGCCGATGCGGAAGAGATCCTGGGCCTGATCAAGGGCGCGAAGAAGGTCCGCGTCGAGCGCGCGGCCCACATGATCCCGTGGGACAACATGGACGGCTTCCTCGCCGCGGTGACGCCCTTCATCACCGCGCGTTGACGGGAGACGACGCGGCGGCGTGCGGCGCGCCGGGCTGCTCGGCAAGCGCCGCGGTCCGCCCGAGCCGGGCGAGCTCGGCGAGGACGTCGGCGCCCCACACGATCTTGGCGCCGCCGTGGCCGGCGTTGACGGTCATGATCCAGCCGACGTCGTCGCCGATATTCGTCGCGCCGTGCATCGCGTCGGGCGGGACCGAGATGATGTCGAACGGGCGGAGGATGGTCTCCTCCTCGCCGTCGGGGCCGAGGGTGATGCGCCAGGTCCCGGCCATCACGATGAACACCTCGGGCGTCGCGTGGCCATGGTTGCCGAGGCCCTTGCCCGGCTCGCAGCGGAGATAGGTGATATTGAACGCCTTGACGTCCTCGACGCCGGCGCCCGGCTTCGCGCTCTCGTTCGGGCGTCCGACGACGCCGTAGCGCTTGCGCTCATAGCGGGGGATCGCCATGTCGGCCGGCTGCCATGGCGATTCATGGCCGGCGAGCTCGGCGAACCGTACGACATTGGCCTCGATCGACGAGGATGGCTTGGCGGGACCGGTCATGGCGCACCTTTCCGACACGATGCGCGATCATAGCACGGCCTGCTTTGGCATCGACATCATGCCGTGGCGGTATTGGCGCATTCCGCCCCGCCGGGCGAGACTTCCGGGCAGCGCGACGGGGGCTCAAAGCCAGCGGTCGGGACCCCATATCCGGATCCCGGTTCGCGCGTGGAGTGGCCGACTATGAGCAGCAATGCACCTCTTCATCGCGTGGTCATCGTCGGTGCGGGCTTCGGCGGTCTTGCAGCCGCCCGCGCGCTCGTCGGCGCGCCGGTCTCGGTCACGATCGTCGATCGACGCAACTACCATCTCTTCCAGCCGCTCCTCTAACAGGTCGCGACGGCGGGGTTGTCGCCCGCCGACATCGCCTCGCCGATCAGGAGCATCGTCCGCCGCAGCCCCAACATCCGTGTCGTGCTCGGCGCCGTCTCGGCGGTCGATACCGCGGCCCGCATCGTCGTGGCGGGTGAGCATCGCATCCCCTACGACACGCTGGTCCTCGCGACCGGGGCGCGGCACGCCTATTTCGGCCACGATGAATGGGAGCCGTTCGCGCCCGGCCTCAAGAAGATCGACGACGCGACCGCGATCCGCCGCCGCATCCTGCTCGCCTTCGAGGAGGCCGCGCTCGCGTCCGACCCCGCACGGCGGCGCGCCCTCCTCACCTTCGTGATCGTCGGCGGCGGTCCGACCGGGGTCGAGCTCGCCGGTGCGCTCGCCGAGCTCGCCCGGAAAGCGCTCGCCGCCGACTTCCGCACGATCGATCCGCGCGATGCGCGCATCGTGCTGATCGAGTCCGGCGCGCGCGTCCTCGGCACGTTTCCGCCGTCGCTCTCCGCGCGTGCGGCGCGCTCGCTCGCCCGCCTCGGGGTCGAGGTCTCGCTCGGCGCGCCGGTCACGGCCTGCGACGCCGAGGGTGTCGCGGTCGGCGGCCAACGGCTCGCCGCGGCAACGGTCCTGTGGGCGGCGGGTGTCGCGGCATCGCCGGCCGGGCGCTGGATCGGCGCCACCCGCGACAAGCTCGGGCGCATCGTGGTAGAGCCCGACCTGACGGTGCCGGAACATCCCGAGATCTTCGCGATCGGCGATACCGCCGCGGCGCCGGGGGTCGACGGCCGGCCACTCCCCGGGATCGCGCCGGTCGCCAAGCAGCAGGGCCGCCATGTCGCGCGTACCGTTCTCGCCCGGCTCGCCGGCCGCAACGCGCCGCCGTTCCGCTAACGCGATTACGGCAATCTCGCCACCATCGGCCGCAAGTCCGCGGTCGTCGACTTCGGCCGCATCAGACTTTGGGGCTTTCCCGGCTGGGTGCTGTGGAGTGGCGCCCACATCTTCTACATGATCGGCTTCCGCAACCGGCTCGCGGTCGCCATCAACTGGCTGTGGGCGTATCTCACGTTCCAGCGTGGAGCCCGGCTGATCACCGGGGCGGACGCGCCGGAGGCGCCGGCCGCGGACCGCGAGCGGAAGCGGCTCGATGCCGCCTGAGCGCATGACCGGCGCTTGACGCGGCGGCGGAGAAGCCGCACCAAGGGCGCTCCAGACCGAGGAGGGGCCCGGCCCATGGCCAATATCCACCTGACGCTCGCGACCGAGGACTATGATCACGTCCGCGATCTCGGCACCGGCGTCGTCAAGCCGCAAGGGATCGACCTGACGCATCTCAATTTCCGCGTCGAGGAGATCTTCTACCGTTTCTCGAACGCGCTCGAATGGGACGTCTCCGAGCTCTCCTTCGGCAAATACTGCTCGGTGCATTCGCAGCCGAACGCGCCATTCACGGGCATCCCGGTCTTCATCTCGCGCGTCTTTCGCCAGTCGTCCTATTTCATCCGCGCCGGCGGGCCGATCAATCGGCCGGAGGACCTCAAGGGCCGCAAGATCGGCATCCCCGAGTGGTCGCAGACCGCGACGATCTACGCCCGCGGCTGGCTCGTCCATCAGGTCGGCATTCCCCTCAAGGACGTTCACTGGGTGCAGGCCGGGGTCAACGAGCCGGGCCGCGTCGAGATGGCGAAGCTGAAGCTCCCCGACGGCGTCTCGATCTCGGTCGTCAAGGACCGGGCGCTCACCGAGATGCTGATCGCGGGCGAGATCGACGCGATCATCTCCGCCCATCCGCCGCATCTGTTCGAGCACGGCGATCCGCGCATCCAGCGTTTGTTCCCCGAGTACCGCCCGGTCGAGGAGGCCTACTTCAAGGCGACCGGCATCTTCCCGATCATGCACACGGTGGCGATCCGCAAGGACGTGTTCGACCGCCATCCCTGGGTGGCCATGAACCTCTACAACGCCTTCGAGGAGGCGAAGCGGCGCTCGATGGCGCGCGTCCACGCCATCACCATGTCGCAGATCCCGGTGCCGTGGGGCTGGGAGCACGCCGAGCGCGTCGGACGTCAGGTGTTCGGCGGCGACGACCACTGGCCCTACGGCATCGAGCCGAACCGCGTCACCATCGATGCGTTCCTGCAATATTGCCACGAGCAGGGCGTCTGCCACCGCCGCCTCGCGCCCGAGGAACTCTACCCGCGCGAGGTCCAGAGCGTGTTCCGCATCTGAGACTGGGCCGCGCGATGCCGCCGAAGCACAACCCCCTCGGCCTCAGCGCCTTGCAGCTCAAGACGCTGACGCTGCTCCAGGAGCTCGCCCGTCATCCCGAGACCTCGACCCGGAACGAGGAGACCGGCGAGATCCTGATCACCGTGATCCCGCACCCGCACGGCAACCACGTCCATATCGGCCGTCGCCTGGTCATGTCGCGCGATGCGACGGGGATGCGCAACGGTGCCGTCTGGCAGGCCCTCGACCGCAAGGGGCTCGCCCGGTCGATGTTTCCGCTCGGCATCGCGCTCACGCCGGAGGGCATGGGCTACGACACCGGGTGCCGCGACGAGATCCTGCTCGGGTCCGATCATTGACTGCGACCGGTCGCCCTCTTTCAACCAGGTGAGGTTCTGCCGTAGAGTGCGACCCGGCATTTCGGAGTAGGCTCGGCATGACCCGGCTCAAGGCCCTTTTCGCGACGATCTTGGTCATCGGACTGGCCGGTGGAGGAACGATGAGCGAGGCGGCGGACCGCGAGAACCAGATCTTCCTCGATCTCAAGGACGGGCGGGTCGTGATCGACCTCCGCCCCGATCTCGCGCCCAACCACGTGGCGCGTATCAAGGAGCTGACCCGCCAGGGGTTCTATGACGGGCTCTCGTTCCATCGTGTGATCGAGGGCTTCATGGCACAGACCGGCGACCCGCGCGGCGACGGAACCGGCGGCAGCGGCAAGAAGCTCAAGGCCGAGTTCTCGCGCGAGCGTCATGTGCGCGGCACGGTCGCGATGGCGCGCGCCGCCTCGCCCGACAGCGGCGACAGCCAGTGGTTCATCGTCTTCGCGCCGGCCTCCCATCTCGACGGCAACTACACCGTCTGGGGCCGCGTCTCGAGCGGGATGGACTTCGTCGACCGGATCAAGAAGAGCACCTCGGACCGTAGCGGGATGGTCGCCAATCCGGACAAGATCGTCCGCATGCGCGTGGCGGCCGACGTCCGCGACTGAAACAGACACACGGGTCGTCGCGTCATGAGCGCCACCACGCTGTCCGGGGCGGGCTCGTCCGGCCGGGTGATCGGGCTGGTCAGCGCCGGCCATTGCTTCAGCCATCTCTGCGTCCTCGTCCTGCCGCCCTTGTTCCCGATGATCAAGGCCGAGCTCGACATCGGCTACACGCTTCTCGGCAGCCTGATCGGCGTCTACGCGCTCGCCGGCGCCGTGACCCAGACGCCGGTCGGCTGGCTGGTCGACCGCATCGGCGGCCGCGCCGTCCTGATGGCCGGCCTCTTCGTCCAGGCCGTCGCGCTCGGCGCCGTCGGCTTCGCCGACGCCTACTGGCAGATGGCCGTCCTGATGGCGATCGCCGGCATCGGCAACAGCGTCTATCACCCGGCCGATTTCGCGATCTTCGCCGCGCGCGTCGAGGAGCGGCTGATGGGCCGCGCGGTCGGCATCCACGCCTTCACGGGCTATCTCGGTTGGGCGATCGCGCCGCCGATCATGTTCGCGCTGGTGGCGCTGACGGACTGGCGTGGCGCGCTGGTCGGGATCGGGCTCATCGGCCTCACGATCCTCGCGGTTCTGTTGGCGTTCCACGGCGCGCTCGAGGGCGGCGGCCAGGAGAAGAAGCGGGGCCGTGCGGCGGCGCCGGACCAGCGCTCGGGCTTCGCCGTCCTGATGTCGGGCCAGCTCATCGCGCTCTTCGTGTTCTATTTCCTGACCACCGTCGCCTCGACCGGCCTGATGTCGTTCGCGACCGTCGCGCTCGCCAAGCTGCAGGGCACCGACGTCGTCACCGCCGGTGCCGGGCTCACCGCGTTCCTGATCGCGAGTGCGCTCGGGGTCCTGGTCGGGGGCGTCATCGCCGACCGCTGGACCAGCCACAACCGGATCGCCGCGGCGACGCTCTGCGTCATGGCGCTCTCGTTCCTGGTCTGCGCGCTCTCGCTGTTCAACATATACGTGACGATCGCGATCCTCGTGGTCGGCGGCCTCGCGTTCGGGATCAACACGCCGTCGCGCGATCTTCTGGTCCGCGCGGTGACGCCGAAGGGCTCGATCGGGATCGCCTTTGGCTTCACCTCGACCGGCATGATGGCCGGCAACGGCCTCGGCCCGATCGTGTGCGGCTGGATCATGGACCTCGACCGCCCTGACCTGATGTTCGGCCTTCTCGTCGTGGCGACGCTCCTCGCCGTGGCGACGGTTCTGCCGCTCAAGAGCCAGGCCCGCATCGCCGCGACCGCCGGCTGAGCGGACCCGGCTGAACGGACATGGGCAGCAACGCCCATCGCCGCGGGCCGGCCGAGCTTGCATACTAGGGTTCGTATCGACGGGGGCGTCGCCCGGCGCCCGCCAAAAGGGAAAAGGGAAGGACCGTCACGATGAAGTTGATCCGCCTGATGGCCGCCGCCGCCGTCTCGGTCGCTCTGGCCACCCCCGCCGCCGCGCAGATCGTGAGCATCGGCACCAACCCGCAGGGCTCGCTGATGTACACCCACGGCGCGGCGCTCGCTAAGGTGATGTCGGACATCGCCGGCAAGCAATATCGCGTCGCGCCCTATGGCGGATCGTCGACCTATGTGCCGCTGGTCGACCGCGGCGAGGTCGAGTTCGGCATCGCCAACAGCGGCGAACTCTTCTTCGCCTATTCCGGGACCGAGATCTTCGCCGGCAAGCCGTTCCAGAATCTCCGCGCCGTGCTCGCGATGGTGCCGACCTTGAGCGGCTTCCTCGTGCCGGCCGATTCCGACATCAAGACGATCGCCGATCTCAAGGGCAAGCGCATCCCGGTCGACTACCAGGCCGGTCGCATCTTCCACTACATCTCGGAGGCCAATCTCGCGACCGCCGGGCTCTCGAGCAAGGACGTGATCGGCAGCCCGGTGCCGAACTTCGTCGTGGGCGTCGACCTCCTGATCGCCGGGCGCGTCGATGCCGCCTACAGCGCCAATACGGCGGCCGCGGTGCAGAAGGCGCATGCGAGCATCAAGGGCGGCATTCGGATGATCAGTCTCGGCAACACGCCGGAGCTCCAGGCCAAGCTCGCCGAGCGCTATCCGGCCGGCCGCGCGAGCCCGATCCGCCCGTCGCGCGAGCAGATCGGCATCATCGACGATCCGACCTGGCTGTTCACGGTCGACTTCTACATCTTCGCGAGCACCGCGACGCCCGACCAGGTCGTGTACGACTTCGTCAAGACGATCCACGCCAACAAGAGCGAGCTCGTCAAGATCCACCACTCGTTCGAGGAATTCACCCCGACGCGCATGCGCGATCCCGACTACAAGGTGCCGTTCCATTCCGGTGCGATGAAGTTCTATATCGAGAAGGGCATGTAGCGGCGCGCGACGGCGTTCCCGCCTTTGCAAGGAGACAGCCATGAACTGGCTTCGAATCGCAGCGACCGCCGTCGCCGTCGCGACGCTCGCCCCGACGGCGTCGGCACAGGTCTTCAGCATTGCCTCGAACCCGCAGGGCTCGGTCTTCTACTCGATCGCGAGCGGCATCGCGAAGGTCGCTTCCGACAAGGCCAACATGCAGCTCCGCGTCGCGCCCTATGCGGGGGGCTCGACCTATGTGCCGCTCGTCGATCGCGGCGAGATGGAGTTCGCCATGATCAATGCCGGCGAGCTCACCTATGCCTATCTCGGCCAGGAGCTGTTCGAGGGTCGCAAATACGAGAACCTCCGCTTCGTCGGCGCGCTGATGCCGTCGGCGAGCGGGTTCGGCGTTCCGGTCGATTCCGACATTAAGACGCTCACCGACCTCAAGGGCAAGCGTCTCGCCTCGGAATATACCGGCGGGCGCATCTTCCATTTCCTCGCCGAGGCCACGCTCGCCTCGGCCGGCGTCTCGCACAAGGACGCCAAGCTCACGCCCGCGCCCAACTTCGTCAACGCGGTCGATCTGTTCATCGCCGGCCGCATCGATGCCGCCTATATCCCGCTCAACTCCGCCGCGGGCCAGAAGGCGATGGGCAACATCAAGGGCGGCTGGCGCTATCTGCCCGTGAGCGGTGATGCGGCGGCGGCCGAACGGATGAGCAAGGCCTATCCCAATGCGCGTCCGTTGCCGGTCCGGCCGGGCAAGGACGCGCTCGGCGTGACCGGGCCGATGCACCTCCTCGCGGTCGATTTCCTGCTCGCGGCGTCGAAGGACGTCCCCGACCAGGTCGTCTACGACATCCTCAAGGTCGTGCACGCGAGCAAGAAGGACCTTGAGGTGGTCCACCCGGTGTTCAACGACTTCGACCCCAAGAACATGCGGATGCAGCACGTTGCGCCGATCCATCCCGGTGCCGACCGCTTCTACCGCGAGGTCGATCAATAGCCACGGTCTCTCCTCTCGCGCTCGCGGGGCGCTTCGGCGCCCCGTTTCTTTCCGCCGGTTGACATGGCCCCCGTGCGCGCCCTGCTCGCCTCGCCACATTTGGCCGTCACCATCAGCATGATGTGCTTCGCCGGCAGCTTCGCCGTGGTCAAGCTCGTCCACACCACGGTTCCGCCGGTGTGGCTCAATTTCTGGCGCACCGCCGTCGCGCTCGTCGTCCTTCTCGTCGTGATCGGGCCCGCGCTCAGGACCATCTGGCCGGACATTCGCCGGCACTGGCGGTTCTTCCTGGTCGCGGGCTTTCTCCTGATCACCGCCGGCAACGCGACGCTCTTCGTCGCGCTCCACCACACGACCGTGGTCAACGCCGGCGTCATCAACTCGCTCGTCCCGGTCGTGATCGTGGTCGTGTCGTGGGTGTTCTATGCCGACCGGCTGAGCCTACGCCAGGCCGTCGGCGTCACGCTCTCGCTCGGTGGCGTCCTCTGCCTGATCGCGCGCGCCGACATCGACGTGCTGCTCGGCTTCGCCTTCAACCGCGGCGACATCGGGATGATGGTGGCGGTTCTGTCGTGGGCGCTCTATGCGGTGATGATAAAGCGCGGGCCGCCATTGTCGGGTGCGACCATGCAGCTCGTGCTCGTGACCGTCGGCGGTCTCGTGACCATGGCGCCATGGTATGCCTGGGAGGCCGCGACAGTTCCGGCGCCGCCGCTCGACACGACGACGCTCGCCGCCGTCGCCTATCTCGGCCTCGTGACCTCGGCGTTTGCGAGCGTGCTGTGGACCCGTGCGGTCCAGGTCCTCGGCCCCAATCGGGCCGCGCCCTACACGCATTTGATGCCGGTGTTCGCGATCGCGATCGGCATCCTCGTGCTCGGCGAGGCGTTCCACCTCTACCATCTCGGCGGGCTCGCCCTCATCGTCGTCGGGATCGTGCTCGCGAGCGTCGCCCCGGTCCGGCGCGCGGCGGTCAGCCCCCCGGGCGGCGCCGGAGATAGATGAACCAGTAGACGCCGCCCACCAGCACGCCGCCGCCGATCATGTTGCCGATCGTGACCGGAACGAGGTTGGCGAGAAAACCGTTCACGCTGAGCACGGCATGCGCCGACGGCGTCGAACCGATCGCCTGCCAGAACGTCTCCGGCGCCCACGCGCCGACCATCAGCGCGATCGGGATCTGGTACATGTTGGCGACCGAGTGCTCGAAGCCCGCCGCGACGAACACGGTGATCGGCGGCACGATCGCGAGGATCTTGTCGGCCGTCGAGCGCGCGCCGAGGCAGAGCCAGACCGCGAGGCAGACGAGCACGTTGCAGAGCGCGCCGAGGACGAGCGCCTGCATCGGCTCGAGCGCGATCTTGGCCTCGGCGATCGCGAGGATCGTCGCACCGACCGCGCCGGCGCCCATCAAATGATGGCCGGCCAGAAAGGCGAGGAGCGCGGTGCCGAGGCTGCCGACGAGATTGCCGACATAGACGATCGTCCATGCGCGCAGCAGGGAAACGAGCCCGATCCGTCCGCTCGCCCATGCCATGACCATCAGGTTGTTGCCGGTGAAGAGTTCCGCTCCGCCGACGACCACCAGGATCAGCCCGACCGAGAACACCACCCCCATGAGGATCCGCGTGACGCCGAAAGGAAGTGCGTCCGCGGCCCCGGTCGCGACCATGGTCGATGCGATCGCGCCGAAGGCGATGAAGGCACCGGCCAGCACCGCGAGCGCGAACAGGCTCACCGAATCGAGCCGGGCCTTGAGAACGCCGACCTCCTCGGCCTTGAGGGCGATCGCGGCGGGAACCTGGGCGTCACCCGGCTGCGGCGTTGGTGCGGTCATGAGACGGTCATGGGGCGGTCCTCGGCATGCGTTCCTGTCTTGCGGCGGTCGGTCGCGCCGGTTACGGCCCGGTTCCCTTGCTCACCCGGAGCGCCTAAGATCGCCGCGACATCGCCCGCGACGGCGGGCGAGGGAAGGGTAGCGGAGAGGACCGCGCATGAGCGAGATCGACGTCTACAAGAAGCAGGGATTCGGCAATCGTATCGGGTTCGGCAAGACCCCGGCCCTTCTCATCATCGACTTCAACAACGCCTTCGCCAACCCGGATCAATTCGGCGGCGGCAATATCCCGGCGGCGATCGAGAAGACCCGCGAGCTCCTCGCCGTCGCCCGGCACCTCGATCTGCCGATCGCCTTCACCACCCATGTCTATGCCGAGGACGGCAGCGACGACGGCGTCTTCAACATGAAGTCGCCGGGGCTTCGCGCCCTGAAGCCCGGGAGCCACGAGATCCAGATCGTGCCCGAGCTCGAGCCGCGACCCGGCGAGCGGGTGATCGCCAAGCATTATCCGTCCGGGTTCTTCGCGACCGATCTCGCGGGCTGGCTCGCCAAGCGCGGCGTCGATACCGCGATCGTCACCGGCTGCACGACCTCGGGCTGCGTCCGCGCGACCGTCGTCGACGCGATGGGCCACGGCTTCCGCCCGATGGTGCCGCGCGAGTGTGTCGGCGACCGCGCGGACGGTCCGCACGAGGCCAATCTCTTCGACATGCAGCAGAAATACGCGGACGTCATGAGCCTCGACGAGGTGCTGGCCGAGCTGCAGAAGCTCGCGCCGCGCCAGTCGAAGCTCTCCGATTGACATTGCGGCATCGAGACAGGAGGACACCATGGGCGACGCACTCGGCTGGCGGCGGAAGTTCGGCGTCATCGCGCCCTCGACCAACACCTCGGTTCAGCCCGAATTCGACGACATGCGCCCGCGCGGCGTGACCAACCACCATGTCCGCATCGAGATTCCCGACGATCCGGTCGAGAGCGACGACGACTTCAACAAGCTGATGGACAATATCCGCGCCGAGTTCGACGGTGCCATCGACCGCGTGATGACCTGCCGGCCCGACTACATCGTGATGGGCATGTCGGCGGAGACGTTCTGGGACGGCCTCGCCGAATCCGAGCGGCTCAAGAAGCGCGTCATCGAGCGCGCCAAGGTGCGGGCCGCGATGGGCTCGGACGCGTGCCGCGCCGCGCTCTCGTGCTACGGCGACATCAAGAAGATCGCCGTCGTCACGCCGTACTGGCCGGTCGGCGACAAGAACGTGCACAAGTTCTTCTCCGACTGCGGCTACCAGGTGATGGCGATCAAGGGCCTCAAATGCCGGAGCCCGATGCTGATCGCCCATGTCCAGGAGGACGAGCTGCGCCAGGCGCTGATCGAGCTCAACACGTCGGGCGCCGAGGCGTTGATACAGGTCGGCACCAACCTCGCCATGGCCCGCCTCGCGGCCGAGGCCGAGAAATGGCTCAAGAAGCCGGTGATCGCGATCAACACGGCGACCTACTGGTACGCGCTTCGCGACAACGGCATCGACGACGTGGTCGAGGGGTTCGGAAGCCTAATGACGGACTTCTGCGAGCTGCCGAAGTCCTATCTCAAGAAGGCGGCCGCCGCCGAATAGGCGAGGCGCGATCGACGCCGCGGCGAGGCGGGAGGGGCCCGCCTCGTTTCGTTTGCGGCCGGCCGCCTCACGGCCATGTGAACCGCGCCCGGCGCCGGCACGGCTAGCGTTGGTCGGATGATTCCAGCATGGGGGTAGACATATCGCGCCGTCTCGGTCTCGCACTGACCGCCGCGCTCCTCGCCGCGCCCGTGACCGCGCACGCGGTCGAGGGGCTGATCACCAAGGACAGCCTGCACGCGCACGCCAAGACACTCGAGAAGCTCGAGGCGGCGCTCAAGGAGCAAGGCTTCACCGTGTTCGCCAAGATCGATCACAGCGCGGCGGCGCGCGGCATCAATATCGGCATGCCGGCCTCGACGCTCGTCCTGTTCGGCAATCCACGTGGCGGCACGCCGGCGATGATCTCGCGGCCGACGCTCGCGATCGACCTGCCGATGAAGGCGCTCGTCTGGGAGGACGAGGCGGGCAAGGTCTATGTCAGCTACAATTCCTCGAGCTACGTGTTCGGGTCGGTCTATGGCCGCCATGCCGCGCCGGCCCCGATCGAGCAGGCGGGCAATCTCGCCAACGCGCTCTCGAGCATGACCGACGCCGCCGTCAAGTAGAGGGGCGAGCGCGGAGGCGCCGAGCTCCGACCAGAGCCCGCGATCCATCTGGGGGTGTGGGATCGCGATTGCGTCGACACGTGCCCCCGTGCACGTCCGGGCGTCTCGGTTCGGAAGCCGCACTCGGTTCATGCGAAAATCTTGCAGACCGTCTCGACAGTCCGTGTTGAGGAACCCATGACGCTCACGCATATCATCCCCGTCTTGCGCATGTTCGACGAGGCCAAGGCCCGGGAATTCTATTGCGGGTTCTTGGGGTTCACATGGGGCTGGGAGCATCGCGATCACAACGGCCCGCTCTACGCGGGCGTGACGCGCGGCGAAGTCCAAGTGCACTTGTCGGAGCACCGCGGTGATCACCGCCGTGGATAAGTAGCCCGCCGCCGCCTGACTCGGGGCGGTCGCTGCGGCGGGCTACTTACCCGCGGCTCCAACACCACCCGGTGGGACACGACCCCTTGCCGTTCCCTCGGCCTCCGCGAGGGCTTCGAGGTCCGGTGCGATCTTTCGCGCCAATTCCCCGCGGATCAGCGACCGCAGCCTGATCGAGAGAAGCTCAAGCCTCTGTGCCTGATCGACGAGAGCCTGCTCGCGCAGGACTCTCGCCGCTGTCTGGACGGCAACGAGATCGTCGGACGAGAGCGCACTCAGGCGGTCGATGGTTCCCGGTTTGATGCGCCAGCGCTTGGGCTTTTCGCCGGGATTGACCTGTTCAAGCTCCGGAAAGACGCGGTCGATCGCATCGCGCATGCGCTCGGCCGTGCGGCGACTGACGCCATAGGTGCGTTCGATCTCCACCAGCGTCAGGCCCTCGGCCTTCACCCGCATCTCGAGGGCCAGCCGGAGCAGGGTCTCTAGCCGCTCGAAGCGGACTCCGCCGTCGCGTTGCCGCCTGCGAGACGGCCTTGGCTGCTTCGTGCGTTCCATCGACTTCCCAGATCCGAGACGCGACCTACCCCCGCCGCATGATCATTATTTGGGTGATGGCCAAGGAGGTATCTCGATCCGGCAAGCCGGCGTGCGCAAACGTCGACTGGATCGAACGGAATTGCTCCTCTCCGAGCTCCGCGTTCCGCTCGCCCACGGTTTCGGCGAGAAACCATCCAAGGCGTCCCTCGCGGCTGACGATGCAGACCGCGTCCGGTTCGTCCGTCCATAGGTAGACGGCACAACGGCCGCTGTTGACGCCATCGACATACGCGGCGAGGCAGTTTTTCCAGCGCTTCGCCAGTGACCGTATCGCCTCCGGATCGTCGAGACGTCGACCGCGGCCCACCTGTTCGGGTGGATAGCAGGGCGGTAAAGGTATCCGCTCCACCAGTTGTCCTAGTCGCGCAAGCAGTTGCGCGGGCTGCCTGTATTGAGCCAGATCATCGATCAGGGCCTCGAAGCTGGGCGCCGCGCCGCGCGACGCGATCATGCGTAGACCTTGGGAAAGGTACTTGCAGGACCAGGGGGCGCTGGTCAATGTCAGCAAGGCGGGCGTACGGACGGCAGGGGGCAGCCCGTGCAGCGTCTCTATTGTGTCGTCGTTGATCTGTCGGGCGTGGTAAAGCAGTTTTGCGCTTGCGCGATCGTCGAGCAAGTCTACGAGCCGGCGATAGTTCTCCGGTTGAAGCACCGGCTGCTCCAGTCGCGCCAAGACACGCCGCAAGCCGTGCGGACATCGACCGAGCACGGCATGGATCGCGGACTGCTGCGGGCCAAAAAAAGTACCGCGCCCAGGCGCATCGCACGTGCCTGACCAAGATGGGCAAGGGCGAACGCGATCAGATGCAGGCGCGGCGTATCCATCGCCAACGCAGGAGCAAGAAGACTTGGTTGCGACCCGAGGAGGGCGGCTACAGGCTGCGCGGCCCAGCCGAACGGCTGTAACAAGCATCCAGGCGTGAGCGCAGGTTCCTCCGGCGACGACTCGCCTACATTCATCTGGTCCATCGGCATTTTTCTCCGCCCCATCGATAGGGGCGGACATTAGAGCGCGAACACGTCAGTTTCGGACATATTGATCGACGGTCCGCGTCTGGGTCGATTGCTGACGCGGCGAGCTCGCCCCCACGCCCGCCGTCACACGCCCTTCACCACCTCGGCCCAGTCGTCGAGCATCGCGGGCTGGCGGAAGCGGATATGGGCGGAGAACTGCGTGTAGCCGGCATCGCGGAGGCGTCGGATCTTGACGCGGAGCTCCTCGACCGTGCCCGAGAACGACAGCATCCGGATCAGCTCGGGCGTCACCACAGCCTCCTCCTCGGGGCGGAGCACCATCAGGTGCCCCTTGTGGTTGGTGAGATAGCGCGCGTCCGCCGGCGTGTAGCGCTCGTAGATCGCGCGGTAGCGGTCGAACGCCGCCTGCAAGGGTGGCGGCACGGTCATGCCGCCGATGGTGCCGAACTCGGCCGCCTCGACGAGGTTGTGGAACGCGATCGCCGCCTGCGGTCCCGCCTCGGCGCGGATGCGCGGGCTGTCATAGTCCTCGCCCGGGCGGAGCACCGCGCCGCCGACCACCGCCGTCGCGTAGAGCGTGTTCGGATCGCGCCCGGCGTCCCGCCACGCCGTCTTCATGTCCGCCATGTCGGCGACCGCCTTCTCGACGTCGCGGACCGTGTTCATCCACGCCGCGCCGAGCCTCGCGGTGAGCCGGCGCCCCTTCGGCCCGAGCGCCGAGACGTGGAGCGGGATCGGGTCGGCGATGTTGATGATGCCGAGCTCGGGGTTGAGGAAGCGGATCTTGCGCGGCGCGCCCTCGTAGTCCCACGCCACCGTCTCGCCGGCGAGGAGCCCGCGCACGATCCGGATGTAGTCCTCCATCGCCGCGAGCTTGATCGCGCCGACGCCCATCGTGCGCCGCCCGGTGAAGCCGGTCGAGATCCCGAAATCGATGCGCCCGGGCGCGAGCCTGTTGAGCGAGGCGAGCGCGCTCGCGGTCACCGGCGGGATCCGCCCCGAGGGTATGAGCACCCCGGTGCCGAGCCGGATGCGGTGCGTCTTCATCGCCGCCGCCGTCATCGCAACGAAGACCTCGGCGTTGAGGAGCTGGGTGTCGTAGAACCACGCCGCGTGGAAGCCGGCCGCCTCGGCGCGCACGACCGTCTCCCACGAAACCGCCTCGGTCGCGAGATTGATGCTGTAGTCCATCGCCGTCACTCCCGCCGCTGGCTCGATCCCCGGTCGCGAACCGCGCGTCTCACGCTGCGTCGTCGCTTTCGCCCTCGCTCTCGCCGTCGGCGTTGCGGAACGGCGAGCGCTCGCCGAGGCGGTCCATCTCGAACGCGACGCGGCGGGTCTCCTGCGCGAGGAAGCCGGCGACCGCCTCGCGGAAACGCGGGTCGCGGATCCAGTGCGCGCTGTAGGTGCGCGACGGCAGATAGCCGCGCTGGATCTTGTGCGGCCCCTGCGCGCCGGCCTCGACCCGCTTGAGCCCGTGCGCGATCGCGTAGTCGAGCGCGCGGTAATAGCACATCTCGAAATGCAGCATCGGCACGTCCTCGCTGCACCCCCAGTTGCGCCCGTAGAGCGTGTCGCCGCCGCGCAGATTGAGCGCGCCCGCGATCCAGTTCGTGCCGCGGCGCGCCATCATCAGCACGACCTTGTCGGCGAGCCGTTCGCGCAACAGCGTGAAGAACGCGCGCGTCAGATAGGCGGACGCCCACTTGCGATCGACGGTGTTGAGATAGAAGCGGTAGAACCGCTCCATGTGCGCCTCGCTCAGCGCATCGCCGCTCAGCGTCTCGATCACGACCCCTTGCGCGTTCGCGACCTCGCGCTCCTTGCGGAGCATCTTGCGCTTGCGCGAGGCGAGCGCGGCGAGAAAGCCGTCGAAGTCGGCATAGCCGCGGTTCTCCCAGTGGAACTGCTGGCCGACGCGCTGCAGGAAGCCGGCGTCGCCGAGCGTCCGCCATTCGCCCTCGGTCGGGAAGGTGATGTGAACGGAGGAGACCTTGCGCCGCCCGGCGAGCTCGACGAGACCGCCGATCAGCGCCGCCGACACCGTCGCGCGATCGGCGTCGGGGCGGACCAGGAGACGGTGGCCCGTCACCGGCGAGAACGGCACCGAGGTCTGGAGCTTCGGATAATACTTGCCGCCGGCGCGCTCGAACGCCTCGGCCCAGCCCCAGTCGAACACGTACTCGCCGTAGGAGTGGCTCTTGAGATAGCACGGCACCACGCCGACGACGCGGCCCGCCGCATCCTCGAGCGCGAGGTGCTGCGGCAGCCAGCCCGAATCGGAGGCGGCCGAGCCCGAATCCTCGAGCGCCGACAGGAACGCGTGGCCGATGAACGGATTGTCGGCGCCGGCGCAGGCGTCCCAGTCGGCCGGATCGATCGCCGCGATCTCGTCGTGGACACGAAGCGAGAGCGCGGTCCGCTCGCGGGCCATGCCGGGGCCGCGTTCGCCGGCTCAGCCGATCTCGAACACCGCGTCGACCTCGACCGCCGCGCCCTGCGGCAGCGAGGCGACGGCGAGGGCGAAGCGCGCATGCTTGCCGGCGTCGCCGAATATCGAGACCAGGAGATCGGAGGCGCCGTTCACGACCTGCGGCGGATCGATGAAATCGGGCGCGCCGTTGACGAAGCCGCCGACCTTGACGCAGCGACGCACGCGGTCGAGATCGCCGCCACAGGCGTTCTTGAGATGGGCGAGGATGTTGAGCCCGCAGTAGCGCGCCGCCTTCTGGCCGGTCGCGATGTCGAGGCCGGCGCCGAGCTTGCCCTTGATGAGCTCGTCGCCGAGGCGCGAGACCTGACCGGCGATGAACACGAGATTGCCGGTCACGACATAGGGGATGTAGTTCGCCGCCGGCGTCGAGCCGGCCGGCAGCGTGATCCCGAGCTCCTTCAGTCGCGCATCGATGCGGCCCGCCATGAGTCCCTCCGTTGTCCGTGCCGGGGAGCCTACAGGCCGCGCGCGCCCGGATCAAATGCGCGCTCCGCCGCGCGGAGGGCGTCGCCGGCGCGAAAAAAAGGGGGTGCGCACGCGGCGCACCCCTCAGTCGTCAGGGAGACGCAATGTCAGGTTACTGCTGCTGTACGACGACGTCCGCATCCTCGGACGCGGGCGTCGTACTCCGCACTCCGGTCGTTGCAACCGTGTGCGAAGTCTCCGCGGCGGGACGCACGCCTGACACGGCGTCCGCGCCGACCGAAGGGGGTGAGACGGCCTCGTCGCGGTCGACGACGAGGCGGAGGCTTTGCGCGCCGGCGGGGCGCGACAGAACGAGACGGAGCGCGCGGCGTGCGCGCAGTCGGCGGTCATGCGCGCGATGCGCACGGCCGCCCTCGTAGACCACGAACCGGCCGACCGCGACGCCCTCGGGCGCCGGCGCCGCGACGATCTCGCTCGGCGCCGCATTGGCGGTCGTCGTCACGAGCGCCGGCGCGGGCGAGGGAGCGGGCGCGGCCGGATCGGCGATCGCGAGCGCCTTGAGGCCGAGCCGCCAGGCGAGGAGCACGATCTCGTTCCGCTCGTTGCGATCGAACCCGGCGCGGAGCGCGATCGGCTCCTCGATCGTGCCGGAGAGGAAGGATTGAACGGCGGCGATCAGGCGAAGGCGCGCCTCGACCGCGGTCGGCGCCACGGCGAGGACCGCGCGGACCGCGGGATCGAGGGGTGCCGCCTCGAGTGCAGGACCGGTGTCGGCGAGGACGGCGAGGATCGTGTCCGAGGTCGCGGCGTCGAGACCGAGCGCCCTCAGCGCAGGCGCGACCGGCGGAACGGCGACGGAGCGGAAGCCCCCGCCCGGAAGCGGCTCGGCGCGGACGAGGGCCGCGACCGGCGCGAGGCCGGGGGCGGCGCAATCGAGAAGCCGCTCGGCGACCGGCTCGATCCGGACCGTCGAGACCGTGGCATTGCGGAGCCCGTGCGCATGGCTGAACGCCATCGCGCGGTTCCAGGCGCGGCGCGCCGCGGCGAGGAGCGCCTCGGTCGGGCAGGCGCGGAGCGGGAACGGCATGTGCGCGAGCGCCTCGTAGCTCTGCTCGTCGCCGTGCGCGGCCCGGTAGTGGTTCTGGATCACGCGGCGCGCTGGCTCGCGGTTGCTCTCGAACAGCGGAAACGCGCCGAGCTCCTCGGCGAGATCGGCCGAGGTCGCATAGGCCGTCCCGGTCAAGAGCGCCGCGACCGAGGCCGCGGTCTGGCGCGCGGCGTCGCTGTCATAGGCGAGGCCCGCCGCCATCAGGAGGCTCGCGACATTGGTGAGCGACAGCGCGATCGGCCGGAGCGCCCACGCCTGCGCCGCCTCCTCGTGCGTCCGGTACGCGGCGAGGCCGTGCGCGATGTCGAGCGCGATCGTCCAGAGGCGCACCGCGTGCGCGAACCCGTCGACGTCGAAGCGCCGCGTCGCGTCGAGGAACGCGAACGGGTTGACGAAGGCCGCGACCGGCGGCGGCGCGTCGTGACCGTCGCGCGCGCCGGCATGCGGAACGGTATCCCACTCGGCGACCGTGCGCTCGAACACGACGTGGTCGCTCGGCCGCTCGACCGCCTCCTGCGCCTCGGCGCCGACGAGGAGATGGTCGGCACCGGCCGGCGCGATGAGCCCGGTCCGGAAGTCGACGACGTAGCCGCGCGGCTCGGGTGCGTTGCCATAGGCCCACGCGACGCCGAGCCCGTCGAGAAGGGTGCGCGACGGCATCACGCGCTGGCGGCACAAGGTGACGCGGATCTCGTCATAGAAGGCGAGGGCGTCGGCCTCCGAATCGAAATAGCCCGCGATCCAGCCCTGCCGGGTCAGCGCGCCGGCGACGCGGTCGAACACCTGCCGGGCGGCCGTCTCCGCGCGCTGCGGCAGCGCCGGCTCGGCGACCGCGATCCGCCGCCACAACCAGGCCGGGAGCTCCTCCTCCTCGCGGTAGTCGAGCCGGGCCGGAACCCCGCCGGGGCGGACCGCGTGGCGCGACAGCGCCGTCGCCGCGGCCTGCGACCAAGTGTCGGGAACCTCGACCGCTGAGGCATCCTCGCCGGCATAGGACTCGACCGCCGCGACGCGGAAATCTACCCCGTGATAGGATGGGCGGTCGGTTCTGGTGAACAGTCGAGCGATGCGCACTCTGGGAGCCCCCTGAAGCGGAAAGCGGCGATCACCCCCTCGCCGATCCCGACGCCCCGGCCCAATCCGCTGCCGTTATCGCTGGCGGACTATACTAGGTATTGAGCACGGCCGATCATAGCCAACCAGGGATTGATCATTCAACCAGATTTTGCGGGTGCACAAGAATCATGTACAAGATGATGAAAGAAGCGCGTCCGATCGGCGCGCGGCCGGGCTTGGCCTGCGCTTTACGCTCCACGGCGCAAGTGCAATAGTCCGGGCGCGCCGCGTCGGCTGCGTCGGGCGTCTTGGTTGCTTCCGGGGGCGGAACGGACGATGAGCCTGGGGACTCGCATCTTCACCTGGTGGCGCGGCGCCCTGGTCGGGACCGACCAGGCGGGCAACCGCTATTTCCGTGAGAAGCGGCCGATCGAGGGCCGCCGTGAACGGCGCTGGGTGGTCTATAACGGTGAGGCCGAGGCCTCGCGCGTGCCGCCCGAGTGGCACGGTTGGCTCCATTATGTGACCGACGAGCCGCCGACCGGCGACCGGCCGCGGCGGCCGTGGCAGCGCGAGCATCTGCCCAATCTCACGGGCACGCCCGAGGCCTATCGTCCGCCGGGCAGCATCCTGAAGGACGGCAAGCGCGCGGCCTCGACGGCCGATTACGAGCCGTGGCGTCCGTCGTGATCGCGGTACGGACCTGAGCCGATGAAACGCAACCTGGTCGAGACGCTGGTCGGTGCCGTCGTCCTCGTCGTCGCCGCGGCGTTCCTGGTCCTCGCCTATGCGCAGGCCAACCTCCGGACGAGCACCGGCTACACGCTGGTCGCGAAGTTCGACCGCATCGACGGGCTCAAGAGCGGCGGCGAGGTCCGCATCAGCGGCATCAAGGTCGGCACCGTGATCGCGATGGACCTCGATCCGAAGAGCTTCCTCGCCATCGTGAAGATGGACATCGCCTCGCACGTCAAACTGCCCAAGGACACCTCGGCCGCGGTCTCGGCCGACGGGCTCCTCGGCGAGAAGTTCATCGCGCTCAATCCGGGCGGCGCCGACGACAATCTGAAGCCCAACGGCGAGATCGCGCTGACCCAGGGCACGGTCGACGTCGTCGGGCTGATCGGCCAGTACATCTTCAGCCAGACCGGCTCGGGCGACGACAAGAAGAAGACCGACGAGAAGTAGCATGGCCCCCGGTAGCGTCGGCCAGCGCTGGTTCGCCGACCGATATGCGAAGAACGCGCGTTTCGTCGCCGATCTCGCGATGCCGATGGTCGATCTGCTCGCGCCGGCGGCGGGCGAGCGCATTCTCGATCTCGGCTGCGGCGACGGCGCGCTGAGCGAGGCGATCGCCGCGCGCGGTGGCCGCGTGGTCGCGGTCGATTCGAGCCCCGATCAGGTGCAGGCCGCGCTCCGGCGCGGGCTCGATGCGCACCTCGTCGACGGCGAGCGGCTTTCCTTCGCGGCCGAGTTCGATGCCGTCTTCAGCAATGCCGCGCTCCACTGGATGAAGAATCTCGACGCCGCGCTCGCCGGCGTCGGCCGCGCGCTCGTCCCCGGCGGTCGCTTCGTCGCCGAGATGGGCGGCGCCGGCAACGTGGCGACGATCGAGCGCGCGCTCCGCGCCGCGCTCGCGCGCCGCGGCATCGACGGTGCCGCCGCCTCGCCGTGGATTTTTCCCGAGCCCGCGGATCTGGGCGCACGGCTCGCGCGCGCGGGCTTCGCGGTGCGCTCGCTCGTCCGCATCGAGCGGCCGACGCCCCTTCCCGGTCCGCTCGCCGACTGGCTCGACACGTTCGGCGAGAGCTTCCTCTTCAACGCGGCGCCGGAGGAGCGCGCGGCGATCGTCGCCGAGGTCGTGGACGAGGCGCGCGCGACGCTTCTCGCTGCCGACGGACGCTGGATCGCCGACTATGTCCGGCTTCGCTTCGTCGCGGTGAGGCCAAGCGCGTGATGGGCGCGCGCGCCGCCGCCATTCGCCTCGGCGCGGGCCTGATCGCCGCGCTCGCGGTCGCGCTTCCACCGGCACGGGGCGCGGCCGAGGACTTGGCCGTCCTCCAGGGGCTCGACAAGGTGACGGCCCGCATCTCCTCGATCGAGGCGCCGATCGGCCGCATGGTCCGGTTCGGCGCGCTCGAGATCGTGGCGCGGCGCTGTCAGAGCCGGCCGCCCGACGAGACGCCCGAATCGACCGTGTGGCTCGAGATCGACGAGGTCAAGCCGGGCGCGGCGCGGACGCGCGTGTTCGCCGGCTGGATGTTCGCCTCGAGCCCGGCCCTGTCCGCGCTCGAGCACCCGGTCTACGACGTCTGGATCGTCGACTGCAGGAACGAGGCGAGGTCGTCCTCGCCGAGGTTGCGGTAGAAGACGGCATTGACGTCGAGCGCGGCGGCGAGGACGTGGCGGTAGCCGACGCGCGGGATCTCGACCGCGCCGAACTGGCTCAGATGTCGCGTCACGAACTGGGTGTCGAGTAGGCGATAGCCGCCCTTCTTGAGCCGCGCGACCAGATGGACGAGTGCGACCTTGCTCGCGTCGGTCACGATGGAGAACATGCTCTCGCCGAAGAACGCGCCGCCGAGCGAGACGCCGTAGAGCCCGCCGACGAGTTCGTCGCCGAGCCAGGCCTCGACCGTATGGGCGCGGCCCATCTCGAACAGCTCGGTATAGAGCTCGACGATCTGCGTGTTGATCCAGGTTTCCGATCGGCCATGCGCGGGTGCGGCGCAGCCCCGCATCACCGCCTCGAAGGCGGTGTCGCAGCGGATGTCGAAACGCTCCGAGCGCACGGTGCGCCTGAGCCGGCGCGGGATGCGGAACCGGTCGAGCGGCAGGATGCCGCGCTTCTCCGGGTCGATCCAATAGAGCTGCGTGTCGTCGCGCCGCTCGGCCATCGGGAAGAGGCCGACCGCGTAGGCGCGAAGGAGCGTCTCCACCGTCAGGCGCGACATGGCGGCAAGCCTATCTCCAGCGCTCCACGAAGGATTCGAGCCAGTGGATGTCGTAGGCGCCGTTGACGAAATCGGGGTCGGCGACGATGGCGCGCAGGAGTGGCAGATTGGTCTCGATGCCGCCGATCACGTATTCGTCGAGCGCGCGCCGCAGCCGCATCAAGCATTCGTTGCGGTTGCGTCCGTGCACGATCAGCTTGGCGACCAGGCTGTCATAGTTGGGGGGCACGAAATAGCCGGCATAGAGCGCGGAATCGACGCGGACGCCGAGACCGCCCGGCGGGTGATAGTCGGTGATGCGTCCGGGCGAAGGCACGAAGGTGCGGGGCGATTCGGCGTTGACGCGGCACTCGATCGCGTGGCCCGAGAAGCCGATGTCGTCCTGCGCGAGATCGAGCTCGGCGCCGGCCGCGACGCGGATCTGGGCGCGGATCAGATCGACGCCCGTCACCGCCTCGGTCACCGGATGCTCGACCTGGATGCGGGTGTTCATCTCGATGAAGTAGAACTGGCCGTCCTCGTAGAGGAACTCGAGCGTGCCGACGCTGCGATAGCCGAGATGGGCCATCGCGCGGCAGGCGATCGCACCGATATGGGCGCGGCTCTCGGCGTTGAGCGCAGGCGAGCCCGCCTCCTCGATCACCTTCTGATGGCGGCGCTGGAGCGAGCAGTCGCGCTCGCCGAGATGGACCACGCGCTCACGCCCGTCGGCGAGCACCTGGACCTCGATGTGGCGCGGGTGGGTGAGGAACTTCTCGAGATAGACGGCATCGTTGTTGAAGGCGGCCTTCGATTCGCTCCGCGCCATCGCGACCGCCTCGCGGAGCTGGCCCGGCGCGCGCACGACCTTCATGCCGCGCCCGCCGCCGCCGCCAGTCGCCTTGACGAGGACCGGATAGCCGATCGCATCGGCGATCGGGTGCGGATCGTCGCTCTCGCCGAGCGGCGCGTCGGTGCCGGGGACGACCGGCACGCCGAGGCGGCGCATCGCGTTCTTGGCCGCGATCTTGTCGCCCATCAGCGCGATGTGCTCGGCGGTCGGCCCGATGAAGGTGAGGCCGTGCTCCTCGACGATCGCGGCGAATTTCGCGTTCTCGGACAGGAAGCCGTAGCCCGGGTGGATCGCGTCGGCATTGGCGATCGTCGCCGCGGTCAGGATCGCGGGGATGTTGAGATAGGACTCGCGCGCGGACGGCGGGCCGATGCACACGCTCTCGTCGGCGAGACGGACATGCATCGCCTCGTTGTCGGCGGTCGAGTGCACCGCGACGGTGTGGATCCCCATCTCGCGACAGGCGCGATGGATGCGGAGCGCGATCTCGCCCCGGTTGGCGATCAGCACCTTGTCGAACATGGCGCGGGATCGCTCATTCGATGACCAGGAGCTCGGCGCCGTACTCGACCGGCTCGCCGTCGGCGACGAGAATGCGGACGACCGTGCCGGCCTTGGGCGCGCGCACCGGGTTGTAGGTCTTCATCGCCTCGATCAGGAGGACGGTCTGCCCGGCGGTCACCGCGGCGCCGACGGCGACGAAGGCGGGCTCGCCCGGGCCGGGCGCGAGATAGACCGTGCCGACCATCGGCGAGGTCACGGTTCCCGGATGTCGCTCGGCCGGCTTGGCGGGCTCGGCGGCCGCGGCGGCCGCGGGCGCCGCGATCGCGGCACCGACCGGGGCGGCC
>VGEU01000035.1 GCA_016869145.1 Alphaproteobacteria bacterium | reverse complement strand
TCCCGTGCGCATGGCGGCGCGGCCGGAAAGCCACTACACTCGCTCCGGCAAGAAAAATGGTGAGCGGCGTTCGCGTCTGCTGCGGCGCCGCGCCGCGGGGCGGTGAACGCCCCGCAGAGGGAGACCGAAACCGATGACGGCACCGGCGTCACTCGATCCGCTGTTCTATCCGCGTTCGATCGCGATCATCGGCGCCTCGTCCGATGCGCGGAAGATCGGCGGGTTGCCGGTCCATCTGTCAAAGCTCCGCGGCTATTCGAGCCCGATCTATCCGGTCAATCCCGGCTCGCCCGAGATCCAGGGGCTCAAGGCCTATCCGAGCGTCGCCGCGATCGACGGACCGGTCGACTGCGCCGTCGTCGCGGTCCCGGCGCCACTCGTCCTCGGCGCGATCGAGGACTGCGCGCGGAAGAAGGTCCGGGTCGCGGTCGTCTTCTCGTCCGGATTCGCCGAGGCGGGCGAGGAGGGCAAGCGCAACCAGGACCGGCTCGCGGCGATCGCGCGCGAGGCCGACATGCGTGTCATCGGGCCCAACGCGATGGGTGCGTTCTCGCTCGAGCCCGGCTTCATCGCGACATTCACGACGGCCTTCGAACACCACGGCGGCAAGGGATTCCCGGAGATCGGGCCGGTGAGCCTGGCGAGCCAGTCGGGCGCGATCGGCATCCACGTCATGGTGATGCTGCGCGAACGCGGCCTCGGCCTCTCGAAATGGGTGACGACCGGCAATCAGAGCGACATCGAGGTCTCAGACTGCATCAGCTATTTCGCGGCCGACGCCAAGACCAAGACGATCGTCGCCTATATCGAAGGCGCCAAGAACGGCCGCAAGCTCGCCGATGCGCTCGCGCTCGCGCGTGCCAACGGCAAGCCGGTCGTCGTCCTCAAGGTGGGTACGTCGGAAACGGGCGCGCTCGCGACCGCCGCGCACACCGCCTCGCTCGCCGGCTCGGACGTCGCCTACGACACGCTCTTCCGCCAGCATGGCGCCTACCGCGCATCGACGCTCGCCGAGCTCGTCGACGTCGTCGCCGCGCTCCAGCACGGCCGGTATCCACGCGAGCGTTCGGTCGGCTTCGTCTCGATCTCGGGTGGCGTCGGCGCGCTGATGGCCGACAAGGCCGAGGCGATCGGGCTCAGCGTTCCGGCGATGCCCGATGCCGCCCAGGAACGGATGAAGGTCATTAGTCCGCTTGCCGGGCCGCGCAACCCGATCGACACCGCCGCGCCCGGCATGTCCGACATGAAGATGACGCTGTCGTTCATCGAGACCGCGATCGCTGACGGGAACTATGCCTCGCTCTGCGCCTTCCTGACCCATCTCGCCTATATCGACCGCCATTTCACGGTGCTGCGGCCGGGGCTGATGGCGATCCGGAAAAAATACAGCGACCGCATCATCGCGCTGTCGATGACGCTGCCGGCCGATATCCGGAACGCGCTCGAGAAGGACGGCTTCATCGTGTGCGACGATCCCTCGCGTGCGGTCGAGTGCGTCGGCGCGCTGTGGCGGATCGGCGAGGCGCTGCGGACGGCGGCGGCGAAGGCCGCCCCTCCTTCGGTGCCGGCGGGCGCGCTCGCCCCGGCGCGGGGCGCCGCCGGCGAACAGGCGGCACTCGCCGTCCTCGCCTCCGCCGGGATCCCGGTCGTGCCGCATGCCGCGGCGGAAAGTGCGGAGGACGCGGCGGCGGCGGCGGCGCGGATCGGCTTTCCGGTCGCCCTTAAGCTCGCCTCGCCCGACATCGCCCACAAATCCGACATCGGCGGCGTCGCGCTCGGGCTCCGCTCGGCTGCCGAGGTCGAGGAGGCGTTCGCGGCCGTCATGGCGCGGGCGAAGAAGGCGGCACCCGGCGCCCGGCTCGACGGCGTCACGATCGCACGCATGGTCTCGGGCGGGGTCGAGACCATCATGGGCGTCAATCGCGACCCCGTCCTCGGGCCGCTCGTGATGTTCGGCATGGGCGGCATCTTCGTCGAGGTGTTCCGCGACGTCGCCTTCCGCGTCGCCCCGTTCGGTATCGACGAGGCGCATGCGATGATCCGCGAGATCAAGGGCTTCCCGCTCCTCGACGGGGCGCGCGGCCGGCCCAAGGCCGATGTCGATGCGCTCGCCAACGCGCTCGCGCGGCTGTCGGCCTATGCCGCGGCCAACGCCGATGCGCTCCAGAGCGTCGACGTCAATCCGTTCATCGTGCTGCCCAACGGCGAGGGTGGCTTCGCGGTCGATGCGCTCGTCGTGCCGCGGGCCGAGACCGCGTCGGGATCACACTGAAACGCCAGAAGGGAGAGAGAATCATGGCGAAGACGAAGGAGTGGAAGTGCGTCAAGGTCGATTGGGACAGTGACGGCATCACTTGGGTGACGTTCAACCGCCCCGAGAAGCGCAATGCGATGAGCCCGCAGCTCCATTACGACATGGAGCAGGTCATGCTCGAGCTCGAGACCGATCCGGACTGCAAGGTCATCGTGATCTCCGGCGCCGGCAACAGCTGGAGCGCGGGCATGGACCTCAAGGAGTATTTCCGCGAGACCGACAACAACCCGCAGGCGCAGTTCCGGTCGTTCACTTCGAACCGGCACTGGAGCTGGGAGATGCTGATCAACTCGCGCAAGCCCTCGATCGCGATGGTCAACGGCTACTGCTTCGGCGGCGCGTTCGTGCCGCTGTGCAATTGCGACATCGTGGTGACCGCCGAGGACGCGATCTACGGGCTCTCCGAGGTCAACTGGGGCATCATCCCGGGCGGCATCGTCTCGAAGGTGATCGTCGACACGATGGCCTATCGCGACGCGCAGTTCTATGCGATGACCGGCCGCACCTTCGACGGCAAGCAGGCAGTGCAGATGAAGCTGGCCAACATCGCGGTGCCGAAGGAGAAGCTCCGCGAGGAAACCGCCAAGCTCGCGCGCGAGCTGATGGAGAAGAACCCGATCGTCCTCGCTTATACCAAGCAGGCGGTGCGCGCGGTGCGCACGATGGACGTGCAGAACTCCTACGAGTACCTGATGACCAAGATCCAGGCGCTCCGCTTCATGGACAAGGCCGGCACGCGCGAGACCGGCATGCGCGAGTTCCTCGACAAGAAGACCTACAAGCCGGGCTTCCAGTCGGTGAAGGCCACCTGACGCGCCGACGGCGGCGTCGACATGCGAAGGGCCGGCCCCGCGGGGCCGGCCCTTCTTCGTCGGGACGCGCCGCCGGCGCGGTCAGCGCATGGCGTTGACCTTCTTGAGGAAGCGGATCGTGAGCTCGTTGAAGCGGTCCGGATACTCGATGTTCGGACAGTGGCCGCAATTGTCGATGACGTGGGTTTCGCAGCCGGGAATGCGCTTGCCGAGCGCGACCGCATAGCCGGGCTCGCGCAGCTTGTCGTTCGCACCGGCGATGATCAGCGTCGGCACCGTGATCGCCTCGTAGGGGTTCGTGTCGGGCGCGCCGAACTCGGCGCGCGCCGCCACCGCCGGCGACTTGAAGCGCGCCGCCGCTGCGCATTCCCAGGCGCCGGGAATCAGCGCGAACTTCTGGCGCTTCTCGACATAGGCGGGGTCATCCGCCCACTTCGTCGTGTGGAACATCGCGTTGAGGAGCGCCTTCATCGCGTCGGGCGTGCAGTCGTAGTTGAGGAGCGTCCGCCGCGACGGGTTGTCGGGCGCGAAACCGCCGCCCGAGCAGAGGACGGCCGAGCGCACGGGGAAGATCACCGGCTGGGTCGCGATCACGCGGGCGAGATTGCTGCCGCCCATCGAGTTGCCGATGAAGTCGGCCTTGTCGATCGCCATGATCTCGAGGAAGCGGACCATATGGTTCATCACGCGGTTCCGCCCACCGGCGAAGTCGAACACCTTGTCGGTGCGCCCGAAGCCGAGCCAGTCCGGAGCGACGATGCGGAAATTGCGCGCGAGCGCCTCGAGGTTGAACTCCCACGAGAGCTCGGCGCAGCCGCCGAACTCGCCCGAATGGAGGAGGACGACGGTCGGCCCGTCGCCCCCCTCGAGGAAGTGGGTCTTGACGCCGTCGACGTTGATGTAACGGCTGTGGATCGTCGCCATGTGCCCGCGTTCCCTGTCGTTCCGTAACGCCGATGATCAGGACGCCTTGCGGTTGAACTCGACGCCGAAATAATCGGTCGTCGTGCCGTCGCCCGGCGGCTTGGCACGCGCGCGCGCTTCCTTCATCGCCTCTGGGTCGTATTTGGCGGTGAGCTCCTTCAGCCGCGGATAGACCTCCTTGGTGAAGAGCGACATGCTCTTGATCGTCTCGTCGTAGGTGAGGAAGCCCGCCTGCATCATCATCAGGAGGTGGCCGAACCCGCCCGAGTACTCGTAGAAGTTCTTGATCTGCGCGTAGACGTCGT
The DNA here is from genome assembly GCA_016869145.1 of Alphaproteobacteria bacterium. Lineage (GTDB taxonomy): Bacteria > Pseudomonadota > Alphaproteobacteria > MPNO01 > VGEU01 > VGEU01. The sequence continues at coordinate 24,427 of VGEU01000035.1, read as the reverse complement.
CCGGGGTGCCGCAGAAGAAATTGCCGCGCATCATCTGGTCTTCGGCGGTGAGCTTCGGCGTATCGAGCGCCAGCTTGCGGCCGCCCTTGAGGATCTGGGCGGCGACCGGCGGCGGGAAATAGCCCGGCGGGTTGGTCCAGTGAGGCGGCACCTTGTTCGAGGTGACGTACCAGATCAGCTTCTCGGCGGTCCGCTCGGCTTCGGCCTTGGTCTCGGCGACATTGACGAGCGCGCAATAGGCGAGGCGGTCGAGCGGCATCGCGGTGCCGTGGAACCTCGTCCAGTTGTCGCGATAGCCGTCGAAGATCGCGTTGATGCCCGCATAACCGGCGAGGAACACCGCGCCGATATGCTTGTGGCGGGCGACCGGTATGGTGCTCGGCCCCGATCCGATCGTCACCCACACCGGCGGGTGCGGCTGCTGATAGGGGCGCGGCCAGACATTGACCTGGCGGGCGTGGAAGAAGCGGCCCTCGAAATTGAACGGGCCGTCATGGGTGGTCCACGCCTTGAGGATCAGATCGTGCGCCTCCCACAGACGCTCCGAGCCGCGCCAGGCGCTCATATTGGCGGGGGCCGCCTCGTAGGGAACGCCGCGCACGAAGCCGCACTCGAGCCGCCCGCGCGACAACACATCGACCATCGCCATCTCCTCGGCGACGCGCACCGGCTGGTTCCGGTTGGCGATCGGATTGCCGAGGATGAGGAGACGGGCGCGCTTGGTGCGCTTGGCGAGGATGCCGAGCATGATCGGTGCCGCCGGCACCACGCAGGTCGCGGTCTGGTGGTGCTCGTTGTTCATGATCTCGAGACCCATCTCGTCGGCGGCGCACCACAGATCGAGATACATGTCGTAGAGATCGGCGCCCTTGGCCGGGTCGTAGTGCTTGCTCGGCAGGTCGACGCGGATCGAGTCGTACGTCTTGTCCGGCGGTAGATAGGGGTAGGCGTCCTCGGTGAAGAACCAGGCCTTCATGCTTGCCTCCGTTGGATCACGAGACGAATGAGACGAGATGGCGGACGAACGCGTCCGTCTGTTCGATATGCGGCGCGTGGCCGGCCTCCGGGATCACGACGAGCTGCGCCCCCGGGATGAGCTTGCGATAGGCCTCGCCATAGGCCGGCGTGACCAGACCGTCGCTCTCGCCCCACAGGAGGAGCGTCGGCACGCCGATCCGATGCAGCCGGTGCTTGAGCTTCGGGTTGTGCATATAGGGTTGCCAGGTGTAGATGCCGAGCGCCTCGCGGTTCGACGCCATCATGGCGAGCGCCTGGTCCGACATCTCGGCCGGCTTCGGCGCATTGGCGAGGTTGTGCCACATGATCCGGGCGAGCTTGTCGGCCGGCGTCCCGAACACATCGGCGATGTCGCGGTCCTCGCGCCCGCCGGGCTTGATCCCGACCGCATCGACGAGGACGAGCCTCGCCATCCGCGCGGTCGTCATCACGGCGAGCTCGGCGGCGACCCAGCCGCCCATCGAGAAGCCCACCACCACCGCATCGCGGAGGTCGAGCGCATCCATCATGTCGAGATAGATGAACTTGAGATCGTCGATCGAATCGACGTGTTCGGGGACCTTCGTGCCCATGAAGCCGGGGTGGATCGGCGCGATCAGCTCGAACCGCTCGGCGAGGCGGTCGGCGAACGGCAGCCCGACCACCGGCCCGCCGCCGCCGTGCAGGAGCAGCATCGGCCGCCCCTTGCCGCGGCGCACCACGGGAAGATCGACCCCCGGCAGCTTGATCGTGGTGGGTGTGCTCATGCCCGTTCGCTCGCTTCTCTGGCGTTATCGGCCCGCGCCCGGCGACTGTGGGGCGTCACAGGCGGTCGACCGTGAACCTAGAGCCGATCCGGTGCAAAGGGAAGCGCAAGCATGCCGCGCGTCGCGCCGCCCGAGGGTCCATTCGCGGCGATCGATAGGGATCGAACGAAGCGCTAACCATGTGGTCCGGCGCCGGTCTCGGCGAGATAGGCCGCGCGCATGGCCGGCTTCTGCACCTTGCCGGCGGGCGTCTTCGGGATGGCCGTGACGATGCGGAGCACCTTGGGCCGTTTGTAGCGCGCGAGCCGCGCACCGCAATGGGCGAGGAGCTCGTCCGGCGTCGCCGATATGCCGCGATGCAGCACGACGACGGCGACGAGCGCCTCGCCCCACGTCGGATCGGGGACGCCGAAGACGGCGCATTCGGCGACCGCGTCATGCGCCTCCAACGCCACCTCGACCTCGCGCGGATAGACGTTGAGGCCGCCGGTGATGATCATCTCCTTCGAGCGGCCAACCAGGGTCAGGAATCCGTCCTCGTCGCACCGCGCGAGGTCGCCGGTCCAGCCCCAGCCGTCGCCCTCCCTGAAGAACGCCGCCGTCTCGGCCGCATTCTCGAAATAGCCGTCCATCACGAACGGCCCGCGCACCACGATCTCGCCGACCTCGCCGGCGGCGACGGGGCTGCCGTCGGGCGCGACGAGCCTGAGATCGACGCCGATTGCGGGCAGCCCGATCGAGCGGCGCTTGGCGGCGGGATGCCAGGGCTTGAGAACAGTGAGCGGCCCGGTCTCCGACTGTCCATAGTGATCGACCAGCATCGCCCACGGCATGTTCGCCGCGATCGCGTCGGGCAGCTCCGGCGGCATCGGCGCCCCGCCGGTCCCGATCTTCCGGAGCGAGGCGAGCGCGCCGGCGTCGAACGTGGCCGGGTCGAGCATCTGGCGCGCCTGCACCGGCACCATCAGGACGGCCGTGATGCCGTGGCGGCGCGTGCGTGCGGCGAAGTCCTGCGCGTCCCAGCGCGGCAGGATCACCGCGGTCGCGCCGACCAGCACCGTCGCCGGCAGCCAGATCAGGAGCCCGATCGCGTGATAGAGCGGCGTCACGATGCCGACGACGTCGGCGGCGGTGAGCTCATGCTCGAGCGCCGTCGTCATCGCCGAGGCGACCCGCGCGCGATGGCTGACGACGGCGCCCTTCGGGAATCCCGTGGTGCCGCCGGTGAAGGTCATCGCGAGCGGATCGGTCGCGGCGACCGCGAGCGCGGGCGGCGTCTCGTCCATCGGGTCGATGAAGCGCGCGAATGCGATCGCATCCGATCCGACGGCCGGCGCGTCGAGGATGATGTGGCGCTCGACCGACGGAACCCTGGTGCGAAGTTCGCTCGCCACGGCGTCGAACTCCGCCTCGTAGGCGAGACAGCGTGCCCGGGTCGCGGTCAGGATATGCGCGAGCTCGGCCGGGGCGGCGAGCGGGGACAGCGCGGTCAGCACCGTGCCCGACCGCGCCGCGCCGAACAGAAGCGCGACATATTCCGGCCGGTTCCGGCTGAGGACCGCGACGCGGTCGCCCTTCGTGAGCCCGGCCGCCGCGAACGCCCGCGCGATCCGGTTCGCCAGCCCGTCGAGCGCGGCGTAGGACAAGACCGCTTCGCCCTGGATCAGCGCGGGTTTCGCCGGATGGCGGGCGGCGGCCTGGCGCAACAGGTCTCCCATCAGCATCGACGGTCCGCTCCTCCAGCGGGCGCGCGCCGGGCTGTCCGATGGTCTCGAAACACCCTATCTTTGCAGCGCGTGCCGATTTTCTATGCTGTGGCGCTTCGGCACGCAACGTGGCTCGAGGAGGACCGATCAATGGACTATGTGGGACTGGACGGGGCCGTCTACGGGGTGACCGATCTCGACCGGGCGGCGCAATTCTTCGCCGACTGGGGGCTGAGGAAGGTCCGCGCGCCCAAGGGCGCCGTCGCATTCGAGACCGTGAACGGCTCGCAAATCACGCTGCGCCGCCACGACGACCCGACCCTGCCGCCCGCGATCGAGCCGGGCTCGACCGTCCGCCAGGTCTTCTGGGGCCTCGGGAGCAAGAAACAGCTCGCCGCGGTCGAACAGGCGCTCGCCAAGGACGGACCGGTCCACAAGGACAAGGACGGGACCCTCCATACCCGCGACCCGATGGGTCTCGCCGTCGGCATCCGGATCGCCCGGCGGCGGCCGCTCAAGGCCCTCGCCACCCCGATCAACGCGCCGGGCAAGATCACCCGGGTCGACACCCGCTCGACCATCTACGAGCGGGCCATACCGCAGACGCTCGGTCACATCGTCTTCACCGCACCCGACGTCGACGCGATGGAGCGGTTCTACACCAAGCGCCTCGGGTTCTGGGTGTCAGACCGCTACAAGGGCCGCGGCGTGTTCATGCGCTGCGCGCGCGAGGGCAACCACCACAATCTCTTTTTCATCAAGAGCGCCGACGGCAAGGGCCACCTCAACCACGTCGCATTCATGGTGCGTGACATCCACGAGGTGTTCGGCGGCGGGCTCCACATCACGCGCCAGGGCTGGCAGACCGAGATCGGCCCGGGTCGTCATCCGGTGTCGTCGGCTTATTTCTGGTATGTGAAGAGCCCGGCGGGGGGCGCCTGCGAATACTATGCAGACGAGGACCACGTCACGCCGAAGTGGAAGGTCCGCGCGCTCGAGACCAAGCCCGAGAACTTCGCCGAATGGGCGCTGCCCGACGGCATTCACCGTTCGCGCGGCGATATCAAGGAGCGGGGCGCGTCGTCGTCCTGACGGCGTTCGCGCTCAGCCGAGCGCGCGGAGCGCCGAGCGCTGGATCTTGCCGTTGGTCGTCTTCGGCAGCGCGTCGACGAATGCGAAGGCGCGCGGACATTTGTAGGCCGGCGCATGATCGCGGAAGAACGTCCGGAGCGCATCGGCGAGCGCATCCGCGTCCGTCACCGGCTCGCGCGCGACCACGAACGCCTTGACGATGTGCTGACGTCCGCCGGCCGGATCGGGCGCGCCGACGCAGGCACACTCGATGACGGCGGGGTGGCGGATCAACACTGTCTCGACCTCGACCGGTGAGATGTTGAACCCGCCCGAGACGATCATGTCATCGTGACGTCCGACATAGTGGATGAAGCCGTCCGCGTCGGCGGTGACGATATCCTGGAACACGTTCCAATTGTCGCGGACGACCTTCCGCTGCTCGTCGGGCTTGCGCCAATAGACGGTGGCGGTCGGCCCCCTGGCGGCGAGGAGGCCGGACGCGCCGGTCGGCACGGGCGCGAGCGTCTCGGGGTCGAGCACGGCCACGCTGAAGCCCGGCACCGCTCGCCCGATCGCGCCCCGGCGCGGTGCGTCGATCCCGTGCCTGTAGCCGAGGAAGATGTGGAGGAGTTCGGTCGTGCCGAGGAACTGCTCGAGCGCGAGCCCCGTCGTCTCGCGCCACGCGGCCTCGACCTCGGGCAATAACGGCTCGCCGCCGGTCAGCGTCATGCGGAGGCTCGGCGGCATCGCGCCGCGTGCCCGGATCAGGCGGAGAAGGCGCGGATAATAAGAGGCGACGGCAACGAAGATCGTCGCGCCGTGGCGCTCGACCGCGGCGAGCGCGGCCTCCGGGCTCTTGTCGGGCTCGAGAACGGCGGACGATCCGGTGCACAACGGGTAGTAGATGAAGAACGCGAAGCCGAGCGCGAACGGGATCGCGGGTGGCCCCGCCACCACGTCGCCGGGACCGGCCTGGATGCAGTAGCGCCAATAGCTGTCGACACCGGCCAGGATGTCGCGGTGGCTGTGCACCGTGCCCTTCGGCGCCCCGGTCGATCCCGATGTGTAGAGGATAAGCGCCGGGTCGTCGGCGCCGGTGTCGGCGTAGTCGGGCGCGGCGGACGCCGGCATGAGCGCGGCGAGATCGCGGAACCCGCCCGCCGGATCGGCCGGCGTCACGAGCGTCGCGATCCACGGGCCGAGCTTGACGCCGACGTCACGCCATTCGTCGAGGAGATCGGCCGCGACGATCATCGCCTTCGCACCGGTATCCTCGGCGCGGTAGCGCAGATCCGCGGCCTTGAGCTGGATGTAGGTCGGCACCGCGATCGCGCCGATCGCCTGCACGGCGAGGACGGCGGCGACCAAGTCGGGATCGTCGGCGAGCCGCAACAGCACGCGATCGCCCGGGCCGATGCCGGCGCGCCGCAACCCGGCCGCCCAGCGATGCACCGATGCGGCGATTGCCGCGTGGCTGATCATGTGGCCGCGATGGAAGAAGGCCGGCCGATCCGCGCCCGCCTGCGACGAGGCGCGATCGAGCGCGACCGCGACGGCGTTGAGCCGGTCGGGATAGTGGAGCTCCGGCAACGCGAAGACCGTGTCGGGGTAGGGGAGCTCGGACCCTGCGATCGCACGCTTGGTCATCGACGCGGCGCCTTGAGACGTGGCAGCACGCCCTCGGCGATCTTCCGCATCTGGCCGAGCTGGTCGGGCGAGCCGATCACGAGTTGGAAGATCGTCACGCCGCGGTCGATATAGGCCTGGAGCCGGTCCGCGACCTTCTCGGCCGGGCCGGCGACCGCCCAGCGGTCGACCACGTCGTTGCCGATCGGCGGACCGTGGAACTCGTTCAGGTGATCGCGCACCGCCTCCCACGCCTTGCGCTCGTCGTCGCCGACGTGGACGAAACAATTGAACGCCTTGAGATAGCGGCGGCCGGGGTGCTGCGTGCGCGCATAGTCCTCGATCCGCGCCCAGTAGCGGTCGTAGTCCTCGGGCGAGAGATGGTTGGTGAGCCAGCCGTCGCCGAGATCGGCAACCCGCCGGTAGGGGCCGAACACGAACTTGCCGGCGTATTTCTCCTGCCACGCGTGGTGGACCGGGCCACCGGGCTTGACCGGGTAATAGATGCCGGCGGCGACGAGGACGGTCGGCATCGCGGGCGGCCGCGCCTCGCCGAGCGTCATGTCGCGGAAGCGATAGAAGGCTCCCTCATGGCTCACCTTGTCCTCGACCCAGAGGCGCCGCATGACGGTGAGACATTCCTCGAACAGTCGGCTCCGGCCCTCGAACAGTCGGTCGGGATCGAGCGCGGTGTCGTGGCGAAGCGCGGCCAGCGACGCGAACTGACGGTGGACCAAGCCGGGTGTCCCGGCGCCGAGGCCGACGCCCATAATCGTCCGCCCGCCGGACAGCGCCTCGAGCGTCGCCCATTGCTGGGCGAGCTGGATCGCGTTGCGGGCCCGGGGTGCCAGGATCCCGGTGCAGAGGCGGAGCCGGCGGGTCATGCCGGCGACCGTCGCCAGCACCGCCACGGGGTCGTAGGCCGCGACCGTGCGGCGGCCGAACTGGGCATCGTGCACCCAGATGGCGCCGAAGCCCATCGCCTCGGCCTCGCGTGCCGAGGCGAGAAGGTCGGGAAGGTCGTACCGCCTGCCCGTGATGCCGGTGACGTTGTTGACCGAAACGCCGACGACGAGTTCGTCTCCGAGCCCCATGATCCCATCCGAATGCAGCGCGCCGCACCCTACCGGCGCGCCGCGCGGCGCGTCAATCGGCGACGGCTGCACAAACGGCTTGCGCCGGGACGCGCGCGGCTGTTTCCTCGATCGCGACAACTCGATCCGAAAGACGGGAGGCGATGATGCGCGGCGGGCGAAGCACGTTGGGCGCGTTCACGGCGATGGTGGCGATAGCGTTGGCGTGCGGCGCGCCGGCGGTCGCGCAGGAGAAATATCCCGACAAGCCGATCACCTTCATCGTCGCCTGGCCGGCGGGCGGCGGCAGCGACGTGAGCATGCGGCTCGTCGCCGATGCGGCGAGCAAGAAGCTCGGCACCTCGGTCGTCGTCGTCAACAAGCCGGGTGCCGGCGGGGCGCTCGGCCACAAGGACATCGCGAGCGCGCGGCCCGACGGCTACACGATCGGCATGTTCTCGAACGGCGGCATTGCCGCGCAGTACAACAACCCGAACGCCAATACGATCGACGAGCTGCAGCCGATCGCGTTCTTCGGCGAGGACCCCGGCGCGATCTCGGCGCGCGTCGAGACCGGGTTCAAGACCGTGCCCGACCTCATCACGGCGGCGAAGGCGAGCCCCGGTCGGATCAAGAACGGCAACGACCAGCCGGGCGGCTCTTCCTTCATCGCGATCGCGGTCTACGAGAAGGCGTTCGGCATCAAGGTGACGCGCGTGCCCTACCAGGGCTTCGCGCCGACCGTCGTCGGGCTCCTCTCCGGCGAGGTCGACGTCGCGACCGTGCCGGTACCCGACATCATCGAGCACCACAAGTCGGGCAAGGCGCGCATCCTCGGCGTCGCGGCGACCGAGCGGCACTTCATGGCGCCCGACGTGCCGACGTTCAAGGAGCAGGGCCTCGACGTCCTCTATGGCTCGTGGCGGTCGATCGCGGGCCCGCGCGGCATGCCGGCGGATCGGCTCAAGTTCCTCGAGGCGAAGTTCCTCGAGACCCTACGCGATCCCGAGTTCGTCGCCCGCGCCAAGGCGGCCGGGTTCGCCGTCGCCCCGCTCGGCATCGACGATACCTGGAAGCGCTGGAAGGCCGACGACGTGGCCTATTACCCGATCCTCAAGGAGGCGGGGCTGGTCAAGGTGCGCGAGAAGAACTGAGCGCGTCCCGGTCCATGCCGGGGCGGCTCAACCGCGACGTCGCGGCGGGCGCGTTGTTCGTCCTGTCCGGCGCGGCGGGGCTGTGGGCGGGGCGCACGCTCTCGGTCGGCACGCCGGAGGCAATGGGCGAAGGCTATTTGCCGCGCGCCCTTTGCCTCGCGCTCGTCGCGATGGGGATCGTGATCGCCGCCGGCGGTGTCATCCGCGGCGGCGCGGCAATCGAGCGATGGACCGTCCGGCCGCTCTTTTTCGTCACGGTCTCGATCATCGCCTTCGCGCTCGTGGTCGGGATCGCCGGTCTCGCGCCCGCGGTCCTGGTCGCGATCCTGGTCGCGACCTTCGCCGGCGAGCCGGTGCCGATCGCCACCCTCGCGGTCTTCGCGCTCACGCTCACGACGGCCGTGGTGGTCGGGTTCTGCTGGGGTCTCGGCCTCGCCGTGCCGGTCGTCCCCGGCGTCTATCTCTGATCCGATGGACGGGCTTCTCGGCAATCTCGCGCTCGGCTTCGCCGTCGCGTTCTCGGTCGAGAACATCGGCCTCTGCCTGATCGGCTGCATCCTCGGCACGCTGATCGGCGTCCTGCCCGGGATCGGACCGACGACCACGGTCGCGCTTCTCCTCCCGATCACGTTCTATCTCGACCCGGTCGGCGCGCTGATCATGCTGGCGGGCGTTTTCTACGGCTCGCAATATGGCGGCTCGACGACCTCGATCCTTGTCAACCTGCCGGGCGAGTCCTCCTCGGTCGTCACCTGCATCGACGGCTACCAGATGGCGCGCCAGGGCCGCGCCGGCGCCGCGCTCGCGATCGCGGCACTCGCGTCCGTCGTCGCGGGCGTGGTGACGACCGTCCTGATCGGCCTCGCCGGCCCGCCGCTCGCCTCGATCGCGCTCCTGTTCCAGTCGGCCGACTACGTTTCGGTGATGGTGCTCGGTCTCGTTTCCGCGGTGGTCCTCGCGCATGGCTCGATCCTCAAGGCTGTCGCGATGATCGTGCTCGGGATCTTCCTCGGCCTGGTCGGCACCGACGTGACGACGGGCGAGCAGCGCTTTACGCTCGGCATCTCCGAGCTCTATGACGGCATCGGCTTCGTGCCGGTCGCGATGGGTCTCTTCGGCGTCGCCGAGATCATCTACAACCTCGAGCAGACCCGCGGTCGCGGCATCGTCACCGCGACGATCGCGCGGCTGTGGCCGACGCGCGAGGACCTCCGGCGCGCCTGGGCGGCGGTGGTCCGCGGCACCGGGCTGGGCGCGCTCCTCGGCATCCTGCCCGGCAGCGGGCCGACTGTCGCCTCGTTCGCGGCGTATTCGCTCGAGAAGAAGATCGCGCGCGCGCCGGAACGCTTCGGCAAGGGCGCCGTCGAAGGCGTCGCCAGCCCCGAGGCCGCCAACAACGCGGCCGCGCAGGCCTGCTTCATACCGATGCTGTCGCTCGGCATCCCGCCCAACGCGATCATGGCGCTGATGATCGGCGCCATGATGATCCACGGCCTCACGCCGGGGCCGGGCATCATCACCAAGCAGCCCGAGCTGTTCTGGGGCATGGTCGCCTCAATGCTGGTCGGCAACGTGCTCCTGGTGGTGCTCAACCTGCCGTTGATCGGTATGTGGGTGAAGCTCCTCAAGGTGCCGTACCGGTTCCTGTTCCCGGCGATCCTCGTCTTCTGCTGCATCGGCACCTACAGCCTCAAGGCCTCGCCGGTCGAGGTCATGATGATCGCGCTGTTCGGCGTGATCGGATATGCGTTCCGCAAGTTGGACTGCGAGCCGGCGCCGCTTCTCCTCGGCTTCGTGCTGGGCCCGATGCTGGAGGAGAATTTCCGCCGCGCCATGATCCTCTCGGGCGGCGACGCCTCGGTGTTCGTGACGCGCCCGATCAGCGCGGGGTTCCTGGTCCTCGCCGCGATCCTCCTCGTCGCGGTGCTGCTGCCCGCGTTCAAGAAGACGCGCGAAGCCATCCGCGAATGAGGACGCCGGGTTGACGCGCCGGCGGCGGGCGGTCAGTCTGTGCCGCCCGTTGCTTTGTCCAGGAGGCCGTCATGAGCGTACGCGTCGTCACCACCAACAGCCGAGTTCGCGACCAGGTCAGCGAGGCGGAATGGAAGACACGCGTCGATCTCGCCGCCGCCCACCGGCTGTTGGCCCACTACGGCGTCCAGGACCTCACCTATAATCATCTCTCGGCGCGCGTGCCGGATGCGCCCGAGCACATCCTGATCAAGCCCTATGCCGCGATGTTCGAGGAGGTGACGGCGTCGTCGCTCCTCAAATACGACCTCGAGGGCAAGCCGGTCGGCGGCGACTACCCGAACCTGATCGGGGGCGGGCTCGTCATCCACGCCGGCATGCTGAACGCGCGCCGTGACGTGAGCGCGGTGTTCCACACCCACACCGTCGCCAACATGGGCGTGTCGTCGCAGAAGCACGGGCTCCTGCCGATCAACCAGCACGCGATGCGCTTCTACAAGCAGATCGTCTACCACGACTTCAAGGGCTTCGAGTTCGACTACGCGATGCGCGGCGTCCTCGAGAAGGACCTCGGCGACAAGATGGTGATGATGCTCCGCAACCACGGCGTCCTGGTGTGCGGCCGCTCGATCGCCGAGGCCTTCGTGCTGCACCATTTTCTCGAGACGGCGTGCCGCGGCCAGATCGCGGCGCTCTCGGCCGGGATCGACAATATCGTGCTGCCCGATGAGGCGGCCTGCGAGTATGCGCGGAAGCAGGCGGAGGAGAATGCCGCCAACCTCGCCGGCGGCAAAGACTGGCCGGCCTGTCTCCGCCTCGCCGAGCGGCTCGACCCGTCGTTTCGCGAGTAGGCGCGCTTTCAGGCCGCGAACAGGCGGCCATAGCCCGCGACCGGCTCCTTGACGCCGGTCTTGCGGAGCGCGTGCCAGACCATCGCCTGGTTCGAGGTGACGACGGGCTTGCCGAAATCGCGCTCGATCGGCTCGATCACCTCGGCCGAGCGGATCGCGGTGCAGCTCACGAAATAGGCGTCCGTCGTGTCGTCCTTCTGCGCCGAGACGCGGCGATACCAGTCGCCGGGATCGACCTTCATCATGCCGCCGTCCTTGCTCGGCACATCGTAGCCGCGTTCGCTCAAGACCTTGATCTGGTGGCTCTCGAGGAACGCCACCTCGCGGTCGTTGGTCGACTGGTTGTAGGGCGTGGTCAGCACGACGCGACGGACGCCGAGCGCCTTGAACGCCTCGAGCACCGCCTTCGAGGTTGCCGTCGCGGGCTTGCCGGTTGCCTTGGTGATGCGGGCGATGATCTCGTCGTCCATGCCCGGCCGGTACATGGTGACCGCGGTGCAGTGGAACACGATCAGATCGACGCCGGCGTCGGCGAGGAGGCTCGCCCCCTCCTCGAGCCGCTCGGTCATGCCGCGCACCGACTCCTCGCTCGAATCGAGGAGGCGGAGCCGCGTCGTGTGGAACGTCACGCCGTCGGGCAGCATCTTCTGGATCTGCGGCTCGCAGGCCGCGTTGGACGACGGCAACAGCATGCCGATGCGTGCGCGCCAGCTATACATCGCGAATCTCCCCGATCGAGCGGCCGGAGCCATCATAGCCGAGGGGGCCGCGCGCGAACTAGCCGCCCCGTTCGCGCGATTCCGACCACGCGACGGCGCTGAGCCCGAGGACGATCAGCCCGAGCCCGAGAAGCGCCAACAGCGTCAGCCGCTCGCCCAGCATCGCCATGCCGGCGGCATAGCCGATGACCGGGGTCGCGATATAGGCGAGCGCGGTCGTGATCGCGGGCAGTGCCCGGTTGACCGTGGTCGAGCCGAACACCGTGTAGACCGACGCGACCGGTCCGCAATAGAGGACGAGCGCGAGGAAGGAGAGGTCCCAGCCGTGGCCCGTGCCGCCCTCGATGACGGCGGCGAGGGCGGAGAGAAGCACCGTTGCGATCAGGAGCTGCCATGGGACGAGCTCGAGCGGGCCGAGCGACCAGCGATGCGCGCGCACGTGGAGGATCGTGCACGCCCACACCATCGAGCCGAACAAGAGGATCCCGTTGCCGATCACGACGTCGCGGTCGGACCAGTCGAATTCCCCGGGATGGAACAGGACCAGAAGGCCGCCGACGGCGAGCACGAGCCCCGCCGCCTTGAGCGCGGTCAGCCGCTCGCCGAGGAGCACGATCGCCGCCGGCGTCACCCAGAGCGGCGTCAGATAGGCGAGAAGCGTCGCACGCCCCGAATCGACGAAGAACAGCCCGGAATGGGTGAGCGCGGGGAAGCACGTCATCATGCCGATGCCGACGCTCACCAGCACCGGCGCGTCGGCGCGGCTCGGCACGCGGAGCCGTCCGCGCCACCAGAGGAGGAGGAAGATGAACGCCGCGCCCGTCCCCATCCGCGTCGCCGCGAACCACAAGGGCGGCATGTAGGCGAACGCCGACTTGATCAGGGGAAAGCTCGTCCCCCACATCAGGACGAGGAGAACGAGGAGAACCGCGGCCTCGCGCCGCGTGACGGCCTCGGAGCGTAGCGCGTCGGTCACGTCATCAGACGAGGAACTTCGCCAGATCGACGGCGTCGAAATTGCGCGGCATCGCCTTGGCGAACCGGGCGCGCGCGCCGACCGGCATCGTCGCGTCGATGATCATCTTGGTGCCGAGCCGGTACATCGCGCTCTGGCCGGGCACGATGTCCGAGATGTTGTCGAGCGACCACACGCGCATGTTGGGCAGGCGGATGACGTCCTTGCCGGCATCGACCCGCGTCGTCATCGCCCAGAACACCTGGCGGAGATCGCCGGCATCGATGTCCTCGTCGACCGCGATCGCGATCTTGGGATGCATCTGCGGGCCCGAGAGCGCCGCCATGCAGGCCGTCTTCGCCTGGCCCTCGACGCGCGGGCGGAGCTTGATGATCACCGTCATCAGCCCCGACACGCCGAGACAGCGCACGTCGAGGAGATCGAGCCCGCCCTCGACGTTCTTGAGGTGGTCCCAGAGAAGCATGTCGACCGAGGTCGAGACGATCGCCTGGGCGTCCGTCATCGGTGCGCCGCACTGCATGGCGTAGAACACGGGCTTCTTCCGCCGCGTGATCGCCGTGAGCTTGAACACCGGCGTCGTTCCCTCCATCGCGTAGCCGCCGGAGCCCTCGCCGAACGGGCCTTCCTCGACCGCCTCGTCATAGGGGACATAGCCCTCGAGCACGATCTCGGCCTCGGCCGGCACTTCGAGGTCGACGGTCTCGCACTTCACCATCCGCACCGGCTCGCCGAGGAGGGCGCCGGCGAGGCTCACCTCGTCGATGCCCATCGGTGCGGTGAAGGCGGCGGCGAAATAGATCGCCGGGTGCGCCCCGATCGCGATCGCGACCGGCATCGGCTCCTTGCGCGCCTGGTATTTCTGGTAGATGCGGAGCATCTGGCGCGGGCAGATCAGATAGCCGGTGCGGTCGGGGCCGATGATCTGCTGGCGGTGGATCGACATGTTGCGGAGCCCGGTCTCGGGATCGCGGATCACCGCCATGCCGGCGGCGATGTAGGGACCGGGATCGTCCTCCGACGTCCATACCGCCGGGATGGTGCGGAGATCGGCGTCCTTTCCGGTAGCGACGACCTCCTTGCACGCCGCGGCGGCGCGCGCGACCGTGACGGGGGGCACCGGCTTCCGGATGCGCTCGTTGAAAGTCGCGACGACCTCATGCTCGTCGACGCCGAGCGCAATGCCCCATTTGCGCCGGTCGGTCAGGATCTGATTGGCGACCTGCCAGTCGGGATAGCCTTTGACGTTCGTGAACAGCGTGCCCTTGCCGAGCCGGTCATAGGCCTTCCAGCCCACCGCGGTCAGGTTGGTGAGCGGATCGACCTCCTTGGCGATGCGCACCATCTCGCCGCGCTGCTCGAGATTCGCGAGATAGCCCCGGATCGACTGGTCCGCCATGCGCGCCTCACGCCGCCTCTTCCTGGAAACAGCGACGCCACAGGCGGCACCAGAGGCCCGGGCAGCGCCCCGGTGCCCGGCAGACGCGCATATCGTGCCGGGTTCGCCCGGCCGTCGCGGCGGCATTCTGTCTCATCGCGGGGGCGAAGCTAGCACGAGGCCCGATTGACGGTCGCGCCAAAACGGCGATCATGCGCGAGGCGACGACGGAGGAACGCGTGGCGGGGCGGTGGAAGCACGACCGGGTGCTGATCGTGGGCGGCGGCCCGGTGGGCTCGCTTGCGGCCCTTCTCCTCGCCCGTCGCGGCGTGCCTGTCACCGTGCTCGAGGCCGAGCCCGAGCTCGTCATCGACTATCGCGCCTCGACCATCCATCCGCCGACCCTCGATCTCCTCGAGGACTGCGGTGCGACGCGCTTCATGCTCGACAACGGGCTCAAATGCCCGGTCTGGCAGTACCGCGACCGCAACGAGGGGACGGTCGCCGAGTTCGATCTCTCGATGCTGTCCGGCGACACGCGCTATCCCTATCGGGTGCAGTGCGAGCAGTTCAAGCTGACCGGGTTCCTCTACGGCGAGATCGCGCGCGTGCCGGGCACCGCGCTCCATTTCTCCCATCGCGTCGTCGATCTCGCCGTCGACGACGACGGCGCGACGGCGACGGTCGAGACGCCGGCGGGGCGGACGACGATCGGCGCCGATTTCGTGATCGGGACGGACGGCGGCCGTTCGACCGTACGCAAGCTCCTCGACATACCCTTCGACGGCTACACGCACCCGGAGCATTTCCTCGTATCGGGCACCCGGTTCGATTTCAAGGCGGCGATGCCGGGCATCTGCTCCGTCAACTACACCGCCGATCCGGTCGAGTGGTATCTCCTCCTCCAGATCCCCGACATGTGGCGGATCATCATGCCGGTCGACCCGAGCGTCGAGGCGCCCGACGCCATCACCGACGGCTACATCCAGAACGCGTTGCAGAACCTCCTGCCGCGCGCCGAGCCCTACGAGATCATCGTGCGCGGCATCTACCGGGTCAGCCAGCGCGTCGCGCACAGCTATCGCCGCGGGCGCGCGTTCCTCGCCGGCGATGCCGCGCACATCAACAATCCGCTCGGCGGCATGGGCCTCAACGGCGGGCTCCACGACGCGTTGAGCCTCACCGATCGTCTGTCGCGCGTGTGGCATGGCGAGGCCGACGATGCGCTGCTCGACGGCTACGAGGCGCAACGCCGGCCGGAGGCGATCAACGCGATCAACGCGATCACCGAGCGCAACAAGCGCCTCCTCGAGGAGCGCGAGCCCGAGGTGCGCCGGCGCAGTCTCGACGAGCTCCGCCGCATGGCCGCCGACCCGGCCGCGACCTACCAGTTCCTGCTCCAGACCTCGATGATCGCCTCGCTGCGGTGGAGCGGCATGCTGTGACCGGCGGTCGGCGGGCCGGATCGGCGCCGTTGTGATCGAGTTCGGACGCAATTCCCGCCGACGATCGGCGGACGCATGATCTAGACTGGAGCCCGGCCCTCGTCGGGGGAGGTACGCCATGCGGAAGATCCTCTCGTGGCTCGGCGGCGCCATCGGCGCGGTGGTTGTCATCGTGCTCTTGGCGCCGTTCGTGCTGCCGGCCACCACCGTGCAGCGCTTCGTCGAGGCCGAGGTCGAGCGCGCGACCGGACGCCGGCTCGCGATCGGGGACGAATTCTCGATCTCGGTCTTTCCGCGGATCGAGGCCCGCGCGCGGGCGGTGCGGCTCGCCAGCGCGCCGGATATGAGCATCCCCAATCTCCTCGACATCGACGAGCTGCGGCTCGGTCTCGAGCTGTGGCCACTTCTGTCGCGACGCGTCGTCGTGACCGAGCTCGCGATGATCCGTCCCGTCTTCGCGCTCGAGATCACCGACGACGGGCGGCAGAGCTGGGACTTCTCGGCGACGCGCCCTGCCGCGCCCGGCGCGAGCCCGGCGCGGGGGCGGCGGGTCTCCCCGCCGGCCTCGCTCTTTCCGACATCGAGGTCCACGACGGCCGCGTCGTCCTCATTGATCGGCGCGCCGGCACGATGCATCAGGCGAGCGCGCTCGATCTCGTCATCGCCGCGCCGACGCTCGACGGACCGGCCGAGGCGCGGGGCAGCGCGGTCTGGAACGACCGGAAGATCGACCTCCGGGTCGAGATCGGCGAGCTCGGTGCGCTGATCGAAGGGCGCGCGAGCTCGCTCGCGATCGCCATCGCCGGACCGCTGACCGCGGAGTATGCGGGCACCCTCTCGCCGGCGGCGGAGACGGTCATGGCCGGCCGCCTCGTCGCGCGCGCCGCCTCGCTGCGCGCGGTCGCGGAATGGCTCGGCATCGCCCTCGCCAAGGAGCTCCGCGGGCTCGGCAACGTCGCGTTCGAAATCGAGGTCGCGGTCGCCCGCCAGTCGGTCGCGCTCGCCAAGGCGATGCTCGCACTCGAGACGCTCCGCGCGACCGGCGATCTCCGGATCGCGACCGGCGGCGTCCGCCCCGCGGTCTCCGGCAGGCTCGATATCGAGCGCGTTGACCTCGCCGCTTTTCGCGCGCCGGCGACCACGCCGGCGAGCGCGTCCGCACGGCCAGGCCGTCAGGGGTGGAACACGATGCCGATCCGCCCGCCGGCGCTCGATGCCGTCGACCTAGATCTCGCGGTCGGGATCGGCGCGCTCGCGATCGATGCGGTCAAGACCGGTCGCGTCGCCGCCGCGGTCGTCCTGCGCGAGGGGCGGCTCGTCGCCGATGTGAAGGAGGCCGCGCTCTAAGGCGGCAGTGCCGAGGCGCGCCTCGCGCTCGATGCGACGGGCGCCCAGTCGGCGATCGACCTCCGCGCCACGTTCGCGGGCGTCAACGCCTATCAGCTTCTGCGCGATGCCGCTGGCGTCGAGGACCTCGAGGGCACGGCGAGCGGCACGGTGGAGCTCCGCACCGCGGGCGGCAGCGAGGCGGCCATGGTCGGCCGGCTCGGCGGCCAAGGGCGCATCACCGTCGTCAATGGTGCGATCCGCGGCCTCGACCTCTTCGCGATGGCGCGGAATGTCGCGGCGGCTTTCTCGGGTGGGGAGAACAACACCGCGCGCACCAGCTTCACCCGGCTCGCCGGCAGCTTCCGCGTCACGAACGGTGTGCTCGTCAACAACGATCTCGTCATGACGTCCTCGCCGATGTCGTTCGAGGGCAACGGCACGATCAATCTGCCGCCCCGCACGCTCCACTACCGGATCGATCCCAAGCTCCTCGGCACCGCCCAGGCGTGCAATCGTTCCGATGCGCTCCTCGGCGTCAATATCCCGATCATCGTCAGCGGCTCGCTCGACGATCCGACCTTCGCGCCGGGCCTCGAGATCGGCGTGCCGTCCTTGCCGGGCAAGGCGCTCGAGACGATCGAGCGGGTCATCCCGCGCGAGGTCAATCCCGTAGACCCGCTGCGCCGTCTCTTCGGCCGCTGAGTCTCCACAGGCGGAGGAAAATCTTGGACCGAATCATTCTGCTCGGTGCCGGCAAGATCGGCGCGGCCATCGCCGAGCTCCTCGGCGCGAGCGGCGATTTCGAGCTCACCGTCGCCGATCGCGACGCGCGCTTGCTCGGAGCGATCCATCGCCACGATGTCCGCAGCGTGCGGATCGATGTCGAGGACCGCGACGCGCTCGCCAAGGCGATGACCGGACACGATGCGGTCGTGAGCGCGCTGCCGTTCCATCTCAACCCGACCGTCGCCGCGGCGGCGCGCGCCGTCGGCCTCCATTGTTTCGATCTGACCGAGGACGTGAAGACGACGCGCGCCGTTCGCGAGATGGCCGATGGTGCGGAAACGGTGTTCATGCCCCAGTGCGGGCTCGCGCCCGGTTTCATCTCGATCGCCGCGGCGGCGCTCGCGCGCGAGTTCACATCGCTCGATGCGGTCCGCATGCGTGTCGGCGCGCTGCCGCAGTTCCCGACCAACGCGCTCACCTAAAATCTGACCTGGAGCACCGACGGGCTGATCAGCGAGTACTGCAACCCGTGCGAGGTCATCCACGAGGGGCGGCGGCTGGAAGTGTTGCCGCTGCAGGGGATCGAGCAGTTCCTTCTCGACGGGGTCACCTACGAGGCGTTCAACACCTCGGGCGGGCTCGGTACGCTGTGCGAGACCCTCGAGGGCCGGGTCAAGGAGCTCGACTACAAGACCGTGCGTTATCCGGGCCACTGCGACCGGATGCGGCTCCTGATCGACGATCTCCGCCTCGGCGAGCGGCGCGAACTCCTGAAGGACGTGCTCGAATACGCGATCCCGGTGACACTCCAGGACGTCGTTCTCGTGTTCGCGACCGTGACCGGTCGCCAGGCCGGCCGCCTGACGCAGAAATCCTATGTCAACAAGGTCTACGGCCAGGAGATCAACGGCCGGCCGTGGAGTGCGATCCAGCTCACCACCGCCTCCGCGCTCTGCGTGATGGTCGATCTCCTGCGCGAAGGCGTCTTGCCGGCCTCGGGATTCCTCCGCCAGGAGGACGTGCCCCTGCAGCAGTTTCTCGCCAACCGCTTCGGCCGCTACTACCGCAACGATCACGGGAGCGCGACGCCATGAACAACGACGAACTCCTCGCCGCGCTCGGCCTCGATCCGGCGCGGCTCCGGGTGGGCGATCTCGCTGTGCGTTCGCCGATCGACGGCGCCGAGATCGCCCGCGTCGCGACCGACGATGCGCGCGGGCTCGATTCCAAGATCGCCCGCGCCGCGGCGGCGTTCGCCGCCTGGCGGACCGTGCCGGCCCCGCGACGGGGCGAGCTCATCCGCCTGTTCAGCGAGACGCTCCGCCGCAACAAGGCCGCGCTCGGCCGGCTCGTCACGATCGAGAACGGCAAGATCCTCCAGGAGGGGCTCGGCGAGGTCCAGGAGATGATCGACATCTGCGACTTCGCCGTCGGGCTGTCACGCCAGCTCTACGGTCTCACCATCGCCTCCGAGCGGCCCGGCCACCGGATGATGGAGACCTGGCATCCGCTCGGCCCGATCGGGGTCATCTCCGCCTTCAATTTCCCCGTCGCGGTCTGGTCGTGGAATTTCGCGATCGCGATCGTGTGCGGCGACCCGGTGGTGTGGAAGCCGTCGGAGAAGACGCCGCTCACCGCGCTCGCCTGCCAGGCCCTGTTCGAGCGGGCCGTGCATGAGTTCGGCGGAGCGCCCGACGGTCTCTCCTCGGTCGCGATCGGCGGCGGGTCGCTCGACGCCGCGCTCGCCGCCGACCGGCGTCTGCCGCTCGTCAGCGCGACCGGCAGCGTGCCGATGGGCCGCGCGGTCGCCCAAGCCGTCGCGGCACGGCTCGGCCGCGCGCTTCTCGAGCTCGGCGGCAACAACGCGATGATCATCGCGCCGTCTGCCGATCTCGACCTCGCGGTGCGCGCGATCCTGTACGCCGTAGTCGGAACCGCCGGGCAGCGCTGCACCACGCTCCGCCGTCTCATCGTGCACGAGGACGTGCGTGACGCGCTCCGCCGCCGCCTCGTCGCCGCCTATGCCTCGATCCCGATCGGCTCTCCGCTCGATCCCGGCACGCTGGTTGGCCCGCTGATCGATGCCCGCGCTTTCGAAGCGATGGCCGCAGCGCTTGCGCGCGCGCGGCGCGACGGCGGCACGGTGCACGGCGGCGAACGGGTCGCGGCCGCGCGTCACCCCGATGCCTATTATGTCCGCCCCGCGATCGTCGAGATGCCCGCGCAGACCTCGATCGTCGCCGATGAGACCTTCGCACCCATCCTCTATGTCCTCGGTTACCGGACGCTCGATGCGGCGATCGGCTTGCAGAACGCGGTGCCGCAGGGCCTCGCCTCGTCGATCTTCACCAACGACCTCCGCGAGGCGGAGACGTTCCTGTCGGCGGTCGGCAGCGATTGCGGCATCGCCAATGTCAATATCGGCCCGAGCGGGGCGGAGATCGGCGGTGCGTTCGGCGGCGAGAAGGAGACCGGCGGCGGGCGCGAATCGGGATCGGATTCGTGGAAGGCCTATATGCGGCGCGCGACCAACACGATCAACTACTCTCGCGATCTGCCGCTCGCCCAGGGGATCGTCTTCCCGGCCGGCTGATCGGCTGTCGCGCCGTCGGCGAGGCGCTCGAGGAGGCGGATCGCGGCGGCACGCTCGCGCGGCGGGATCGCCTCGAGGATGCGTGTCTGCGCGCGCTCGACGAGCGGCGTCACGGTCTCGATCATCGTCTGGCCGGCCGAGGTCAGCACGAGCGCGTTGGCGCGCTGGTCCGCCGCGGTCCGCCGCGTCACCAGACCTCTGCGGACCAGGCGGCGGATGATCTCGGTCAGCGTCGAGCGGTCGATGCCGGTGGCGCGGACGAGGTCGGTCTGGCTGAGGCCGGGCGATCCGGCGATCGTCACGAGCACCGCGTATTGGCGGGGCGTCGGCCCGTCCTCGCCGACCTCGGCGACGAAGAGCTCGACCGCGCGCTGCTGGCAGAGGCGCAAGAGATGTCCGGGCGCGCTCCGGAGGTCGAAGGGTGCCTCTGCAACCGTCTCGGCGCGTTTCGGTCGTCGTGGCAAGAACGTCTCCTCCGGCCGGAAAATACTCTGTACACGGATTAATACGTCCTGTACAGTCCGGACCCTGACCGATCGCTCAGCGCGGCGAGAGAGGGGAGTCGAGCCATGGAATTCGGAATGCAGTTCTTCCCGGACGTCGGTCCGGACGTGAAGACCGCGGACGAGTACTTCCTCGAATCGCTGGCGCTGGTCGGCCTCTGCGACGAGTACGGCTTCACCCACGTCCGCACGGTCGAGCACTATTTCGAGCCCTATGGCGGTTACAGCCCGAATCCGATGGTGTTTCTGTCGGCGGCCTCGCAACGGACCAAGCGTGCCCGGCTCGTCGTCGGCGCGGTGCTGCCGGCCTTCAACCACCCGCTCAAGATCGCGGGCGAGGCGGGAATGCTGGACGCGATCACCAATGGCCGGCTCGAGCTCGGCTTCGCGCGCGCCTTCCTGCCGCACGAGTTCCGCCATTTCGGCGTCAGCCTCGACGAGAGCATCGCCCGCTTCGACGAGGGCATGGAGCAGGTCCGCCGTCTCCTCGAGGAGGAGAACGTCTCGATGGACGGCCGCTTCCACAGCTTCAAGAACGTCACCTCGCTGCCGCGCCCGACGCAGCGCCCGCGCATGCCGTTCTGGACCGCCGCGTTCCAGACGCCCGAATCGTTCGAGAAGGCCGGCCGCGCCGGCAATTACATCATGGCGATCCCGATCGCCGGCGGCGCGATGAACGAGCTCGCCAAGGCCTACCGCACGGCATGGCGGAAGGCCGGCCATCCGGGGAATGGCCGCCTGATGCTCGCCTTCCACATGTATTGCGCGCCGACGCGGGCGGAGGCGATCCGTATCGCCCGCGAACCGCTCAACCGCTACCTCAAATCGCTCGTCGCCGCGGCGTCCGACTGGACCAAGGGCTCGTCGTCGAAGGACTACAAGGGCTACGACAAGATGATCGAGGCGTTGTCGAAGGAGACCTTCGAGACCCAGGTTGCCAAGGGCGCGGCCTGGGTCGGCACGCCCGATGAACTGATCGAGCGCATCCAGGCCTATGACGAAGCGGTCGGCGGGATCGACGATGCCTCGCTTCAGGTCAACTTCAACACCATCTCGCACGCCGACGCCGAGCGCTCGATCCGGATGTTCGGCGAGAAGGTCATGCCGCGGTTCAGGCGTTCCTGACCGCGGCGGCGGAGCCGGTCGGGACCTTAACCACTCTGTGTCGGAATCCTTTACAGGTGCCCCGCGGCTCTTCGCGGACGCCGCCGTTAGCGCCTTGAAAAGATACGTATTTGTCACAATGGCACGGTTCTTGCGTTCCTCGCTGCCGTTCTCTGCCGTCAGACAGTGACGCCGCGGTGGGATTTCGGCGCCATTGCATGAGCGGCAAAGCCCGTATCTTGTTTGGTCCATGGCCGCGGCTCGGTGCGACACAGGTCCCCGATTGGCGTCGACCCGTCGGCGCGGTGCCGACGCGCGCGCGGTGAACATCGGCGGGCGGCCTTGGGCGGCGCGGCCGCGAGGCATGCGATGACCAACGGCCACCTTGCCGTCCCCACGGCGACGGCGCGCGATCTCGTCCAGCGCGGGCGCGCACATGCCGAGGCGATGCGCCGCCACCGTGCCCGTATCGCGGAGGCGCTCAATGCGCCCTCGGGCGAGGTCTCGGACGGGCTCTCCGATCGCGACCGGTCGCAGATGATCAGCATGCTGCGCCGTCTGGCGGACGAGGTTCAAGGCGCGATCGTCCGCCATCTCGATCGCACCCAGGCGGAGCGCCCGAGCCTCGCCCGCGCGGTCGGCCGCGGGCTCGCCGGCGATGAGCCGGGTGATCCCTATGGCCGGCTCCTCGATTCGGGCATGCTCCGCGACTTCGAGCTGATCGAGCAGGTCGAGCAGCGGCGGATCGAGGACCGCCTGGAGCGAGCGCTCAAGCGCCACGAGCTGGGCGAGCCGCGCGATGCGGCCGCCGGCTCGCACGCCGATGCGCTGTTCGCGATCCTGCAGGCCGCCGGACCGGCGGTGGTCGAGGGACTGAACGCCTATCTCGTCCGCCGCGCTCGACGCGTCGATACCTACGACAACCCGACCATCGACGCCGCCGATCTCGATCCGGCGCTCGTGCGGCGCCTCTACTGGGGTCTCGCGGCGACGCTCCGGCGCGCCATGCTGGCCGACCGCAGCGTCGACGAGACCGACATCGACAATGCGCTCGAGGCGGCCGTGGTCGAGGCGCTCGCCGCCCAGGCCGAACGCGCCGGACCCGACGCCGGCTGTCGCCGCTTCATCGAGGCCACGGCCGCGGCCGGGCTCTTGTCGCCCGACCTGGTCGTCGGCCTGTTGCGGGCCGGCGAGGTGCCGCTGTTCGTGGCCGCGCTCGCGCGCCTCGGCGGGCTCCGGGTCGGGCTCGTCCGCCGCCTCGTGTTCGAGCCGGGCGGGGAGGGGCTCGCCGCGCTGGCGCGCTCGGTCGGCCTGTCGCTCGGCCATTTCTCGGTGATCGCCCGCCTGACCCGCCTCGCCCGCTACGCGACCCTCAACGGCGCCCGCGAGGAGCTCGCCGCCGCGGAGCGGGTCTTCGCCCAGCTCGGCACCGGCGAGGCGGCGCGGGTCCTCGCCTATTGGCGGCGCAACCCCGGCTATCTCGAAGCCTTGTGGCGGTCGGAACCGCGTCTCGGCCAGCCCTGCTCCGCCTGAAGGCTACGTTCCGACAACCATGTTGGGTTAGCCTCGGAGCTCATCGCTCGCGACGGCGCGAGACCGCTTCCCGATGTCGGACACGATCGACCTCGCACGCACCATCGGCAGCTATCTTGCCGGCACGCCGGCACGGGCGCGCGTCTTCGTCGTCCTCGTCCTCTGTGCGGTGACCGGTCTCCTCTTCTTCGCAACCGATTTCCGCTACGCGACGGAGCGGTCCAACCTCACCCCGAGCTTCGTCGGCGGCCCCTGGTTTGCGAGCCCGGCCGGCGTTTCCATTCTCCGCGCCGATCCCTCGGTCGCGTTCCTCGAACCTGTGCCCGGGCAGCGCAACAGCTATCTCGTGCTCAACCTGCCGAAGCACTTTCCGTACGATCTGGTGCGGGTCTCGGTCGAGGTCCGGGCGGACGGTCTCGTGTCGCCGTCGGGTCGCTGGCATCACGCCCGCGTCACGCTGTTCAATTTCGATGCCTCGGGCAAGAATCTCGGCCATCTGCCGCATATCGTCGCCGATCTGACCGCGCCGAGCGAATGGCGCCGTCACGCGATCGTGGTGCCGATGGACCCGATCATCGTCCGCCAGCAGGTCGTGATCCACAACAGCGCCATCGCGGGCACGTTCGGCGTGCGCAGTTTCGCGATCGACAGCGTCCGTGAACGCTGTGTCTTCACCGCGATCCGCCTGGCGCTGATCGGGGTCTGGATCTCGGCGCTCGCCTGGGTCCTCTACCCGCTGATTCGCCGCCCGCCGGTCGGACGCTCGCAGCGCGCGGGCCTTCTCGTCTGCGCGGTGGTCGCGATCGGCGCGCTGATCCCGCAACCCATTCTATCCCAGACCGCCGGCGCCGCCGCGCGCGGGGTCGAGGATGCGGTCCGCGACGGCGTGGTCCAAATGCGCGCCTG